>JACVJH010000396.1 GCA_015711895.1 Candidatus Solincola tengchongensis | reverse complement strand
CCTGAACAACGTCTTCCAGACTGCGCCCATAGCCTGGAAGGACTGGCTGTTCCTGGTTCCCTTCATCCCCACCTGCCTCCTGGCGGACGAGATAAGGAAGGCCCTGGTGCGCGCTTACCTGCGCCGGAGGAAGAAAGGGGACGAGGGATGACCGGGAGGGCGGAGCGGGCACCACGGGGCCCGGGAGCGGGGAGCGGGAGAGGCGACGCCAGGGTGAGGGGGCATGCTCGAGGCGATAGAGCGGGCAGGGCGGCGATGTTCCCGCGAACGACGGCAACGCCGCGGATGCACGGGAGATATACGGGTGTTACTATCGAATTGTATCCACTCGCGCTTTCCTTGCTTGCCGGGGAGCGGGATGGAAAAGGCCGGGGCAGGCATGGAACCGGGGTCCGGAAGGGACCGATCGGGGCCGGCGGCGGATGCTGCCGAGGGTCGTCGGAAAAAGGCTTCTGGCAGGAAATGGTAAGAGGGGCGGAAAGCCCGTGTTCTCCACGTAAAGGGTGAGGGATCGACGGCGCGGGGGTGAGACGATGCACGTGGTCATAGGCGGATGCGGAAGGGTTGGGTCCTACCTCGCTTACATGCTGGAGAGGGAGGGCCATACGGTGGCGGTCATCGACAAGGACCCGGAGGCCTTCGAGAACCTCTGGGAGGGTTTCTCGGGCAAGAAGGTCAAGGGGGTGGTCTTCGACCGCGACGCCCTCATCGAGGCGGGCATCGAGAGGGCGGACGCCTTCGCCTCGGTGACCAGCGGGGACAACAGCAACATCGTCAGCGCCCGGCTGGCCAAGGAATACTTCCACGTGCCCCGGGTGATAACCCGCATCTACGACCCCCGGAGGGCGGAGATCTACCGCCGCCTGAGGATCCCCACCGTGGCCAGCGTGGCCTGGGCCGGCCACCGCATCCTGAGCTACATCTCCCACGGGGAGCTGGACAGCGAATTCCAGTTCGGCAGCGGGGAGGTGGACCTGTTGAGGCTGGACCTCCCCCTGCACCTGGCGGGAAGGAAGGCGGCCGACCTCAACGTTCCTGGGGAGGTCCAGGTGGTCACCGTGGTCCGAGAGGGAAGCGCCCGGCTTGCCATCCCCGGGACCGTTCTCCGGGAGGGGGACATCCTGTACGTGGCCGTGGCCAAGGAGAGCCAGTCCAAGCTGGAGAGGCTTCTGGGCCTGAAGTGAGGGGGGCGGATAATGCGTATCGTCGTGCTGGGCGGGGGCATGGTGGGCAGGTATCTCCTGGAAGCCCTGCGGGAGGAACACCAGGTGGTGCTGGTGGAGAAGAGGCTGGACAGGGTGAAGGAGTTGCGCGACCGGTTCCCGGATGCGGATATCGTCCACGGCGATGCCTGCGAGCCGAAGGTACTGGACGTGGCGAAGACGGCCGGCGCGGATGCGGTCGCCGCGGTGACCGGCGACGACGAGGACAACCTGGTCATCTCCTACTTGGCCAAGTTCGAGTACGGCGTGCCCATGGTCTTCGCGCGGGTCAACAACCCCAAGAACGAGTGGCTCTTCACCGCCGAGTGGGGGGTGGACGAGGCCATATGCAGCGCCTCCATCATCGTCCAGCTGGTGCGGGAGGAGAGCTCCCTGGGGGAGATGGTCACCCTGCTGAAGTTGCGCCGCGAGAACCTGGCCGTGGAGGAGGTCCTCGTCGAGGAGGGGAGCGGGGTGGTGGGCAAGAGCATCGGCGAGTTGGACCTCCCGCCCCAGGTCCTGGTGGCCACCGTGCTTCGCGACCGGCACCTCCTGATCCCCCGCGGCGACCTGGTCCTGCAGCGAGGGGACAAGGTGCTCTTCGTCTCGGAGGCGGACCGGGCGGAGGACATCAGGAGGATACTGGGATTAGGGTGAGGGCACATGGTCACGCGGCCGGAATCCCCAGGAACGGGAGGCGAGGATTCCCTTCATGCCCTCCGGTTCACCGGCTGCTACTATATCCCCGGTTGTCGTGGAGGGCATGCCTTGCCCCTCATGATCACTGGTTCTTCTCTCACCACCCGCGAAGAACCACGGCGTTCGCCGCTTTTTCCCGGAAGGCCGGATGTGGCCCGAGGGGACATGCCTGGGGTCCCGTACACGGACCGCGTAGGGGGTGAGTGGCGGTGAGGGTGGTGATCATGGGCGGGGGAAAGGTGGGTTCCTTCCTGACCGAGATACTGGAGGCCAACGGCCACCGGGTCACGGTCATCGAACGTGACCGCGCGCTGTGCGAAAGCATCGCCTCTCGCACCTCGGCGACGGTCATAGAGGGGGACGGCTGCGACATGCGTTTCCAGGAAGAGGCCGATGTGGGTTCGGCCGACGTCTTCGCCGCGGTCACCGGTGACGACGACGACAACCTGGTGGCCTGCCAGCTGGCGCGGACCCACTTCCAGGTGCCCCGCGCCGTGGCCCGGGTGAACAACCCCAAGAACGAGAAGATATTCAACCGCCTGGGCATAGATGCCATATCCAGCACCACGGTCATCGCCGAGCTCATCGAGGAACGGACCACGGTAGGGGACATCATCACCCTGCACACCCTGAAGAAGGGGAGGCTGGCCGTAGTGGAGCTGGACCTTCCCGAGGACCGCTGCCGCTCCTGCAACGTCCCCCTGCGGGACCTCGGGCTTCCCCGGGGCTGCGTGCTGGTCTCCATCATCCGGGGCGACGAGGTGATCATCCCCCAGGGCGAGTCCGTGCTCCAGCCGGGAGACACGGTCATCGCGGTCACCGAACCGGAGAGGGAGGCGGAACTGAAGCGTATTCTCGCCGGGTGAGGTCCGCCGGCCAGGGATTACCTGCCATTGTCTCGGGCCTCCCTCGTCCCCTTGGGGAGGGGCAAACTACCGTCGGGCGCAATCCATTTACTCTACACGCGAAGCCTCCCGGCGCGCACGCCTTGATGGCCAAAACGGTGCTTGTCAACGGAGGTGAATAGCATTAATATTTCGTCGGAAAAAAATTTTGGTGTTCCGAAAATAAAATTACGATTAACTGAAAAAAGCTCGCAGGTCGGAGGGAGGCACACGGACAATCCTCGGAGCGGGCACCGCCCGATGAGCCGTCGTCCCTGCTGTACGGGAAGAGGGAAAGGAAAACGGAGATGAGGACCACGGCGGAGAAGCTGAGGATGGTGAAAGAAGCGGAGGCGTCCGCCTCGGAGGTCATCGCCGCCGCACGCCGCGAAGCGGAGGAGCTGGTCCTGAAGGCCCGCGAAGAGGCGGAATCCCACAGGGAGGCGGAGAGGAAGCGGGCCCGCGAGGAGGGGGAGAGGGAACTGGAGCGCAGGATTGAGGAGGCCGGGCGCGAAGCGGAGGAGATAGCCGCCGAGTTCTCCCGGAGGAAATCGGCCATGCTGGATGCCGCCCGAATCAAGAAGGAGGAGGCGGTAGCACTCCTGCTCAAGGGATTGAAGGAGGCCGGAAAGGCCTCCTTTTAACGTGGCGGAGAGGTGAGAGATGCCCGTCGCCAGGATGCTCAAAGCCACCATTCTGGTCCCCGCGGAGAGGAGGGACGAGCTCGTCCAGAGGCTCTACGAACTGGGAGCCGTGCACGTGGTGAACCTCCCTTCCGCCATGGAGGGTGAGCTGGAGGAGCTGGCCGTACCCTGCCGCTCCGAGGTGCGGGAACTGAAGCTGTCCATATCGCGGTGCGATTTCCTCATCGAGCTCCTGGAGCGCTTCGAGGAAAGGAAGGGCGGCCTTTTGGGCGGCCTCCTGCAGGGGAGGACACATCTCACCTACGAGGAGTTCCTGCGCGTGGAGAAGGAGGTGGACCTGGAGGCCCTCTACCGGGAACTGGAGGACCTGGACATCCAGCTCCGCCACGTGGAGAGCCGTATCGCGGAGATAGGGAGATCCGTCGAGGAACTGCGCCTCTGGGAGGAGCTCCGTTTTCCTCTGGGCGAGCTGCGGGAGCTCCGATGGGTGGAGGTAAGGCTTGCGGTACTGGGCGCCGGACACTATCCGGCCTGGGAGAGGGAGATGGAGGAGGCCTGCCCTTATTCCTGGTGGGAGGAGCTGCGCCGGGATGGGGAGCGCCTCTTCATGGTGGTAGCCGTGCACCGGGAGGACCTGGATTCCTTCCGGGAGCTGGCCCAGAGGTACGAGCTGGAGGAGGTACACTTCCCCGGAGTGGACTCCACACCGGAAGAGGAGGCGGCGCGCCTGCGGAAACGCCTGGAGGAGGAGGCCACGGCCCGGGAGAGGCTGGTGGAGGGCATCAGGGAGAAACTGCCCCTCAAGCCCAAGCTCCTGGCTCTCAACGATTACCTGCGCAACCTGCTCCTCAAGGAGGAGGTGCAGGAGAACTTCCTGCGCACGGACCGGGTGGTGGCCTTGGAGGGATGGGTGGAGGAATCCCGGGGGGAGGAGGTGCTCCTCGCGCTGGAGGAACTGGGAGACACCCTGGACGTGACCTTGGAGCCGCCGGGAGAGGGAGATCTCCCGCCCACCCTCCTCATCAACCGCGGGGGGATAAAGCCCGCGGAAAGCCTCATCAATCTCTTCGGCCTGCCCAATCCGGGGGAGACCGACCCCACGCCCTTCGTGGCCCCCTTCTTCGTCCTCTTCTTCGGGATGTGTATCGGGGACGTGGGGTACGGTGCCCTGATCGCTCTCGGCTCCTGGCTGGCGCTGCGCAAACTGGACCTCTCCGAGGCCGTGCGCCGCTTCTTCCGCCTCATGCTCTACTGCGGGATCGCCTCCATGGTGGTGGGGGTGTTCACCCGGGGCTGGTTCGGCATCGAGGGGGAGGCACTGCCCGCGGTCCTCAAATTCCCGGGAACCCTCGACGTCCTCCTCAACCCCATCCCCATGATGCTCATCTGCGCCGCGCTGGGACTCATCCACATATCCATAGGGGTGGCCATCGAGATGTACGACAACATGCGCCACAACTCGGTGTGGATGGGTTTCTGCGAACAGGGGACCACCCTCCTCATGTGGCTGGGCCTGGCGGTCATGGCCCTCGGTGCCGGGGTGAAGGTCAAGCCGGTGCAGACGGCGGGGACGTGGGCCCTGGCCGCGGGCGCTGCGGGGGTGGTATTCCTCTCCAACATCTCCAGCAAGAGCATCCTGGGCAAGTTCTTCGGCGGGCTCTACAACCTTTACGGCCTCTTCGGGGCCACCATCGGCGACGTGGCCTCCTATCTACGACTTTACGCTCTGGGAATGGCCACCGTGGCCATCGGGAGCGTGATCAACCGCATGGCCGGCATGATCTTCGCCATTCCCGTCCTGGGCGTGGTCCTCATGGTGGCCATCCTGGCCGGCGGCCATATCTTCAACCTGCTCATAAACCTGCTTGGCGCTTTCGTGCACCCGCTCAGGCTGCAGTACGTGGAGTTCTTCGGGAAGTTCTACGAGGACGGAGGGGAGCCCTTCCGGCCCTTCGGCCTGCGTACGGAGAAAGTGGTTATCGACGATCTTCAAGGAGGTAAGGCATGAACGCGACCTTCGGCGGACTCTCCGGTGTACACTGGGCGGTTCTGGGCGCCGCCCTGGCGGTCATCGGGGGAGGCACCGGCTCGGCCATGGGCATAACCTACATCGCCAACGTGGCGGGGGCATCCTGGTGGATATGCCGGACCTCTTCGGTCCGCTCCTGCCCCTGGTGGTCATACCCGGTACCCAGGGGATCTACGGGTTCATCACCGGGGTGGTGGTGGCCTTCGTCATGAAGCCCGGCTCGGGGTGGGGAGCCCTGCCCGGTTGGGTGGGCTTCCAGATCTTCCTGGCCTGCCTGCCGGTGGCCTTCGTCTGCTGCACCTCCGCCATATACCAGGGCCTTACCTCCGTGGGAGCGGCGCCCATGGTGGCCAAGCGGCGGGAGGAGATGGGCCGGGCGCTGGTCCTTCCGGCCCTCGTGGAGACCTACGCCGTGCTCTCGCTCATCGTGACCATCATCTACCTGTTCGTGGTCATCAAGCCGTTGTACGGCACCCTCGGGATCTGAGTTTCCCCTTGAGGAGCCCCAGATGTCCCTGGAGAAACTGCTGGAGAAGATAGAGGAGGACGCCCGGAAGGAGAGCCGGCGCCTGCTGGCCGAGGCCGAGGAAGAGGCCGCTCGCATTAGGAGAGAGGCCGAGGAGGAGGCCCGGAGGGAGGCCGACGAGATACGCAAGTCCTACAGGATGCGGGCGGAGGGAGAGCGGCTCAAGATCCTCAGCCGGGCTCGGCTGGAGGGCCGCATGGACCTCCTGGCGGCCAAAGAGGGGTTGCTGGATGAGGTGGTCCGGGAGGCGGGCCGCCGCTTCCGGGAACTCCCCGAGGAGGAATACGGCGAATGGCTGCGGAAAGCCGTTCTCTCCGGGGTCGTGAACGGGGACGAGGTGTTGACGGCTTCCCCCTACGACCGGAGGCTGCTGGAAGGAGGGCTTCTCCAGGAGATCAACCGGGAGCTCTCCCAGGCGGGGAAGAAGGGGGAGTTGAGCCTCTCCCCCGAGGACGCCCCCTTTGACCGGGGGGTGATCTTGAGGGGCAGGGGCCTTGAGGTGAACCTCTCCGTGGAGGCCCTGCTCCAGAAGGTGTGGGAAGAGAGCGAGGAGGCCGTGAGCAGGCTCCTCTTCGGTCCGGAGTGAGAAAGAGGACGGGGATGGCGCCATGGCCGTGAGCCGGGGACTTAGCGGGAGGCCCAGCTGGAAACGGGAACCCCTGCACCTCGGGAAAGAGGAGGCCCAGAAGCCCCACAGGGCGACCCCTCTGCGGAGGCCGGTCTTCAAGCCCTTCCACGACGTGCTGCGTTACGGCCATGCCGTGGGGAGGGTGAGGGCCCAGGAGAGGAAGCTCCTCATGCCCCACCACGTGGGGAGGCTCGTGGAGGCCGATTTTCAGGAGGCCCTGCACATCCTGGAGGAGGTGGAGATGGGCGACTACCTGGCCGGGGCGACCACGGCGCGGGAGGTGGACGACGGGCTTACCGCCTATCTCCACGACGTCTACGCCTTCCTGCGGGAGGCCCTGCCCAAGGACTCCGTGCTCTTCGAGTTCTTTCACTGCCGCTACGACTTCCACAACCTCAAGGTCCTCCTCAAGGCGAGGCGGGCCGAAGAGGGGGAGGAGGCGCTGCTGCCGCGCCTGGGAAGCCTGAGCGTGGAAGTCCTGAAGCGCGGCGTGGAGGACCCCTCGGAACTCCCCTCCCCGTACCGGGAAGTGGTCCTGGAGGTGAAGGGGAGGGAGCTCTCTCCGCAGGAGCTGGATACGCTGCTGGACGGTTATTTCCTGAGGTATCGCCTACTCCTGGCGCGCCGGGAGGGGAGCAGGTTCCTGGAGGAGTTCGCCCGCACGGCCATCGATCTCGCCAACCTCAAGGCTTTTCTCCGTGCCCGGCGGCTGGGCAAGGACCCGGAGTCCGTCCGCAGGTCCCTGGTGGAGGGGGGGCACATCTCCACGTCATATCTGATGGAGGCTTACGGCGATCCCGAGGAGGCGATGCTGCGGAAGCTGGAGCGGGCCCGCTACCCTTCCCGCCTCCTCGAGATCGTGGGGGAGGGCGAGGAGAAGCCGAGCCTGAGCGATTTCGACCGCCGCAGCGACGATTTCATCATGGACATGCTGCGGGCCAGCCGCCGCATCTCCGCGGGAGTGGAGCCGGTGTTCGCCTTCGTGCGGGCGAGGGAGAACGAGGTGACCATGGTGCGCATGATCCTCATGGGAAAGCTGCACAACCTGGCCCCGGAGGCCATAGAACGGATGTTGCGCAAGCTGTACATCGAATAGTCGATACCCGGTCCGGCCCCCCGGGATTCGCTGCCCGAGAGGGGACCGCGGACCGGGAAGGAAAGGGAAGGATAAGGATGAGCGCCCTGAGGATGGCCATGATAGGGGGAAGGACCTCCACCCTGGGATTCAAGGCTGTGGGGGTGGAGACCTTCGTCGCCCCCCTTCCGGAGGACGGCCCGCGCATCTGGCGGGAACTGGACCTCCGGAGATACGCGGTGGTCATGGTCACCGAGCCGGTCTTCGAGGTCCTGGAGCGGGAGATACCCGGGTTCCCTCCCCAAGGGGGGCTCCCCGTGGTGCTGGTGGTTCCCGCGGTGACCGGGACCCGGGAGACGGCGGCCGCCCGCCTTCGGGAGCGGATCGTGAAGGCTGTGGGCGCCGACCTGGAGAGATGAAACATATGGAATAATCTGGCAACATGCCCAAGGTGAAGAAACGCTTGTGACGGTGACGTGAGAGGATAGAGGGGAGAACCAGATGGAAGCGGGAGTGGTGGTCAAGGTTTCCGGACCCCTGGTGGTGGCCAGAGACCTGCCCGAGCCCAAGATGTACGACCTGGTCAAGGTGGGGAAGGACCGCCTCATGGGGGAGATCATCGAGCTGCGGGGCAACCTGGCCTCCATCCAGGTCTACGAGGAGACGGCGGGGCTGGGGCCGGGCGACGAGGTGATCTCCACGGGCGAGCCCCTCAGCGTGGAGCTGGGGCCGGGCCTTCTGACCTCCATATACGACGGGGTGCAGCGGCCTCTGGACGTCATCAGGGCCAAGTACGGGAACTACGTGACCCGTGGGGTGGAGGAGCCCGGCCTCTCCCGGGAACGCAGGTGGGCCTTCACCCCGGCGGTGAAGGTGGGAGACGAGGTAGGGCCGGGGGACATCCTGGGCACCGTCCCGGAGACCAAGGTCATCGCCCACCGCGTGATGGTCCCCGTGGGGGTGGAGGGAAGGGTCTCGGAGATAAAAGAGGGGGAGTTCACCGTTGAGGACACGGTGGCCGTGGTGGAGACCCCCAAGGGAGAGGTCCCCGTGAGCATGATGCAGCGCTGGCCGGTACGCCGGCCCCGCCCTTACGCGGCCAAGATGACCCCCCACGAGCCACTGGTGACCGGACAGCGCATCGTGGACACCTTCTTCCCCATCTCCAAGGGAGGGACGGCCTGCGTGCCCGGCCCCTTCGGCTCGGGGAAAACCGTCCTGCAGCACGCCATCGCCAAGTGGGCCAACGCGCAGATCGTGGTCTTCGTGGGCTGCGGGGAGCGGGGCAACGAGATGACCGACGTGCTCCTGGAGTTCCCCGAGCTCACCGACCCCTACAGCGGGGAGCCCCTCATGCTGCGTACGGTGCTCATCGCCAACACCTCCAACATGCCGGTGGCCGCCCGCGAGGCCTCCGTGTACACGGGCATCACCATTGCCGAGTACTACCGGGACATGGGTTACCACGTGGCCCTGCAGGCCGACTCCACCTCCCGCTGGGCGGAGGCCCTGCGGGAGATATCGGGGCGGCTGGAGGAGATGCCCGGCGAGGAGGGCTACCCCGCCTACCTGGGCACCCGACTGGCCGCCTTCTACGAGCGGGCCGGCCGCGTGGTATGTCTGGGGAAGGACCGCCGGGAGGGCTCGGTGAGCGCCATCGGCTCGGTGTCTCCACCGGGAGGCGACCTCTCCGAGCCGGTCACCCAGGCCACCCTGCGCGTGGTCAAGGTCTTCTGGGGGTTGGAGGACCGCCTGGCCTTCGCCCGCCACTTCCCGGCCATCAACTGGCTGAACAGCTACAGCCTCTACCTGGACAAGGTGGAGGATTACTGGAGGCGGGAGGTGGAGCCGGCCTACGCCGAGCTCCGCGAGGAGGCCATGGGCATCCTGCAGAGGGAGGCGGAGCTCCAGGAGGTGGTGCGCCTCATCGGCATCGAGGCCCTCTCCGACCAGGAGCGCCTGATAATGGAGACGGCCAAATCCCTGCGCGAGGACTTCCTGCAGCAGAACGCCTTCGACGACGCTGACGCCTTCACCTCCCTGCGTAAGCAGTACCGGCTGCTCAGGCTGATTATGACCTACCACCGCCTGGCGGCCCGGGAGCTGGAGAAGGGGAGACCCATCGAGGAGCTCATAGACCTCCCCGTGCAGGAGGAGATCGCCCGGGCCAAGTTCATCCCCGAGGAGGACCTGGAACGCTTCGACCGCCTGGAGGAGAAGGTGGCCGAGCAGCTGGCCGGACAGGCCTCGGAGGTGAGGGCCTGAGGGAAGTGGGCCGGACGGGGCTCTGCACGGGGACTTGACTGGAAGAGATTGGAAGGAATGTCGCCGCCTGGGGGCCGCGTTGTCGAGGCTCGCGCGGCGGGGCGGCAATGGAAGAGATTGGAAGATATCGGGATGCGCCGCATAAAGGCAGGAAGCGGCGCCCGTCCCGTGCCTGCGGCGGGTAGCTAGTGGGGAAGGAGTCGGAGAAGATGCTCAAGGAGTACCTGACGGTCAAAGAGATCGTGGGGCCCCTGATCCTCCTGGAGGGCGTGGAGGGGGCCAAATACAACGAGCTGGTGGAGGTGGAGTTCCCGGACGGGACCGTCGGGCTGGGCAACGTCCTTGAAGTGGAGGAGGACCTGGTCCTCCTGCAGTCCTTCGAGGCCACCAGCGGCCTGAACATCGCCCGGACCAAGGTGCGCTTCACCGGTCGCGGGCTGGAGCTCCCGGTCAGCCGGGACATCCTGGGCCGGGTCTTCGACGGACTGGGACGCCCCATCGACGAGGGCCCGCGCATAATCCCGGACAAGAGGCTGGACATCAACGGGAACCCCATAAACCCCTACGCCAGGGACTTCCCCACCGACTTCATACAGACCGGCATTTCGGCCATCGACGGCCTGAACCCCCTGGTGCGGGGACAGAAGCTCCCCATCTTCTCCGGGGCCGGGCTGCCCCATTCCCGCCTCGCCGCCCAGATCGCCCGCCAGGCGGGCGTGCTGGGGGCGGAGGAGGAGTTCGCCGTGGTCTTCGCCGCCATGGGCATCACCTTCGAGGAGGCGGAGTTCTTCATCCAGGAGTTCCGCTCCACGGCGGCCATAGAGCGGG
>MU158660.1:612-5614 GCA_015711895.1 Candidatus Solincola tengchongensis | reverse complement strand
GAGTTCGACACCTACGTCCTGGTGCAGAACCCCGGGGAGACCTCCGCCCACGTGACCCTCAAGTTCCAGCTCCCGCCGGGGCATTCCGCTCCCGACTACGAGTTCGACCTCCCGGCGGGGACCCGCAGATCGGTCCAACTGGATTCGCTTCCCGGCCTGAGCAGCACCGACGTCTCCACCACCGTCGAGTCCACGGTCTCAGTAGTGGCAGAGCGGGCTATGTACTTCGAGTACCAGGGTAAGCGCGGAGGGCATGTATCCATAGGAACGGATTTTCCCTCTGCTGTCTGGTACCTGGCGGAAGGCTATACGGGGGGCCAATTCGATACCTACGTCCTGGTCCAGGACCCCGGGCAGGAGACCAAGCACGTGAGGTTCGACTTCCAGCTCCCGCCCGGGCACTCCGCCCCGCCGCTGGAGTTCGACATCACCGGCGGGTCGCGACGCTCCGTCCTCCTGGACGCGCTGCCCGGGCTCTCCTCCACCGACGTGTCCACCAAGGTCACTGCGAGCGGGCTGGTGGTGGTGGAGAGGGCCATGTATTTCAGCTATATGGGCAGGGACGACGGGCACTGCTCCATCGGCTCCCTATACGAGCCGCCCATCATCCCCGACACCACGAAGGTGCTCGGAGAGGCCGAATTAGGCCATCTCTCGGGGGCCTCCAAGTCCGGAGACGGAAAGAGGTTGGTGCTCACCTTCGACGCCGACGTGGGGGCCCTGCAGGATGTCGAAATCGGAGACGTCATCGTCAGCGGCATCACCTCCAAGACCCCTTACGGCATGCTGCAGAAGGTAGCCGGTGTGAACCGGGCAGGTGGGCAGGTGATACTGGAGACGGTGGAGGCCTCCCTGGAAGAGGCCATATGGAGGGGTCACATCATCAACTACACTGACCTTGTGCCCGCACAGCTCGCTTCCACCCGCATCCTGGCTGAAGGCGTTGAATTCAGGCCCGGGGGCGAGGCGGAGCCGGGCGCCTTCCGTGACGCCGCCTCCATGGACCTCACCTTCAATTATGACTTCAACAACCTCAAGCTGGGAGACGATACCAACTACCTTCTCCTGAACGGCCACGCCTCGCTGAGCTTCACGGCCGAGTTCAACGTGGACATCGACGTCACCTGGCCATCGCTGGACGACCTCCTGGGTGGGGACGTCCTCCCGGAGGTGGACCTGAAGAGCGTGGACTTCGGGGTCACCGTCTCCGAGGAGGTGGAGATCCAGGGGTCGGCCTCCGTCACATCGGACCTGGATTACGAGGAATCCGTGGTGGAGCACGAGTTCGCCCCCATAGACGTCCAGATCGGTCCCGTGCCCGTGGTCCTGGTCCCGTACATCGAGGTGCACGTGGGGGTGGACGGCAGCGTTTCCGCAGGCATCTCCTTCGGAGCCGTCCAGAAGGGAAGCGTCTACGCCGGCGCCTCCTACGACGGGACGAATTGGACGCCGAGCACGGGAAAGGACTTCTCTTTCGACTGGACGCCTCCCACGGGGAGCATCGACGCCGACGTGAAGGTCTACGCCGGCCCCCAGTTCGGCATCAAGCTCTACGGCGTGTGCGGGCCATATATCAACCTGGAACCCTACGTGCGCATGGAGCTCGACACCGCCAAGCTCCCGCTGTGGAAGGTCTTCGTTGGCGTGGAGCTGGACATCGGGGTCAAGGCGGGGGTGGAGCTGGAATTCGAGGCCGACGTGGGCTGGCTGGGCACTTACGAGTGGAGCTGGTCCCTGGAGCTCTTCGACGTCAAGTGGGACGGAGCCCTGCGCTGGGAGATGCTCCTGGCCAACTCGGTGCACATCACGTCCCTATCTCCAGAAAGCGGGCCGGTGGGCGCGACGGTGACCGTCAACGGCGCGGGCTTCGGAACCTCCCGGGAGAACGACTCTTTCGTGAAGTTCGGGGACGTGAGAGCGGAGGAATACACCTCGTGGTCCGACAACACGATCAAGTGCAGGGTCCCGGCGGGCGTCACGGGAACCGTGGAGGTCAAGGTCACTCACATCTTCCACAAGTGGGGTCCCGTCACCATCAAGATGACCTCCAACGGAAAGCCCTTCACCGTGACCGGAGGCGGCGGAGGGGGGTCCGCCGGAGGCTGGCAGACGCAGCTCTCGGGCGTCAAATCCCTCTACGGCGTTGACGCACTGAACTCCACCGCCGTCTGGGCGGTGGGTGCCGGAGGAACCATCCTCCGCTACAACGGCACCTCGTGGACCAGCCAGAACTCCGGGACCACGAACGCCCTCTACGACGTCAGCGCGGCGGCCGCCAACCGGGTGTGGGCGGTGGGTTACCAGGGCATCCTGCTCTATTACGACGGCATCTCCTGGAAGGAGCAGGACAGCGGACAGGAGGGCCACCACCTCTATGGCGTGTACGCCGCCGACTCCTCCCACGTCTGGGCGGTGGGGGAACTGGGGAGCATAGTTTACTGGAACGGCACCTACTGGACCCACCAGGAGAGCGGCACCACGGCCAACCTGCGCAGCGTGGAGGGAACGGGCACGAACAACGTCTGGGCAGTGGGCGACGACGGGACCATCCTCCACTACAACGGTTCCACGTGGAGCAAGGTGACCGGGGTCACCGCCGACGACCTCACCGACGTCTGGGTGAAGGACGCGAACAACGTGTGGGTCATGGGTGTGGACCTCTATTACTTTAACGGGACTTCGTGGAGCACCATCATGACCGGCTGGACCGAAGGCCTGCTCTGCGTGGCCGGGCTGGCCCCCAACAGCGTCTGGACGGGTAGGTGGTATGGGGTGATCCATTACTGGAACGGTTCCGACTGGGAGGTGCAGTACCCCGACGACACCTACAAGGGAGACATAAACGACATCGACATCCTGGACTCCACCCATATATGGGCGGTGGGAGGATCGGGCTGGGGGAACCTCGACGGCTTAGTGGCCTTCAAGGGGTCCGTCTAGCGGCGAGCCGGCGTTCATGCGGCACGAGGCAAGCCCGTATGAGCCACATCATGGTTGAACAGCTTGCGCTCCTGCTTGTATATTTTCGTCCTCCGCTGGGAACATTACGGATGCGAAAGAAGGTCGTCGGGCGCGCTCACCGATTATAGGGAAACGCCCTCAAGGAGGACGGAAAGTTGTACCGAGATACAAGGAGGAAGGTCATGAGCACCATGGACAACCTCAAGGAGGCCTTCGCCGGGGAATCCCAGGCCAACCGCAAGTACCTGGCCTTCGCCAGGAAGGCCGAGGAGGAAGGCTACGCACAGGTGGCCAAACTCTTCCGCGCCGCCGCGGAGGCGGAGACGGTGCATGCCCTTGCCCACCTGCGGGTCATGGGGGGCATCGGCTCCACGGAGGAGAACCTGCGCCAGGCCATCGAGGGAGAGACGGCGGAGTTCCGCTCCATGTACCCCGGGATGATGGAGGAGGCCAAGGCGGAGGGCAACGACGCCGCCTACATGTCCTTCGCCAACGCCAACGCCGTGGAGGAGATCCACGCCGGTCTCTACCAGAAGGCCCTGGACAATCTGGGTAAGAACGAGGAGGTGGACTATTACGTCTGCCAGGTGTGCGGGAACACCGTGGAGAGGGAGGCCCCCGAGAAGTGCCCCATCTGCGGCGCTCCCCGGAAGATGTTCAAGAAGGTCGACTGATCCTCCAGCCTCGAACAACAGGCGAGGCCCGGGGTACCCGGGCCTTCTTCATTTCGCGTTCCTCTCGCAATGAACCGATAATGGCCATGGCGATCACGGTCAGGATATCCATGTTCCGGAGGACGTGAACCCTCTGTACTCTTATCTGTAAACCGGCTTTGGCCCATGCTCCCTCCGGCGTTCTGCACGGCATTTTCAAGAAAAACCCCGTGTCAGAAACGGAATATACTTCCAAGATAAGGTAGAGAAGGGCATGGAGGTGTTTGTTGAAAAAAGAAAAAGGCCTCAAATGGAGTGCGCGGGTTCGGCCGCTTTGAGGGGCGCGGAAAGCACGAAAACGCCTTGAAAATAAATTATGCCGGGGAGGAGGAGAGGGAGCTCGACTAAACCGCCCCCTTTTCCGACTCCATGATTAGCATCCCGATCTTCCGTGGAGTATGATGCGGGATATATTCCCTCATGCACAACCCTCCAAGAACGTCGGCTTCAGAACTCAGCGGGCGCGGCGGTATCCGGGCGGTAGGAGCACGAAGAGCATGGCGTAAGGGAAGTTATCCGGATCGTAGGTGGAGAGGATGAGCCTGGTGAGCGTCTTGAGGACGGAATGAGGGAGGTACTCGCGCAGCTTACGGAACAGGAACTGCGGCCAGAAGAGGGGCGCCAGGCGCCGGAACTCCCTGCGCGCCCCGTCGGGGTCCTCCACGGCGAGGGCGGCTACTCTACCGGAGAACAGAGCCCCGTTCACCCCGAAGAGGAGCACCGGGCTCACAAGGCCGGCCAGCGTCCCAGCCAGTACGCGTCCTTCGTGGAAGAGGCGCGGCCCCCTCCACGAACCCAGCGGCCAGGCCGCCCAGGAAGCCACTCGGTCGTGCCAGGCATCGAACTCGATCCCTTCGTTTGCGGCCAAAAGGGACTTGAACCTCTCCTTCTCCCCGTCCGTGAGCGGGCGCTGCAGGCCGAAGACCAGGGCCCCAGCCACCTCCCCTTTCTGGAAATAATAACCAAATTCCCTCGTGAAACGGTCGAGGTAGATTATCACGCTCGGCCTCGACGGGTCGCCCTTGCCGGTGGCCAGGTGACAGAAAAAGGGGCGGCAGGGGATATCTAGGGCCTCGAAACCCTCACGGTCCAGGCCCGTGGCCAAGATGGTGCGGGGCGGCAGCGCCTTAAGCTCATCCTTGGAGAACCTCCTGCCCAGGACGACCTCCACCCCCTCCTCGAGCGCACGCCGGTAGAGGACGTTCTCCAGGGAACGCTCGCCCCTCCCCCTCTCCACCGTGTATCCCTCCACCCCCCGCGGAAGGCCGAACTCGTACCCCCCCCCGTCAGCCCCGGCCCGGGCCCCGGCCCAGGGCTCCCGCGGCTCC
>MU158660.1:0-602 GCA_015711895.1 Candidatus Solincola tengchongensis | reverse complement strand
CACGGTCCAGGGCTCCAGAGTCTCCTCCACTTCCAGCCCCAGCGCGGAACGCACCGCCTCCAAGTTCATAAGCGTGGAGTCGGCGTAGGACATGTCCCCTCCGACGTGCTCCTTTCCCTCGTAGACGGTGACCCGGTAACCTCGCCTGGCCAGGGTTATCGCCGCCGTGAGGCCGGCGAGCCCCGCCCCCACTATCTCCACCTTCTGGCTCATCTACGCCTCCGATCCATCCCCGTCCGGGTTGGAAGACCCTTCCTGACCGGATAAGCCTTCGCCGCAGCCCCAACGGCCGTGGCCGTGCCCTGAGGCGCTGCGGCAAGAATGCCTCCTCATGCGACAGGTCTTCCCGTCTTCCGCGCCCCTTGTGTTGGATCCCTCCCGTGAAGGCCTTTTCTCGTATATTTTCTCCTCGATGACATTCTATCCCAACAACCACGTCTGAAATCCCATACATGAGGCCGAAGCGCTTTCCCGTATGTCTTTCCTGGCACATTTCCCGCCGCGGCGACATCACCTCCGTTCCCCATCGGAAAAGGGAAACATCGCTCTGGATCCCGTGAAGGATGCGATTTACCGCTTATAATCCCGGAATGAAGTTGTCG
>JACVJH010000393.1 GCA_015711895.1 Candidatus Solincola tengchongensis | reverse complement strand
GCACGGGTCTCTATAAACATCCTGTCCCTTCGGATTCCTTCCCTCTCGTACAGGTACTTGGCCAAGCAGCGTATCCCGTTCCCGCACATCTCCGCCTCCGAGCCGTCGGCGTTGAAGATGCGCATCCCGGCGTCGCCGCCGGCACGCGGAGGGCAGGCGAATATCACCCCGTCCGCCCCGACGCCTGTGTGCCTGCGGCAGAGCTCAGCGATCTCCTGCGGTGAGAGGAAGGGCTCTCCCCGCTCCATAGCGCTGAAGATTATGAAGTCATTGCCCGTGCCGTGGTATTTATAGAAGACCACCTAATCCCCTCCGTCCAGTCCCTCTCGCAGGCATTCGAACACCCTCTTCCAGCTCTCGGGGGAACTCCGGAGAAGCTCGCTCTCCTCGAGCCTGAGCCACCTCAATCCCGGGAGGCGGCGGAACCAGGTCAACTGCCTCTTGGCGTAGCGCCGTGAACGGCGCTTTATTTCAGAGATAGTCTCGCCGAGCGTTTTTCGGCTGTCAAGATAAGATAGGACCTCCTTGTACCCCAGAGCCTGGCGGGCGGTGCGGGAAAGGCCTCTTTCCGCCAGGGACCTCACCTCCTCCACCAGGCCGGCGGAGAACATCTCCTCCACCCGGCGGTCTATGGCCCGGTAGAGGGCCTGCCGGGGGGCATCCAGAACCACACCAACGTAGGGATACACCAGTGGCTGCTCTCCGCGGCGCGACTGTAACCGAGAGATGGGGACACCCGTTCGCATATAGACCTCCATGGCCCGGATGACGCGGCGGGGGTTGGAGAAGTCACTGCGGGAGGCGAACTCCGGATCCACCTCCCTAAGGCGTGCCCTCAGGCCCTCGAGGTCCCGCCGCGCCCACTCCTCCAATTCCTCCCGGAGCCCGTTCTCCTCACCTCCGGGAGGAAAGCGGAGGTCGTAGACCACGGCCTCGAAGTACAGTCCCGTGCCCCCTACCAGAAGAGGGACCTTTCCCCGCGAGGCCACCTCCTCCACCGCCCGGCGCGCCTCAAGCTGAAAACGGGCTACGGAGTACTCCTCGTCGGGATTCACCACGTCGATCATATGGTGGGGGATGGCCTCCCGCAGTTCATGTCCCGGCTTGGCCGTGCCGATGTCCATACCCCGGTACACCTGCATGGAATCGACGGAGATTATCTCCGCCTCGAGGTTTCTGGCCACCTCAACGGCTATGCGGCTCTTTCCCACCGCCGTAGGGCCCAGTATGGCGGCGACCTTTATGTGCCTGCTGCTTCTTCCCTCGTTCCTCAATCCTTGAGCCCGTCCTGGTAACTTATTTCCTCTGTTGATGCCTGCAGGTCGAATAGGCGGATTCCATATCCGTTAAGCGGCCCCGCGATTTGCCCTCGGGGCCCGTACTTCCGGGTCCCGGACTCCCATGCTCGGGGGGTGGGGCGGAAAAGCGAGGCCTTCGCAGTGGGGAAACTCTTCATCGAAGCGTCCCGGGAGGGAGATGGCGGGGCCGCCTCGTAACCGTTGCGCCCTGCGATAACTCCTGCGGCGCACGTCCCGCAAGACGAGCTTCTCAATGATGCCTCCGGACCGTGAAGCGGTATATGTGGATGGGTTCGTGTTGCCCGATTCCGGCTTTGCGCCTGGCTATATCCAGTTGCTGCTCCACGGTGTCCACACCCTCCAGGTCCGGGAGCAGGAGGCCCAGCCGTCCTCCGCTCTGGACGATGACCCCAAAGCGCCGGGGGTCGAGCTGGGAGATGTCCTCCACCGGTTCCGGCTCACTGAGGACATCTACGCTTATCTCCAGGTCCGGGAGCTCCTCGGGGCTCACGGGCGGGAAGCGGGGATCGCGGGTGGCGGCGCTTATGGCGTTGGAGACGATCTCCTCGGCCAGGTTGTCCCGGGTGGGCTGGAAGGTACCGATGCACCCCCTGAGCTCGCCTCCTTTCTTGAGGCTGACGAAGGCTCCCGCCCTCTCCCTCAACTCCTCGGGCAGCCTTTCCCGGGGCCCGGGATCCAGGACCTTCCTCTCCCGGACCCATTTCTCGATGGCCGACCGGGCCAGGGAGACGAGGGGACTTGCGGCACCCGGAGCGTCCCTCCCGCTCATACTCCCACCTCCCTCGTGGCGGGCAGGTGCAGGGAGACCAGGTATCCGACCCCGAACGGGCCCTCGTAGGAAAGAACACGGTTTTCCAGTTCCCCGTTTTTCAGGGCCCCCCAAAGAGCATGGATGGAACGGAGTCCACATTCGCCCGCCGCCTCCACCAGGTCCTCCTCCAGAAGGTAAAGAGAGTCGAAATCGCCTGTGCGGGCGATGTCCACTATGCGGCGGTCGAACTCCGACCCCAGGGGATGATACCCGGCGGGCGCCCCCCGGGTCAGGCGGTGCGAGAGGTCTCCGCTGGCCACGAAGACGGCCTTTCTTCCCATCCTCAGGCAGGCCGCGCGGGCGATCCTCCCCAGGTGGAAGTGGCTACGGTAATCCAGACCGGAGATGGAGAGGGAGATTATGGGTGTTTCCAGATATTGGTCGAGGTAGTACAGGGGCACCAGGAGCCCGTGGTCGAGTTCCTCTCCCCTGTCGAGCCACCCTCCCCTCGAGCGCTCCAGGGCCACCAGCGGGAGGCCTTGTGACTCGGCCTCCTCGACCATGGCGCGGGCTAACTCGACGTCATTGCGTTTGGATATGCGGACCTGAGGGCAGCCGAAGGAAGCGAAACTACCCTCCAGCCTTTCACCCACCTTCACGGTGAAAGCGTCCCTGAAGATGGGGGTATGGGGGGAGATCATTACCAACACGTCCGGGCCCAGATCCCTGACCGCAGAACCCAGCCTCTCCATGGCCTCACGCGTGGAGCGCACCGTCTCCACGTCCCTTCCCCCGATGTCGGGCACCAACAGCGGAGGGTGGGGGACTATGCATCCGCCAAGTATTCCCGCTTCCGCATTCACTCCATCACCCCTCTATGACACCCGTTCGACATCCTTTCCCCGCCGGTCCCGCACCTCATGTCCAGAGGACGGTTCCCGATGCCGTCGCAACGGCCAGTTATAAAGATACCCCGCTCCGGGCCCTGTAAAACGACAGCGCCGGGACAGCCTCCTCTTCCCTCATTTGAATCCACGCCGGAGGAGATGTGCGAGCTGCCCTCTTGCCCCCACCGGCCCCTCTTTACCATGCGTATGCACGACAGTTCGTCAGTAGACGTCCACTATATCTCCCCGCATGCTCCAGCTGCCGGAGCCGGTGATCCTCACCCGTACCTCCCTGCCGGTGAGGTCTTCCTCTCCCCGAGGAAAGTGAACCACCTGGTTTCCCCTCGTGCGCGCCCTCCATACCTTGTCGTCCTTGCGACTGGGGCCTTCGACCAGGGCGCGCTCCACCCCCCCTCCCCTCCGCCGC
>JACVJH010000392.1 GCA_015711895.1 Candidatus Solincola tengchongensis | reverse complement strand
CGGCCAGAGAGGCCAATCCTAATGCCACGGCCCTTTTCTGAGGGTGAAAAACGTCCTTTTACCTGGTGGTTTGAAAAATCGACTGTTCAAGATGAGTTAGATGAACCGCCGGCAAGCATGGGAAACATCGCCATCGCCTGCGAAAGTCCGTTGTGAATCCTTGTGGTCGAGGAGAACGGTGCAGGCAAAACAAGGGAAGGGGAGGTAGACGTTGGCCAGGATGATACCCGAGGTCAGGGTGGAGGGGGTTCCCCGGGGGGAGCGTAGGTTCTACCAGTTCCTGCGGGACGGGCTCCCCGGCGACTACACGGTCTTCCACTCCCTTCCCTACCTCTCCGCGGGGGAGATGGGCATATACGAGCATGAGATAGACTTCCTCGTCGTCCACCGCAAGAAGGGCCTCCTCGCCTTCGAGGTCAAGGGAGGCGAGGAGATAATCTACCGCCCCCGGGAGAGGAAGTGGTTCTCCGTCCCCGCCTCGGGCGGTAAGCGCCACGAGATAAAGGACCCCTTCGAACAGGCGCAGGGCAACATGCACTGGCTCAAGGAGGAGATCCTCAAGCGCGGGGTCTTCCCCGGGGCGGACGAGCTCCCCTTCGCCTACGGTTACGCCGTGGCCTTCCCCGACGCCTCGGTGCAGACCAAGTACTTCCCTCCCCACGCCCTCCCGGAGCTGGTCATCGACCGCGACGGCCTGGACCGGGTTGGGGAGAGGGTGGAGGAGATCATGTCCCGCATGCGCCGCCAGGGAAGCCGGGCCATGACCGAGCAGGAGTACAACGACCTCTACAACAAGTTCCTCCTCCCCGAGTTCCGCCTGACCGTCTCCATCGCCCGCAGGATGGAGGACGAGGAGGCGGAGATACTGAGGCTCACCGCGGAGCAGTGCCGCATCCTGGACTTCCTGAAGAACCGGAGACGGGCCCTCATCCAGGGATACGCCGGGACGGGCAAGACCCAGCTCGCGGTGGAGAAGGCCCGGCGCCTGGCCGCCGAGGGCCTTTCCGTCCTCATCCTATGCTTCAACCGCCCCCTGGCCACCTACCTCCGCGGACAGCTCCGCCCGGAAGAGGGGAGGATAGACGTCTTCAACTACCACGATTTGTGCATCCGCCTGGCCGACCGGGCCGGGCTGCCCTACAAGGTGCCGGAGGAGGAGGACCGCGCGCGGCGGCAGAGCTTCTGGGCCGAGGAGGTCCCCCGGCTCCTGGAGAGGGCCCTGGACGTCCTGGACATCCGCTACGACGCGGTGATCATGGACGAGGGGCAGGACTTCAGGCGGGAATGGTCGGAGAGCGTTCTCAAGCTCCTGCGGGACAGGAAGAAGGGCCACCTCTACATCTTCTTCGACGAGAGACAGAACCTCTACCACGGGGAGGACCTGCAGTTCCCGGTGAGGGGCGAGCCCTACGTCCTGAGCGAGAATTGCCGCAACACGAAGAGGATATGCGAGGCCGCCTGCCGCATCGGGCAGATCGACCCCCAGGACTACAACTACGAGCGCAATCCGGAGGGGGAGGAGGTGCGCTTCCTTCCCTACCGCGACCCGGGCGAGCAGCCCCGGATCATCGAGGGGGAGGTGGCCAAGCTATTGAAGAAAGGCGTCCGCCCGGGGCAGATCACCATCATCTCCCCGCATATCAGGGAGAAGAGCTGCCTGGCCGGCGTGGAGGAGCTCGCCGGTTGCCGGGTGGTGGACTTCGAGGATGAGGAGAAGCCTCCCGACGCCCTGGTCTTCTGCACCCTCAAGCGCTTCAAGGGCCTGGAGTCCGACGTGGTCTTCTTCTGCGACATGGACGGGAGGTTCCCCGTCCACGACCGCAAGGACCAGTACGTGGCCGTCACCCGCGCCAAACACCTCCTCTACGTGGTCCACGACCGGTCATGGAGCCCCCCGGAGGAGTGAATCCTTATGGATAGTAAGCAAACGGGCTATGCTGTACTATGAGAAAAGAAGTCGCTTCGTTCTGTGGCCGGGATTTCAAGGTACGCATGATCAACCGGTTAATGAAGTTCAGAATGAGTTGAAGGGCTATAAGGCTGGGCGAGAGAGGAGACAACACGAATAGGGGGTTTGGCCTCAAGTTGACTAAAAAAGTTAGTCAAATGACTAAAAAAATTAGTCAGCCGGAGAGAGCTCCGGCGCATCCGGCAGGGGCCATCTTCGCCTCTCCCGCCATGGTGGCCGTCCTCGAGCTCTTTTTCCTGCACCCCGAGGAGGAGTTCTACCAGCGGCAGATTGAAAGCCTGACCGGAAAGCCCCTCCTCTCCATCCAGAGGGAGCTCAAGAAACTGGAAAGAGCTGGTTTGATCGAGGCCGAGGCAAGGGGAGGCCGCCGGTATTACCGCGCGAGAAAGAAAGACCCGGCCTTTCGCGACCTCCGGTCTTTCTTTCTGAGGACCATCGCTGTGGGCCACAAGATCTCGCACGCTCTGCAACCATTTGGCGAAAGAATCAGATTCGCCTTCATCTACGGTTCGTATGCCAGCGGCGAGGACCGGAAAAGCAGCGATCTGGACGTGCTTATCGTGGGCGATGTCGGCCTCAAGGAAATAAGCGGGGCGATCTCCGATTTAGGGCGGGAGTTGGGCAAGGAGATAAACCCGTTCCTCATAACGGAGCAGGAGCTGCGCCGGAAGGCCAAAAAGAAGGACGCCTTCCTGGCCAGGGTCCTCGAGGGCCCCCGCATCTGGATTCTAGGCGAAGAGGATGAGCTTAAAGGAATTCTTGGATAAAGGCCAGTTAAAACCACACAGCACCAACCGCAGGGAAATAGCGGATCTCATGGCCGTAGTGGAAAGGGACCTGAGCGACGCTTCCCTCCGGGACCTGTCCCTGGACCGCCGTTTCGCAACAGCCTATAATGCCGTGCTGCAACTGGCCACCATCGTGCTTTACGCTTCGGGGTACAGGGCTTCCAGGGGGAGCCACCACTGGGTCACCATTAACGCAATACCGGACGTCATGGGCGAGGAATTCAAGGACGCCGCCAGGTATTTTGACAGCTGTCGGATAAAGAGGCACGGAGTGGATTACGACCGTGCGGGGACGGTCGGCGAGAGGGACGTCGACGAGCTTCTCCGGGAGGCGTCCTGGTTCAAGGAGAAGGTACTATCCTGGTTAAAGTTGCATCACAACGATCTTCACCCGCAGTGAAAGTGGTTTCCGCTATGCTGGCTCTTCGGGATCTGCGCGACCTTCTCGCATCCCTTTCACGGGAGGCGAGGATGATCCCCGCTGCGGGCGGTGCGTTGGAGGAGGATGAGCTCCCCGATTTCGAGGAGAGCGTGGACCGGGCGCTGAACGAGGACGAGAGGCTCTTCGATTCCATACTCGAGGAAGGCGTGGAAACCGAGGGCCTCTATAGGCAGCTGCCAGCCGCCCCAGGCGAGAAGGGGATTCACTTCCGCTATTTCCTGGACGGCTCCTTCCGCTCCTACTTCCTTGGAGTCATATCGGATAGCGAACGGGAGACGCCGGTGCATTTTGCCCAGATAGGCGGCTGCGTCCTGCGCCGCGTGGACGGCGGGAAGGTGCACATCGAGGAGCTTAGGGTGGAGAACGTCCTCCTGCTTGGCAGGCGGTGCGTGTCCGAAGGCCTCTGGTCCCAGCTGGAAGATCTGTCGTCTCAGGCTGGGATGACCCTCATCGACATCACGGAATGGGACGTCATGTGCGACCGCCTTCCCGGCTACGACCTTCAGGGGAGGGCAGCGGGCAAGGTCCGCTTCGCCGTGCACAGGTTGGAGGGGGAGCTTATAAGAGAACTCCTGCCACGCTTGGGAGAGGACACCTGGCTGGTGGTGGACGGCTCCCTCCTCTTCGAGCCGGCGCTCGGCCTGTTGAGCGAGAGCAAGGACGTAAAGCCGGTGCTCGGCGTGGCCAAGTGTTTCCGCAAGGACCCCCAGTTCTCCGCGGGGCAGGGGCCTCAAGCCGAGAGGCGCTCCATCTACGGTCTTCTAGCCGATCTGAAGGAGGGGTGCCGCACCGCTGCCTTCGCTGCCCGGGGCGGAAGGCTGGTCTTTTGGTACGTGAGGCTGCGGGACCGGGAGCGCCTGGAGCACCCCTTCATGGGCGCGGTCAAGGCGGAGCTGGTGAACCCGTCTGGAGGTCGAGTGTCCGGAGAGCTCATAGACGCGCTATCGCTTTACCTGTGGGAGGAGCGGGCCGCGATCCCCTACGGCCGGTCCGCCTTCTGGCACGCCCACCTGTAC
>MU158659.1:3823-6405 GCA_015711895.1 Candidatus Solincola tengchongensis | reverse complement strand
CTTCGGGACCTTGCTCCACGTGGCCGTGTTCCCGAACAGCGTCGCCCTGCTCCTGGGGGCCAGCGGGGCCATCGCCGGTGTTTTGGGGGCCTACCTTCTGCTATATCCAAGGGCCTGGATATACACCCTTTTCCTCTTCTTCATCGTCCCCATACCCGCCTTCATAGTCATTGGTTTCTGGATCGTCCTGCAGTTCTTCGGGGGGCTGAGCTCCGTCTCCGGGGGCGTCAGCGCGGGGACCGCCTGGTTCGCTCACATTGGGGGGGCGTCCATGGGTATGATCATCACCGGCATCTTCTATCCCCTCCTCAAACGCAGGAGGGACGCGCTGTTCATGCTCCCCCGACGCCACTGGTGGCAGTGAGGAAGCTGATTCTCCCGTCCCCGAGTGCGCTGTTCATGCTCCCCCGTCTGCCGTCGGCAGCGTAGAGAAGGGCGTCGTCCGCGCAACCCACATAGCGGCGTATCCCGGCGGCGCGCACGACGGCCTCTCCCCTCTCCCGTTCTCTTTCCAGCCCGAGGTTCTCGAGGATGGTGTCGGTGAATCTCGCGTGCTCCGGCTCCCTGTCCGTGGCGCCGAGGACCTGCATGCGCCGCAGAGCACGCGCCGTCTCCTCCGGCAGGAGGGTCAGGGAGCGGGGGTTGAAGTAGCGCAGGGCATCGGCGAGGTCCTTCTCCAGGTTCAAGTAGGCTCCCTTGAGGAACTCCCAGTCGGAAGGGAGGAGGGCGTCCAGGCCCAGCAACTCCGGGGGGAGGCCAAGGGAATAGAGAGCCGCGGTGAAGGTGATGGCCCGGGGAAGGGAAACTTCCCCCACACTCCTCGAGTACCCGAAGAGGCCGATGTGCAGTTTTCTCTTGCGCCGCGAGGGGACGAACCTGGCCACGCGGTTGATGACCGGGGCGAGGTGGGTCACCGCTTCCTGATAAGCGGCGGTGTATCTTTGGGCCAGCTCCAGGCATCTCTCCTCGTCCAGGCGGTGCGGGGGACCGTCCTCCCTCTCCCGGAGCCTGCGCACGGCCTCGATGACCCGCTCCGGGGGGTGGTCGTACTTGAAGGAGGACTGCACGGTGAAAGTATGGGCGCTGGGATATTCCCTGGTCACGCCATCCACATTCCCGGGGGTGAGGTTGCCGCGGAAGGGTGCCGAGCCCACGCCGATTATGGGAAGGATGGGTATCCCCCGCTCCCGGGAGGCGTCGTCAAGCCTGGCCAGGGCCAACTTGTTCAAAAGGACGGCGCTTATCATGCCGTAATTCATGGCCGGGTCGGAACGGGCGAGGAAGACCCTCTGGTAGTCCACCTCCTTGTCCCGGAGATATTCCCGGACCATGGATGCGGATTCCAACATGTGTGCCCAGTCCTCGAAGAGAGGGATGACGTTTATACTGCGGGGCTTGAACTCGCCGATCCATTCGGCTATGGTGATGTCCCCTTCCCGGAAGGGACGGTGCTGCTTTCCCACCACGAAATCCGTGTAGTACCTGTAGATGCGGTCGATGCAGCGGGTGGAGGCGGTCATGGGGAGGATGACCTCGAAGATGGGGGGTATCTCCTCCCCGTAAAAGAGCGAGGCAGCATCGAAGGACCTCGGTATGCTCTCCAGCGTCTCCAGGAGTATCTTGGCCTCCGCCTTCTCCACCGTGGGGTTGGGCACGCGCAGGGTGAGGAACACGTCCTTCCCCAGCACTGTCTCCTGGAAGAAGGACTCGTAGCGGGAGAGGAGTTTCTTGACCACGAAGTTGTCCACTTCCTTCCCCTCGCAGTCCCACATCTGCTCGTCGCAGCCGAGGTGGGAGAAGACGTAGTAAGCCTCCTGCACCTCGTCCTCGCCTCCCAGCACGGTGTCGGCGGCGAAGAAAGGGGCTTGTACGTTGTCTGGGTGCTGCGTACTCATGCAGCGGGGCACCTTTTGTACGGGTATGCCCATGTCATTCACCATTCCGCATTCAGCATCTCGACGGTCGAGGATTCCCGAGGCGACCCCGTATGTTCGCGGTCATCACCGGTAGGCCGCCAGAAGGATGGGATAGGGGTTGATGGCCGGCCCGCCACCCGGGTGGATCTCGAAATGGAGGTGGGGCGGCCCACCCTTGGCGTTTCCCGTGTCCCCCACGTAGCCGATGACCGTTCCCGCGGTCACGTGGCCGGTGGCCCCGAAACGCTGCAGGTGCATGTAGTAATAGACGTTCCCGTCGTCGCCCGCCAGCCGCACGTAGAGGCCGGCGTTCTTGCCCTCTCCCTGGTGGACGGTCCCCGATACGCAGGCCACGCAGGGGGTACCGGCGGCGGCGAAGATGTCGTTGCCCTGGTGCAGGTGCCCAGTGCGCGGGGCATGCCAGTCGTTGGAGAAGGAGCAGGGCCCCTGCACCGGGAAGATGAAATTGCCGATGGGCGTGCTACGCGGGGTCCCGTAGTAACCACCCTGGGCCAGGAGCTCCAGGATCTCCTTGTTCACGCTCTCCAGGTACTTCTGCTGCTCCTGGATGGAGGCCTCCAGTGCCTGCCGCTTGGCGTTCAGGGTGGCCACGGTCTGCATCTGAAGGGCTTCCTTCTCCTCCAGGGCGTGCTGTCGCCGGGTTAT
>MU158659.1:658-3813 GCA_015711895.1 Candidatus Solincola tengchongensis | reverse complement strand
GCCCTGAGAATCCCGGCGACCGATGAAGGAGAAGTAGTCGTAGCGGGTGAGGAAGTCGTCCAGGCTGGTGGATTCGAGGAGCACCTCCATGGAGTTGACGTCCCCTGACATATAGATGGAGCGCAGCCTCTGGTGGAGGATGGTGCGAGCCCTCTTATAGTCGCGCTGGGCACGTTCCAGCTCCTGGCGGTTGCTCTCCACCTCGGCGCGGACGGCCTCGTAAGCGTCAAGGGCGGCGTTGTATTCCTGGGCCAGGCGCTGGGAATCCGCCTTGAGGGCCTCCAGCTGGCGGCGCACCTTTTCCGCCTCGGCCTGCTTCTCCTGCAGTGTGGCGGGGAAAGACAGCGGGAGGGGAAGGGCAGCGAGCAACAGGGAGGCCAGCAGCGACACCGCCGCTGCCCGCCACGCCATCCTCTTCATCCGACCCTCACCCCTTTCCGCCGTTCGATTTTGTGAGGTCTTGCTATCTTTATACCCTCTGTCTCCGAGGTGTGCAAACCGCGGATTCATTGGGCTTACCATCCTGCGTGCCAGCCGAGGTCCTTACCTGCCCATCCTCCCCCGGAACCTTCTTCGACGCCCGGACCTGCGTCCCTCTCGCCCCTCGCGGTCTGCCTTCTTCGTCGGGGGCCGGCCCCTTGACATCTCAGACGTTTTCCAGTGGCCTCCGGTGGTGGATGGCCACGCGGTTGCTGTCGCCACCGGCCTTCGAGGGGCGCGCATCGTTCCCCCAAGGAGTTCCCCTCCTATGCGCTCGCCCTCTCTAGGCCCTCGCACATCCCGTGCCTCTCCCGCGGAAGCCAAGCCTCCGTTCCTGTAGGGGGCCATCAACTGTTATCCTAATGCTCTGGCGGTTGGGCCCCGGAGGGCGAAGAGGGCCATCGCCCGCTTGCTGTTGTTTTTGATAACTTTTGTTATTATATTATAATATTGTTTACAATGTCAATTTAAGTAAAAGGAGAACAGCTTCTTCTAGAAGTCCAAATCCTTTGGCTTGACGACGGGGAGGCCGGATGTCCGGGGAGGGAAAGCGATCGTTCCTGGAGGTCAGGGAACTGGAAAAGGAGTTCCAGGGCTTCAAGGCCCTGGACGGGGTGAGTCTCGAGGTGGAAAAAGGGGAGACCTTCGGCCTAATCGGCCCCAACGGGGCGGGCAAGACCACCCTGATACGCGTGCTCACCGGGCAGATCACGCCCACTCGAGGGGAGATACTGGTGGACGGGGAGAGGGTTCGTCCCGAGGACCATCCATTCCGCCGGCGACTGGGCCTCGTGCCCCAGGACCCTTCCTTCTACGGAAGGCTTACCCCTTCCGAGAACCTCACCGTGCTGGCGAGGCTCTATGGCATGGCCCCGGAGAGGATCGCCGCCCGTGTGCGGGAACTGCTGGACTGGACGGGGCTCCGGGAAGAGGCGCGGAAACAGGTCCGCTTCTTCTCCCGTGGTATGCAGCAGCGCCTGAGTCTTGCCATGGGGCTGATACATGATCCGGAGATCGTCTTTCTGGACGAGCCTACCTCAGGGCTGGACCCCGAGGCGCGGAGCGCGGTATGGGAACTCGTGCGGTCGCTCTCCGGGCAGGGCCGGACGGTGTTCATGCCCACGCACAACATGGAAGCCGATCGACTCTGCCACCGGCTGGCCATCCTGGTCCGGGGTAGAGTGCGTGAACGGGGGACCCCGGCGGAGATAAAGCGCCTCCTGGGGACCGACCGGTTGGAGCTCCGCCTGGACGGCGAGGGGATGCCCGAGCTGCAGAGGACCTGCCGGGAGCTCTCCCTGGACTGCCGGGTGGAGGAGGGAGTTGTGGTCCTCACCGGGGATGCTCTCCCCGAGAAGCTTCCCCTCATCGCTCACCGGCTTTCCGGGAGCCTCCGTGACCTGCATTACCGCGAGGTCACCCTGGAGGACGCTTTCCTGCGTTTCATGGAGGAGGTCGAGAATTGAAAGGGTGGCGGACCCTTGTTTCCAAAGACTGGAAATTGATTCATCGCAACCGCCTGCTCCTCGCCGTGCTGATCATATATCCTTTCCTGATCATGGGCGTCATCGGGGCCTCCTTCCAGGAGGGTGGGAGGCCCGTTCCCCTGGGGTTGGTGGACCTGGACCGGCCCGAAATGGCGGAGGTCCTCTGGTGGGTCCTCCCGTCGGTGAATCCGGCCGCCCTGGAGAGGTACGTGCGCCGGGAAGCCGATGGTTCGCGAACCCTCGACTCCGCCGAGCAGGCTCTCGAGGAGTTGAAGAGCGGGGAGGTTGACCTGGTCACTGCGGTTGTGGAGGATGGCTCGGACCCTCGGTGGTCGGGACATAGGGTGGATGCCGGGGTCCTGGAATGGATGATGGACGAGTTGGAGGCGGAGGCGGACGGCGTCCGCTTCCGGGCTTCCGTGGAGGAGGCCCTTGTGGAGATGCGCTCTTTGGGGGAGGGTCTGCTGGCGGGCTTGCCGTCCACCGCCTATCCTTACCTCGGCCAGGCCCTCTGGATGGAGGGTAGGTCCCTCGACTCCGCGGGGCTGATGCGGGAATATTCCCGGGACGTGGTGGAGGTCACGGATTACCCGGATCGGGAAAAGGCAATGCGGGACCTCCGGGAAGGCCGCATAGACGCTCTCCTGGTCCTGCCGCCAGGGTTCGTGCGCCGCCTCAAGACCCTGGACAAGGTGGCCGAGGTGGAGGTGGTCATCGACCAGTCCAGCCTGGTGAAGGCGGAGTTCGCCGAGACCGCGGTGCGGGGCCTGCTTTCTCAGGTCAGCGAGCGGGTGGTGGAGGAGAAGATGCGGGCGGTGGTGGCCGGTCTGCGAGTCCTGGTGGAAGGAGGCGATTTCTTCGGGACCCAGGTGGTGGGCCTTTCCCGCATCCGGGACGACCTGGTGCGCATACGGGAGAGGGTGGCCGACAACCCTGAGCTGAGCGAGCGCCTGGAGGAGGGCATCGACCTGGCGGACACGGTGATCGAGGACATCGAGGAGGCTGCCGATTACCTGAAGGGCACGGCCCTCCCAGTGGAACTGGAGATTTCCTCCGTGGCCGGGAGGCCGCTGGCGGCCAAGGATGCCGTAGTCCCCTCGCTCATCGCCCTTTCCCTGCTCTGGACCGGTGTGCTCTGCGGGGCCCTCCTCATGGTGCTGGAGGCCGAGGCGCGGACGCGCCTACGCC
>MU158659.1:0-648 GCA_015711895.1 Candidatus Solincola tengchongensis | reverse complement strand
GAGGACGAGGAGGGGATGCGCATACGCCTTAGGTTGACGGATATGGGCCCGTTGGCCCTGGTTGGGTCGAAGCTCATACTGGCGGCGGGAATCGTGTTCGTGCAGTCGGCGGTGATGCTGGTCATCGCCGTGGCCATCTTCCGGGCCTTCGCTTCCAATTTCTTCCTGGCACTGGCGACCATCGCCGTATCCTCGCTTTCCTGCATCGGGATAGGTCTGGTGCTCGCCGCCTTCGCACGCCAGGTGGCCGGCGCGGTAATCCTCGGCCTTCTGGTCAGCCTGCCCCTGATATTCCTGACCGGGATCATCTTCCCGCTCGAACTCATGCCCTCCTTCATGCGCGGCCTGGCCAGGGCCGTTCCCCTGACCTACGCGGTGGAGGCCCTTTCCGGGGTCATGCTCCGCGGGGAGGGGGTGGCGGGCGTGGTCTCCGACTGGTTGGCGCTGTTGGGCTTTGGCCTCTTCTTCCCGGTACTGGGTTCCGTCCTGGTGCGCCGCCGAGCGGGTTAGGCAGGTAACGGCGCGGCGGTTCGGAAAGTCTCGGAGGAGAAAGCCCCTGCAGGACAGCCGGCGAGAGGGAAGGCGGGAAGAGGACCGGCCTGAAGGGCGGTCGGTGAGCTTTGCAGAGGGAAATGAACCGGGCGCGTG
>JACVJH010000388.1 GCA_015711895.1 Candidatus Solincola tengchongensis | reverse complement strand
CCGCCCATCTGGGGCGAGAGGTCCGCGCCGGGGAGCTGGTGGTGGCCGAGGTGGACTTCATGATGGGCCAGGACGGCACGTCGCCACTGGCCATACAGGCATTTCAGGAGATGGGGGGCCGCCGGGTACGCCATCCGTCCCGGGTGGCGCTGGTCATCGACCACAGCGCCCCCAGCCCACTGGAAGGAGTTTCCAACCTGCACGCCATGATGCGCAGGTTCGCCGCCGAACAGGGGGTGGGGCTCTACGACGTGGGGTGCGGGGTATGCCACTGCCTCCTCCCGGAGCAGGGGCATGTGCTCCCGGGGGATATAGTGGGGGGCGCGGATTCCCATACCACCACCTACGGGGCTATAAACGTCTTCTCCACCGGAGTGGGCTCCACGGACCTGGCCGCGGCCATGCTCACCGGCAGTCTTTGGTTCAAGGTGCCCGAGACCCTCAGGCTTGAGCTGCGGGGAACCCTGGGCCCCGGTGTGTATTCCAAGGACGTGGCCCTCTTTCTGGCCGGAAGGCTCACCGCCGACGGGGCCACCTACCTGGCGGTGGAGTACGGGGGCGAGGTGATCTCTGCCCTCTCCGTGGAGGCCCGCTTCACCATCTCCAACATGGCCGTGGAGATGGGAGCCAAGGCGGGGCTCATGGAGGCGGACGAGAAGGCCATGAGATGGCTCTCCGGGAGGGCTTCCCGGACCCCCCGCCCGGCGTCACCCGACCCCGACGCCTCCTACCGCGAGGTGCTGGAGTTCGACCTCTCGGACCTCGGCCCCCAGGTCGCGGTGCCTCACCGGGTGGACGACGTGAGGCCGGTGGAGGAGCTGGAAGGCCTGCCCATCCAGGAGGCGGTCATCGGGACCTGCACCAACGGGAGGCTGGAGGACCTCGAGGAGGCGGCGCGCATCCTGGCCGGGAGGAGGGTGAGTCCGGAGGTCCGCCTGGTGGTGGCCCCGGCGTCGCGCCAGGTGCTCCTGAGGGCCATGGAGAGGGGCATCATCCAGAGGCTGGTGGAGGCGGGGGCGGCCCTGGTGACCCCCGGCTGCGGTCCCTGCGTGGGGACCCATAACGGGGTGCCCGCCGACGGAGAGAACGTCATCTCCACCGCCAACCGCAACTTCAAGGGCCGCATGGGGAACGCCAACGCCTTCATCTACCTGGCCAGCCCGGCCACTGTGGCCGCCAGCGCCGTGGCGGGAAAGATAACCGACCCCCGGCGCATGCTGTGAGGAGAGGAGCGGACATCTGGAGATGGCGGAGAACATGGTCTTGAGGGGAAGGGCTCACGTCTTCGGGGATGACGTGAACACCGACTACATCATCTCCGGCAAGTACAAGTTCAAGACCCTGGACATGGACGAGCTGGCCCGCCACTGCATGGAGGACCTGGACCCGGAATTCGTGAGCAAGGTGCGCCCCGGCGATCTCATCGTCGCCGGGGGGAATTTCGGGTGCGGCTCCTCTCGGGAGCAGGCCCCCCTGGTCATAAAACATGCCGGGGTGGCAGCGGTGCTGGCCCGTTCCTTCGCCCGGATATTCTTCCGCAACGCCATCAACAAGGGATTGCCGGTGGTGGAGTGCGACACCTCGGGAATCCGGGACGGTGACGAGCTGGAGGTGGACTTGGGCGGGGGCCGGGTGGTGAACCTCACGCGGGGGACCACCCTGGACATCGTGCCCCTGCCTCCGGTGATGATGGATATTTTAAGGGAGGGCGGGCTGACCTCTTATCTGAGGAGGCACGGCGGTTTCCGCCTATGAGAAGGCGCCCCGGGGCTTGCGGCGGAGAGGCGGAAAGGAGCCCCTCTCCCGGGCGCAACGTTCGGCATCGCAGCGTCGGAGCGGCGCATGGGCTGTATGGACTTCCGGCCGGCCGGCCGGTTGGGGAACGGAGGTAGGGTATGGCTAAAAGGGTGACCCTCATCCCCGGCGACGGGGTGGGACCGGAAATAGTGGAAGCCTGCCGGAGGGTCATCGAGGCCGCCGGGGTCTCCATCGATTGGGATGTCCAGGAAGCGGGCGCGGGAGTTATGGAAAAATATGGCACACCACTCCCGACCCACGTGCTGGACTCCATCCGGGCCAATGGGGTAGCCCTTAAAGGGCCTATCACCACCCCGGTAGGCTCAGGGTTCCGCAGCATAAACGTGGCCCTGCGCCAGGAGCTGGACCTCTATGTCAACCTGAGGCCGGCCCGCAGCATGGAAGGTGTTCGCTCTCCTTATAGGGATATAGACCTGGTGGTGGTGAGGGAGAACACGGAGGACCTCTACGCCGGGATAGAGCGAAAGGTGGACGAGGACACGGCGGAGAGCGTCAAGCTCATAACCCGCCGGGCCTCGGAGCGCATCTGCCGTTTCGCCTTCGAGTACGCCCGGCGCGAGGGGCGGCGCAAGGTAACCGCCGTGCACAAGGCCAACATCCTCAAATTCACCGACGGCCTCTTCCTGGAGACGGCCCGGGCCGTGGCCGCCGAGTACCCGGACATCGAGTTCGAGGACCGCATCGTGGACAACATGGCCATGCAGCTGGTGCAGAAACCGCACATCTACGACGTGCTGGTGATGCCCAACCTGTACGGGGACATCATCTCCGACCTCTGCGCCGGGCTGGTGGGGGGGCTGGGCGTGGCTCCCAGCGCCAACATCGGGGACGAGATACAGGTCTTCGAGCCGGTGCACGGAAGCGCCCCCAAGTACACGGGCATGAACAAGGTCAATCCCACGGCGCAGATCCTCTCCGGGGTGCTCATGCTCCGCCACATAGGGGAGGCGGAGGCCGCGGAACGGATCTACCGGGCGGTGGCCGAGGTCATCCGGGAGGGGAAAAGGGTCACCTACGACTTGGGAGGGGACGCCGGCACCTCGGAGATGGCCGACGCCATCATCGAGAGGCTGTGAGGCGGCGCGGCGAACGGTGTCCTTCCCGGACCCTGAAGAGCCTTCCAAAAAGGAACGATGGCCTCCCCGAGGACGGAAACGCCGCTGCGGCCACTAGAGAACTTCCCCGGGAAGGTTCCGTCCGAATCCACGGATGGGGAACACCTCTTCTGCCACACTGCGACGTCTGCGGCTGCGAGTCAAGGCCCCGACCTTTCGGAAGGCGCTCCAGGGTTGGTTGAGGCTCGGGAGCACCCCTCCCTATAGCCTCCTTATATATACCGGCGGAAAAAGCTGGTCGGCCGAGGCTGCCGTATCGTCCCGGCAGGCGCTTTCGGGTTATTGACATATAGAGACACAGAGAGTACCACCCCGTCATTCCGAAGGAGCAAGCGTACGGGACGATAGTGGCGATCCCTCGATGTTCGACCCCCAAGGCATGTTGCTGCTCTTGGCCCGGGATACAAAGGGCGTTTTATACCTTGACGGTTTCCCGCAATATCTAAATAATACAAAGAACAACCACTTTTACGTGGACTCGCGATATTTTTACCTTCTTTCCGGAGGAAAACCTTGGAACTCAGGAGCCAAGCCGTAAAGAAAGGCCTATCCAGGGCTCCCCACCGGTCGTTGCTCAAGGCCGACGGGTTCATCGACCGGGAGATAGACCAGCCCTGGGTGGGCGTGGCCTGCGCCGCCAACGAGGTGGTGCCCGGGCACCTGCACCTGCAACAGGTGGCCGAGGCGGTGAAGGCCGGGGTGCGCATGGGCGGGGGAACCCCCATGCAGTTCGGGGTCATCGGCATATGCGACGGCATAGCCATGGGGCACGCGGGCATGCGCTACTCGCTGCCTTCCCGGGAGGTCATCGCCGACAGCATCGAGCTCATGGTCCAGGCCCACGCCTTCGATGCCCTGGTGCTCATCCCCAACTGCGACAAGATCGTGCCCGGCATGCTCATGGCCGCGGCGCGCCTCAACCTGCCCACGGTGGTGGTGAGCGGGGGGCCCATGCTGGCCGGCAGGCACGCCGGGAGGGACGTGGACTTCATCACCGTGATGGAGGCCCAGGGGGCGGTGGAGGCGGGGCTCATGGACCCCGAGGAGCTGGCCTGCCTGGAGGAGGCGGCCTGCCCCGGGTGCGGGAGCTGCGCCGGGCTCTTCACCGCCAACTCCATGAACTGCCTGACCGAGGCGGTGGGGCTGGGGCTTCCCGGGAACGGGACGGTGCCCGCTCCCCACGCCCGCCGCATACGCCTGGCCAAGGAGGCCGGGCTGGCGGTCATGGATATGCTGCGCAAGGACAGGCGTCCCCTGGATATAATTACCAAATCCTCCCTGCGCAACGCCCTGGCCGTGGACATGGCCATCGGAGGCTCCTCCAACACCATCCTGCACCTCCTGGCCCTGGCCTACGAGGCGGGAGTGGACATCGATCTGCGGGAGATCCAGGAAGTGTGCGATGCCGTTCCCAACCTGGCGCGCATAAGTCCCGCCGGCGGCGGCCGCCACCACATGCAGGACCTGGACGAGGCGGGGGGCATCCCCGCGGTGATGGGGGAGCTCCTGAAGAAAGGGCTCATCGACCCCGAGGTGCCCTGCGTGGCCGCCGACCGGCTGGGGGACATCCTGGAGGGGAAGGGAACCCTGAACCCGGAGGTCATCCGGCCGGTGGAAGATCCTTACATGCCCACGGGAGGGCTGGCCATCCTGTGGGGGAACCTGGCCCCGGAGGGAGCGGTGATCAAGCAGTCCGCGGTGCCCGACAACCTGCTGCGCCACCGCGGTCCGGCCAGGGTGTTCGACGTCGAGGAGGAGGCCGTGGAGGCCATGCGCTCGGGACGCATAAAAGAGGGCGACGTGGTGGTCATCCGTTACGAGGGGCCGCGAGGAGGGCCGGGGATGCGTGAGATGCTCAACCCCACCGCCACCCTGGCGGGGATGGGCCTCTCCGAGAAGGTGGTCCTGGTGACCGACGGCCGGTTCTCCGGTGGGACGCGCGGCGCCGCGGTGGGGCACGTGTCTCCCGAGGCCGCCCAGGGGGGGCCTATCGCCCTGGTCCAGGAGGGAGACCTCATAGAGCTGGACGTCCTCGCGCGCACCATCCGGCTGGGGGTGCCCGAGGAGGTGCTCCGGGAGCGGCGGAGGGCCTGGAGTCCGCCGGAGCCGCGCATCCGGGAGGGATACCTGGCGGAATACGCGCGCCGGGTCTCCAGTGCCAGCCGGGGCGCCGTACGGTTGATTGATTGAAGGGCACCAAAGGGGTTCTGTAAATAATTACCATTAGGTGACGCAACCAGGGGTAGCGGGGAAGACTGGGTACGGGGATGGAGGGGCCCGGGAGAGGCGCAAGGGCGCGAGCATGGCCAGGAAAGGAAAAGGGCGCGGGACGCGCGTAAGAGCTGGAAGGGTCATAAGGCCTACGGGAAGGTGATGCAGTTGAAGATGACCGGGGCTCAGGCTTTGGTGCGCTCCCTGGAAGAGGAGGGCGTGGAGATCCTCTTCGGGATACCCGGAGGGGTCCTGCTCCCCGTCTTCGACGTGCTCTACGATTCCCCTATCCGCAAAGTGCTGACCAGGCACGAGCAGGGAGCCGCCCATGCCGCCGACGGTTACGCCCGGGCCACGGGCCGGGTGGGGGTGTGCATGGCCACTTCGGGCCCCGGGGCCACCAACCTGGTCACCGGGATCGCCAACGCCTACATGGATTCCATCCCCCTGGTGGCCATAACCGGGCAGGTGGCCACCAACCTCATCGGCACCGACGCCTTCCAGGAGGCGGACACCACGGGCATCACCATGCCCATCGTAAAACATAACTACCTGGTCAAGGACCCGGCGGACATCCCCGACGTGGTCCAGGAGGCCTTCTACATCGCCCGCACGGGCCGGCCGGGACCGGTGCTCATCGACCTCCCGGTGGACGTCTCGCGGGGGGAGCTGCAGTACCGCCGCCGGGAGCACCCGGTGCTTCCGGGCTACAAACCCACCCTCAAGGGGCACAAGAAGCAGATACGCATGGCCGCCCGGGCCATACTGGAGGCGCGCAACCCGGTGATCTACGCCGGCGGCGGGGTTATCACCTCCGGTGCCTCCGCGGAGCTCCGGAAGTTGGCCGAGGAGAACGGCATCCCCGTGACCCACACCCTCATGGGCAAGGGGGCCTTTCCGGAGAGCCACCCCCTGTCCATGGGCATGCTGGGCATGCATGGTACGCGCTGCGCCAATTACGCCATGTGCGAAGCGGACCTGATCGTCGCCGTGGGGGCTCGCTTCGACGACCGCATAACCGGGAAGCTCTCCGAATTCGCCCCCAAGGCCCGGGTCATACACATCGACGTGGACCCGGCGGAGATAGGGAAGAACGTGCGGGCCCACATCCCCATCGTGGGGGACGCAAGACAGGTGCTCAAGGACCTCAATGCCGCCATCCGAGAGATGCGTTCCGAGGTGCGGACGCCGGACCGCTCGGAGTGGAACGCCCTCATCGAGGGGTGGAAGAAGAAGTACCCCCTGAACTACGACCGGGACTCCGGGACCCTTAAGCCGCAGTACGTGGTGGAGAGGATACACGCCCTGACCCGGGGAGAGGCCATCGTGTGCACCGAGGTGGGGCAGAACCAGATGTGGGCCGCCCAGTATTACAAGGTGGAGAGCCCCAGGCGTTTCATCTCCTCGGGAGGGCTTGGGACCATGGGTTTCGGCCTCCCGGCCTCCATAGGCGCCCAGCTCGGGAGGCCCGGCGAGGTGGTCTTCGACATCGCCGGGGACGGGAGCGTGCAGATGACCATCCAGGAGCTGGCCACGGCGGTGCTCGAGGGCGCGCCGGTGAAGGTGGCCATCCTCAACAACGGGTATCTGGGGATGGTCCGCCAGTGGCAGCAGCTCTTCTATCACGGCAAATATTCATGTTCCTGCCTGGAGAGGGAGCGGACCCCGGACTTCGTGCTCCTGGCCGAGGCCTACGGTGCCAAGGGGATCCGGGTCAAGGATCCCGAGATGGTGGACCAGGCCATCCTGGAGGCCCTGGAGACGCCCTGCCCGGTGCTCATCGATTTCTGGGTGGACCCGGAAGAGAACGTCTATCCCATGGTGGCGCCGGGGGCTCCCCTCTACGACATGATCGGGGACCTGCTCTACCCGGTGGAGAAGGTTCACCCGGAGAAGGCCGAGGAGCCCTTCCTGTGAGGCGGCGAGGGGAGGCTTAGGCGATGAAACACACCTTATCCGTGCTGGTGGAGAACAAGCCCGGGGTACTGGCCAGGGTCGCGGAGCTCTTCGCCCGCCGCGGCTTCAACATCGACAGCCTGGCGGTGGGGACCACGGACCGGCCGGATATCTCCCGCATGACCATCGTGGTGGACGTGGCGGAGCACTCCCTGGAGCAGGTCCGCAAGCAGCTGCACAAGCTCATCAACGTCATCGAGATAGTGGACCTGGACCCCGAGACCTCCGTGGCCCGGGAGCTGGTGCTGGCCAAGGTGAAGGTGGACAAGGACACCCGGTCCGAGGTCATCGAGATCGTGGACATCTTCCGGGGGAACATAGTGGACGTCTCCCCGGAGAGCATCATCGTGGAGGTGACCGGGAGTTCCCAGAAGCTGCAGGCCTTCGAGGACCTGGTACGCCCCTACGGCATCAAGGAGCTGGTGCGCACGGGCAAGGTGGCCCTGCCCAGGGGAAAGTGAGAGGAGTTCGGAGGACCGGATCGGAGCCGGGAGGTTGGAGATGGCGGAGATCTACTATGACCGGGACGCGGACCTTTCTCTGCTGAAGGACAAGACGGTGGCGGTCATCGGCTTCGGAAGCCAGGGGCACGCCCATGCCCTGAACTTGCATGATTCCGGCGTGAAGGTGGTGGTGGGCCTGCGCGAGGGCAGCCCTTCGCGGGAACGGGCCCGGGAGGCGGGCCTGGAGGTGGCCGGTATCGCCGAGGCCGCGGAGGCCGGGGATATAGTCATGATGCTCGTCCCCGACCAGGACCACCGCGAGGTCTACGAGAGCAGCGTGCGGCAGGGGCTCAAGGAGGGCAACGCCCTCTTCTTCGCTCATGGTTTCAACATCCATTATTTCCAGATCATCCCACCCAAGGAAGTGGACGTGGTCATGGTGGCGCCGAAGGGGCCGGGGCACATGGTGCGCCGCATGTTCCAGCAGGGGAGCGGTGTGCCCTCCCTGGTGGCCGTGTACCAGGACTACACCGGAAACGCGCTCCGGCTCGGCCTGGCCTACGCCAAGGGGCTGGGAGCCACCCGGGCCGGTGTCATCAGGACCACCTTCCGGGAGGAGACGGAGACCGACCTCTTCGGGGAGCAGTGCGTGCTCTGCGGCGGGGTGACCGAGCTCATCCGCGCCGGTTTCGATACCCTGGTGGAGGCGGGCTACCAGCCGGAGATCGCCTATTTCGAGTGCCTCCACGAGTTGAAGCTCATCGTGGACCTCGTCTACGAAGGGGGCATCTCCTTCATGCGCCACTCCATCAGCGACACCGCGGAGTACGGGGACATGACCCGGGGGCGGAGGATAATAACCGAGGAGACGAGGCAGGAGATGAGGCGCATCCTGGAAGAGATTACCAGTGGAGAGTTCGCCCGGGAATGGATACTGGAGAACCAGGCCGGAAGGCCGGTGTTCAACTCCCTACGCCGTAGGGATGCGGAGCACCTCATCGAGAAGGTGGGAAGGGAACTCCGCTCCATGATGAGCTGGCTGCAGGAAAAGTAAGGCTTTCCCGTCTGCGCGCCCCATGTTCGAGATCCGGGTCACAGGAAGGCTTCCAGGCCCCTCCCGGGATTCCGGTACCGGGAGAACCCTTTAGAGCAAGCCCTGTCGGACGTCCGGAAGAGGGTCCTGAAGCGAGGCGCGAGGCGGGAGGATAGAGGAAAGGGCGTGATGCCGGATGATACGCAAGGAATACCTGCTGACTCCGGGGCCCACACCCATACCTTCGGAGGTCAGCCTGGTGCAGGCCGAGCCCATCATCCACCATCGCACGCCCGCCTACACGGAACTCTTCGTGCGCCTGGTGGAGGACCTCAAGAAGGTGTTGCTCACGGAGAACGAGGTGCTCACCTTCGCCGCCTCGGGAACGGGGGCTATGGAGGGGGCGGTGGCCAACTGCTTTAGCCCCGGTGACCGGGTACTCGTCGCCGCGGGGGGCAAGTTCGGCCTGCGCTTCGCCGAGATAGCCAAAGCCTACGGCATGGAGGTGGAGCTCTACGAGTATCCCTGGGACGAGGCCGCGGACCCCGAGGTCATCGCCCGCTACCTCAGGGAGAAGCGGGACATAAAGGGCGTTTTCCTCACCCACAGCGAGACCTCCACCGGCGTGGTGAACGACGTGCGGGCCGTCGGCGAGGTGGTGAGCGAAACGCCGGCCATCCTGGTGGTGGACTCCATAAGCGGGGCCGGGGCCCTGGAGCTGCGCACCGACGCGTGGAAGGTGGACGTGCTGGTGACCGGGTCCCAGAAGGCGTTGATGACCCCACCCGGACTGGCGGCGGCGGCGGTGAGCCCCAAGGCCTGGGAGTATGTGGAAAAGGCGGAGTCGCCGTCCTATTACTTCTCCTTCAAGAAGGCCCTGAAGAAGTACCGCTCCGACTCCCCGGAGACCCCCTTCACCCCCGCGGTGAGCCTGGTCAAGGCCATGTCCGCGGCGGTACGGCTGCTCCTCGAGGAGGGTCTGGAGGAGGCCTGGGAGCGCCACCGCGTGCTGGCGTTGTGCACCCGCGCCGCCGTGCAAGCCCTGGGCCTGGAACTCTTTCCCAAAGTACTGGAACGGGCCTACGCGGTCACCGCAGTAAAGGCCCCGCAGGGCATAAAGGGAGGGGACATCGTCCGCCACATGAACCGGATGCACGGGGTGATCATCGCCGGAGGGCAGGACCGCCTGAAGGGCAAGATTTTCCGGATAGGGCACGTCGGGTACTACCACTTCTTCGACATGGTGGTGGCGGTCACCGCCCTTGAGTTAACCCTGAGGTCCCTGGGATACCCCGCCGAGTTGGGCTCGGGCGTGGCGGCCATGGAGAGGTTATACTGGGAGTTGACGGAGGGAAAGGAAGCCCCCGGTTGAGGCGCCGCCTTGGGCCGTGGTTCCGGACCCCGCGCCCCGGGCCTTACCCGGAGGAGCGGAGCGGGCTCCGGGGCGGCCTCTGAGACGGAGGGCGGCGAGGAGGGGGCGTTCGGGACATTCGGGCGTGCGAGGGAGGCCCGAAGAGGGATAGAGCACGGAGCCGGTTACCCCCGGGGGAGTCCGGGTGAGTGCAGCCGAAGCGCCGTGGAAAGCGGCCGGCGGGAAGGGAAGATCTTTAGAGACAGGTGCAGGTCCCGGAGAGCCGGAAAAGGAGGACGGATTTGACTCGGGTCCTGGTGAAGGAGAAGATCGCGGAGAGCGGGATAGAGCTCCTGCGCAGGGATTTCGAGGTCGACTACCTGCCGGACATGTCGCGGGAGGAGATGCTCCGGCGCATAGGTGAGTACGAGGCCCTCATCGTGCGCAGCGCCACCAAGGTGGACGCCGAGGTCATCCGGGCTGCGGAGCGTTTAAAGGTCATAGGCAGGGCCGGTGTGGGCGTGGACAACATCGACGTCGAGGCGGCCACCAAGCGGGGCATCATGGTCATCAACGCCCCCCAGAGCAACATCATCTCCGCGGCGGAGCAGACCATGGCCCTCCTTCTGGCCATGTGCCGCAACATCCCCGATGCCGTAAATTCCCTGCGCAACAGGTGCTGGGAACGCAAGAGGTTCGAGGGCGTGGAGCTCTATCAGAAGGTCATGGGCATCGTCGGCCTGGGGCGCATCGGTACCCTGGTGGCCCAGAGATGCCTGGCCTTCGGGATGCGGGTCATAGCCTACGACCCTTACATCTCCGAGGAGAAGGCGCGGCGCCTGGGGGTGGAGCTGG
>JACVJH010000387.1 GCA_015711895.1 Candidatus Solincola tengchongensis | reverse complement strand
AGGCCACCGTGGGTTCGAATCCCACCCCTTCCGCCAGCGACCAGCCGGGAGAAGGACGGGTTCTCCCGGTTTGATTATCCCTGTATCCGCCTTGGGCCGGGGAAACAAAGCCGCAGGAGGCGGGGCCGTCGAGGATCGGACATGCACAGCGGGTCTTGCCGTGGGGAGGCGGCTCCTCGGCCGGGGATTCGGAGGGGTCGGGAAAGGAGGATGAATTGACCAGGGAGAGACTTCGCAAGATAGTCGCCCGACAGATGGGGCGGGAATACACAAGGCGCAAGAGACACCAGGCGAGGATGAGGGAGAGAAGGCGTCGCGGCGGGAAGACGGCTTTCCTACTGGGAGCGGGAGCCGGATTCCTTGTCGCCCGTGCCTACCTCGAGAGGCCGTTGCCGGGCTCGGGAAGGGTGATCATAGCCGATGAACAGCCCGGTCCTTTGAGCACCATGATGGCCGAGTTGATGAAGGGGTTGCTCAAGGACCCGCAGAAGAAAGCCCTGGCCGACGGACTGGACTTCTCCCTCGCCCTGCAGGACCTCAACAATCCGGAGCTGGCCGCCACCATGCGCTTCAAAGGGAGCGACGTCACGGTGAGCAACGGCGTGGCGGAGGACGCCGACGTGTACGTCGGGACTGAGCTGGCGCTGCTCCTGAGCCTGGCCAGCGCGGGCAAGGGCAGCCAGTTCTTGAAGTGGCTGCAATCCGAGGAGGGGAGAAAGGTAGTCGAGGCCATACGCGACAGGCGGTTCAAGATCAAGGGCGTGCAGCGCAAGCCGCTGCAGATGCTTCGCTTTCAGAGATTGCTCACCCCGACGGGTTGAGGATCAGCCGTCAGGGACGGCCTTCAACGCGGAGGGCGTCCGTTGCGACCCGGATTGTCCCCGGAGAACACCAGCCTCTTCACCGTTTCGCGGAGCTCCTCGAGCTTGAAGGGCTTGGTCATGTAGACCACCGCACCCATCTCCAGGCATTTCTCCCGGTCCTCCATCCCGGTCTTGGCGGTGAGCATGATGATGGGTATATCCCTGGTCTCGTCGGAGGCCTTGAGTTGGCGGAGGACCTCGTAGCCGTCCATTCCCGGCATCATGATGTCCAGCAGGATGATGTGCGGCCTTTCGGCAGACGCCAGGCGAAGGGCCTCCCTGCCGCTGGGAGCGGTGAGAACCTTGACCCCGATCTTGGTCAAGTTAATCTCCACAAGACGGAGGAGCAACTGGTCGTCATCCACCACGAGGGCTCGAACTTCCACCGTTTCCCTCCGGAACCGTGCGCACTCCTGAATTTAATCTACCCCGCTTTGCTTCGCATGAAACACTTTTCGCGCCGTGGAGTGGCAGCGCATTCCAGAGCACGGCTTCGTTTCGAGAGGACGGCCGTGCCCTTTCGTCATCGGCGGCATGTGTGGACCTATACTTGCGGTTTTCCGTTCGCCGATGAGGGGACTCTTCAACGATACGCACCTTCGGGACCTGTTTGAAACAGACGGCCTCTCGCATAGCGGCCGCCGCCGTAAACGCGCCTCCCATCCCCTGCCCGGTCGTTAGGGAGGGCGGCGTTCGGGCCTCGTGTGACGGGGGAAGGCGTCATCCGGGCGCGAACCGTGGCAGTCGTTATGACGCTCGCCCTTTCCGGGTTCGGGCGATAAGATGCCGGGTTTGAGCCGCGAAGAGCCGGTACCGTGTCGTACCGGCGGATGCATCGTGGACGAAAAAAGGGCCGGGAGACCATGCTGTCGCCCAGGCCGAACAGGCGGGAAAGCGGAAGAGAAAATGGCTATATATCTCGCCTGACCTTGTTGACAGGCCGCGGGAGGCTACATACTATATGACTGACTGCCCAGTATTTTCCGATACAATTTAGCGCACACGCGGAGGAAGAGGCATTTGGCGCGGAAGAAGGAGAGGGCCGCGAGGAAGGAGAATGCGGGCGAGGCCGGGCCGTCCTGGGACATGGAGGAGTTCCTGAAGGTCTTCCAGGGGCGGACGGGGAACGCCGTAACACGCAACCGGCTGGAGAGGTACCTGCGGGAGGGGCTGCTCTTCCCCCCGGGCAAGGACGGCCGTTTCAGCGAGAGGCACCTGGAGCGCCTGCAGATGCTCGAGCACCTGCGTTCCCGCTACGGGATGAGCATGCGGGACATGGCGGGGATATTCGGGGTGCTGGAAGGCAGGCGCGAGGAGCCCACCCGGGAGGGGGCGGCCGAGAGGGGTGATGACCGCAAGAGGAAGATCGTCGACAACGCGGCACACCTCTTTGCCGCAAAGGGTTACCACGGCACCACGGTGGACGAGATCGTCCAGGCCACGGGAATCGCCAAGGGGACTTTTTACCTCTATTTCGAGAGCAAGGAAGACCTTCTGGTCGAGGTGATAAAGAACCTTATCGACGAGACCCTGCAGAGGATAGACGACAAGCTGCGCGGCAAGGGAAAGAGCGATTTCATAACCCGAATCGAGGCCAAAGGGGAGGAGCTCCTCGAACTCTACCTCGAGAACAGCGAGCTCCTCTATATGCTCCTCGGGGAGACGGTGGGCAACCGCCGCCTTCAGGAACAGCTCCACGAGGTCTACGAGCGGCTCGCCGAGCGGTTAGAGGAAGACCTGCAGTGGGGAATGCGGGAGGGAGAGATATTTCCCTACCAGGACCTCAGGACGGTGGCCTACGCACTGGTGGGAATGGGGCAGACGGTGGCCATCCTGGTCTCCGGATCGGACCGGGAACAGCTCCCGAGGATTCGGGCCACCGTAGACCAGCTGGTACGGCGTATATTCTCCCGCTGAGGGCTCAACGGGTCCGTAAGCTTCCCGATGCGCGGGCTCCCTTATGTTTGTGCCGGCCACCCTGAGCCTGTCCTGCCGGCAACCTTACCATTATCTGGTATGTCCTCTCCCAGTTACGCTCCTCGAGAATGACGGGCTCTCGAGCGGAAAGCCCAGTTCCTCGCGAGGGTGCCGACGGGCGCCGCCCTGGAGGCTCGAGACCGGTTGGACTGAAAAATAGAGGACCCCGGTTTCCGGCAAACCGGGGTCAGCAGGGAGGGAGGTGCTCCGGTAGGGGTACCAGAGCACGGATGAGGTCACACCCTTATCAGCTTCCCTTCCGTTCTCCCTTGGGAGTCCGGCAGGTTGTTAATAAGTAATGCTACCCTCAGGTTTACATATATACACCTTTTCGGCGGAATAATCAAGTTAATTGTTTTTTCGACTTCCCGGTTTTTTTGGATACCCGCTCCGGGCCGTTGTTCGCCGTGGGCGATTCCAGTTCCTGCGGCGAAGCCCCCGGTCGCAGGGTAAGGCGGCAGGCCGCAAGGAGGGGAAGAAGCCCAGGACTTGACCCTCTCCGGGAGGGCTTTCGCCGGGCGGCTGAATCCGCGCCGGGCTTGCGACCACACGTGGCGACGCGTTTGAGGCGAAGGGAAGGAGGGAGCAGGCAGTCCTACGCGGCGCGGTGCACCGTCTACCTTCTGTTATAATGGCCTTGATCGTCGGGCGGGTTGGATATATCACGAGAGCCAGGGGTTAGACGTCCGTATTTCCTATTGTCCGCGCCCTTCAGGAGGGCGGCGATTCCGGCGGCCGGGAAGAGAAAGCGGCTGCCCCCGGGCTCGACGGAGGAAAGAAGGAGGGAAGTGTCTCATGATGGGCGGTAACTGGGGCAAGGTCCTGAAGGTGGATCTCACGAACCGGACCGTGGAGGAGGAGGCCATCCCGGAAGAACACTACCGTGATTTCCTGGGCGGGAGCGGACTGGCCGCCAAGTGGTTCTTCGACCACCGGGGATGGGAAGCCGAGCCGCTGTCTCCGGAGAATCCCTTGATGATCATGAACGGCCCCTTGTCGGGCACCAACTACCCCGGGGTCTCCAGGCTGGAGGTATGCGCCCGTTCTCCCCTCACCGGGATATGGGGCGAGGCCTCCATGGGAGGTCATTTCTCCCCTCAGCTCAAGCGGACGGGGTACGACGGGATCGTCGTCCTGGGAGCCTCTGAGAAGCCCGTCTACCTTTACGTCACCGACGAGGGGGCGGAGATCCGCGACGCCTCTCACCTCTGGGGTAAGGACACCTACGAGACGGAAGAGCTCCTCAAGCAGGAGGTGGGGGACAAGCGCGCCCAGGTGGTGTGCATCGGGCCGGCCGGCGAGAATCTGGTAAAATTCGCCAACGTGATCAACGACCGTGGCTCCACGGCGGGGCGTTGCGGCATGGGCGCGGTCATGGGCTACAAGCGACTCAAGGCGGTGGTGGCTCGCGGGGACAGGAAGTTCCCGGTGGCCGACGAAGCGGGGTTCAAGGCGGCGCGGGACAAGATGTCCGAGGCCCTCAAGTTCAGCATGGTCGCCGAGGGGCTCCACGCCTTCGGATCCAACGTGCACATGGAGTACGGCATGGCCATCGGCGACGTGCCTACGAAGAACTGGCGGGAGGCCTACTGGGCGGAGGGTCCGGAAAAGCTGGGCGGCACCACCGTGGCGGAGACCATCCTCACGCGCACCCATTCCTGCTTCGGCTGCCCCATCGCCTGCAAGCGCATCGTGGAGATAAAGGAAGGGCCTTACCGCATGGAGGAGGGGCCGGGTTCGGAGTACGAGGCGGCCGCCGCCCTGGGGACCCTCCAGAGGATGGATTCCATGGAGGCCAACCACAAGGCCAACGAGCTCTGCAACCGCTACGGCATGGACGTCATCTCCTGCGGGAGCGTGATAGCCTACGCCACCGAGGCCTTCGAGGCCGGCCTGATT
>JACVJH010000386.1 GCA_015711895.1 Candidatus Solincola tengchongensis | reverse complement strand
TCGTGGGGGACTTGGTCTCCTTCCTCTCGGAAGGCGTGGAACCCGTCTTCCTGGTGGGCGGCTATCTCCGGGATTACCTCCTGGGCAAGGTGTCGGACGACGTGGACCTGGTGACCACGGGAGACCCCTCCATACCCGCCTCGCGGGCCGCGGCGCGCTTCGGGGCGCGACATTTCCTGCTCGACAGGGAGGAGCGGATCTACCGCCTGGTGGTGAGGGACGGCGGGCGCCGCCGCACGGTGGACATCTCCCCCCTGCGGGGTTTCGGCATGGAAACGGACCTCTCCATGCGGGACTTCACCATCAACGCCATGGCCGTGGACCTGGGAAAGCTCGTCGGCCAGGGTTCACTGGTCCTGCCCCGCGACCTGATAGACAAGCACTACGGATGGAAGGACCTTTCCGCGGGTATCCTGCGCGAATGCCATAAGGAGTCCTTCCTTGCCGATCCGGTACGCCTGGTCAGGGCCCTGCGCTTCCGACATCTCCTGGGTCTGGAGTTCGAGGAGCGTACCCTGAACCACCTCAAGAAATACGCGCCTCTGGTCTCCCGCGTCGCGGGGGAACGCCTGGCCGTGGAATTACTGGAGACCCTGTCCGGGGGAGGTTGCCGGGAGGTCTTCAGGGACGTGGAGGCCTTCGGGCTGCTGGAGCATCTGTTCCCCGAACTGGCGGAAACGGTGGGCCTGGAGCAGAACGCTTATCATCACCTCGACGTGTGGGAGCATACCCTGATGACCCTCGAGGAACTGGACAAGCTCCTGGAAGACCCTGGAAGGATGTATCCCGAACACGCGGGGATGACGGCCCTGAGGATGGGAGAACCGCTCCAGGATTGCTATCCACGACGTGCCTTCCTCCGCCTAGCGGCCCTCTACCACGACGCCGGAAAGCCGCTCACCTTCTCCCGGGGGGAGGACGGACGCATACACTTTCACTCCCACCAGAGGTTCAGCCGGGAGGCGGTCCTCGAGCTGGCCGGGAGATTGCGTTTCTCGCGCCGCGCCCGTGAGTACCTGGCCTCGGTGATCGGCCACCACATGGATATCGGGCTGGCGCTGAAACAGGGGTTGACCCCCCGGGCTCGGCGGAGGCTGGTGAATCGCTTGGGCGAGAACCTGGTGGACGTGGTGCTCCTGTCCACGGCCGACCGCTTCGCCACTCGGGGACCTCTCACCACACCCGAGGGGCTGGAGAGGTACGTCCGGGTCTGCCGGGAGCTCCTGGACGAGCAGGTGCGAGAAGAGGAAACGCCCCCTCTCCTCAGGGGCCGGGATCTTATACTGGAGCTGGGGATGAAGGAGGGCCCGGCGGTGGGGGAGGTCCTGAGAAGGGTGCGCGAGGCCCAGATGGGGGGAAGGATACGCCGGCGGGATGAAGCCCTGAAGCTGGCGGAGAAGCTGATCGAGGCACGCCTCCCGGAGGCCGCCGCCGGTTCCTCAGCGGAGGATGGGGGAGCGAGGGAACCAGTGGGCGGGAATGAGGAGACGGAAAGGGGGGGAGGCGGTGAGGATTGAAGGGGTAAGGGTGGGACACGCCGAGGATGTCAAGGGTATCACCGGATGCACGGTGGTCCTCCTGCCTCCCGGGACGAGGGGAGGTGTGGAGGTGAGAGGCGGCGCTCCCGGGACCAGGGAGACGGACCTCCTGGATCCGGTGAACCTTGTGGAGGAGGTCCACGCCTTCGTCCTTGCCGGAGGCAGCGCGTTCGGGCTGGCCGCCTCCACGGGAGTGATGCGATTCCTCGAGGAGTCGGGCGTGGGCTTCGACACCGGGCTGGCCCGTATACCCATCGTCCCCGCCGGGGTGATCTACGACCTGGGCATAGGAGACCCGTCCGCCCGTCCGGACGAGGAGATGGGTTACCGCGCCTGCCGCCAGGCCTCGGAGGAGCTGGCGCGCCAGGGAAACGTGGGAGCGGGCATGGGGGCCACGGTGGGCAAGATCCTGGGTTACCAGTTCTGCACCAAGGGAGGCCTGGGTACGGCCTTCTTCGAGGGGAAGGACCTCAAGGTCTTCGCCCTCGCGGTGGTCAACGCCTTCGGGGACGTGGTGGACGAGGACGGCAGCAGCCGGGCCGGGGGCAGGGACGCGGGGGGCGGGTTCCTCTCCACGGAGCGCGTGATGCGGGAGGCGGCGGGAGAAAAGCCCTTCCCGGTGCCCGGAACCAACACCACCCTGGCAGTGGTGGTGAGCAACGCTCGTCTTTCCAAGACCGACGTCAACTGGGTGGCCCAGAGGGGACATCACGGCCTGGCCAGGGCCATCTCCCCCAGTCATACCAAACTGGACGGGGACCTGGTCTTCGCCGCTGCCACCGGGGAGGTGGAGGCCTCCGCGGACCTGGTGGGAGCCGTTGGTGCCTCCCTCCTGGCGGAGGCGGTACGAAATGCTGTCAGGCATGCCGAGTCGGTGGCCGGGGTTCCCGCCGCACGGGACATTATCCGGGGGTGAACGGGGATGGACGTCTTCGAGGCCATGGAGAAGAGGCACAGCGTGCGCTCCTTCGATGCCGCGAGGGGCGTCCCGGATGAACTGGTAGCCAGGCTTCTGCGCTGTGCCTGTCTGGCGCCCACCGCCGGGAACGTACAGCCCTGGCGGTTCGTGGTGGTGCGCGACGGGAGGATCAAGGAGGGGTTGGCGGCGGCGGCGCTGGGGCAGGGTTTCGTGGCCCGGGCCCCGGTGGTCATCGTGGTCTGCGCCGACCTGGAGTCCCACGCCGCCAGTTACGGACGGCGGGGCGTGGAACTCTATTCCATCCAGGACACCGCGGCCGCGGTGGAGAACATACTCCTCGCCGCCACCGCATTGGGACTGGGCGCCTGCTGGGTGGGGGCTTTCCGGGAGGAAGAGGTCGCCAGCCTGCTGGGGCTTCCGGAGCGCCTGCGGCCCCTGGCCCTTATCCCGGTAGGGTATCCCGCACGCCCGGGCTCCCAGCCGCGCAAGATGCCTCCGGAGCGCCTGACCACTTACCTGTAGGCGGACCGGCCGCCGCGCCGCGAGGCAAGGCGGCGCACGCGATTCCGGAAGTCTATGTCCACGACCTCGCTCGGCGAATTAGTACCCCCGTTCTCAAAAGGTAAATAATGGTATATTACCATATGTTACCATTTATTAATATAGTGTCGGAAGGACATGATAGAAGCGTGATACACGCTCAGGAGGCACCGAAGAAGGAGCGCACGGCCTCGATCACCGTCTCCTGCTCCTCCGTGGTCAGGTGGGGATAGAGGGGGAGGGAGAGGACGCGTCGGGAAGCCTCCTCGGCCACCGGACAGGGAGGGCCGGGACGGCTCCGGAAGGGAGGCTGCAGGTGCACGGGAAGGGGATAGTGGACGACCGTCTCCACTCCTTCGAGCTCCAGGTGCCGGCGCAGCTCGTCCCGCCGCTCGCTGGTCACGGCGAAGATGTGGTAGACGTGTTCCTCCCCCTCCCGGCATTCCGGCAGTCCCAGGGGGAGGTCGGAGAGAGCATCGAGGTATATCCGGGCCAGTTCCCGGCGGCGCCGGTTCCACTCCGGGAGGCGCCTCAGCTTGATGCGCAGCAGCGCGGCCTGCAGCTCGTCCAGGCGGCTGTTGGTGCCCACCTTGCCCAGGAGGTCCCTGTCCACGCGGCCGTAATCGCGGAGGCAGCGCAGCTCCTGTGCAAGTTCTCCGCTCGAGGTGACCACCATACCGCCGTCCCCGTAGGCTCCGAGGTTCTTGGTGGGGTAGAAGCTGAAACACCCCGCCGTCCCGAAGGAGCCGGTAATCCTTCCGTCGAGGGCTGCCCCGTGCGATTGTGCGCAGTCCTCCACGAGGTGCAGGCCGTGTTGCCGTGCCAGCCTGCCCAGCGCCGCCATGTCCGCCGGCCGCCCGTAAAGATGAACCGGCAGGAGGCAACGGGTGCGGTGGGTTATACGCTCCTCAACGCTGGCGGGGTCCAGTGTGAGTGTATGCGGGTCCACGTCGGCGAATACGGGCACGGCGCCCGAGAGGGTGACGGCCACTGCGGTGGGAGGGGCGGTGAAGGCGGGAAGTATGACCTCGTCTCCCTCCCCGATCCCCAGGGCACGGAGGGTGAGGATGAGGGCATCGGTGCCCGAGGCCACGCCCACGCCGTGCTCCACGCCGCAGAAGGCGGCCAGCTCCGCCTCCAGGGATTCCACCTCCGGGCCCAGTATGTGGCGGCCCCGCCGGAGAAAGGAGTTGAAGGCTCCGCAGAGCTCCTCCCGGAGCTCCCGGTCCTGGCGGGTGAGGTCCAGGAAGGGTACCCTCGTCGGCTTCAAATCGGCCTCTTCCGGATGAGTGACGGCTTTGTCTCGGAGGGGCGGAAGTAGTGTTCGCCGTGCATGCGGTAGAAGGCGATGGTCTCCTGCAACCCGGCGCGGAAATCCCAGCGAGGTTCCCAGTCCAGGGCGGCCCGCAGGCGAGATATGTCCAGCACCACGTCACCGGGCTCCACGCTGGCGCGTTCCGGTGGATAGGGGACCAGTGTCCATTCGGTTCCCGCCTCCTCGCTCACCGCCTGGGCCGCCTCGGCCACGGTGATGGATTTCCCGGAGGCCAGGTTGAGGGACATGCCCCTGCATTCCGCGTCGGCGGCGGCCAGGAGCAGGACCTCCACGGCGTCCTCCACGTAGAGGAAATCCCTGGCCTGTGTCCCGTCCCCGAAGACGCGTATCTCCTTGCCCTGCAGGCCGAGGCGGATGAACCAGTTAAGGAACCCCTGCCCGTCGTGCATCATCTGGTGGCGGGGCCCGAAGATGTTGGTGAGGCGCAGGGATAGGTAGCGGATGCGCCCCTGTTCGTGGAGGATGCGGTGGTATTCCTCCACCGCGGTCTTGTGCACCCCGTTGATGTCCACGGGGCGGAGGGGGTGGTCCTCGTCCATGGGGAGATAAAGAGGGCTGCCGTACTGGCTCCGGGATCCGGTGTAGATGACCGAGACCCCGGGGTTCAGTTCCGCGAGGGCGCACAGGAAGCGCAGCTGGCTTACGCAGTTCCTTTTGAGATCCCGCAGGGGGTGGTGAAGGGAGCCCACGTGGCTCACGCAGGCGGCGAGGTTGAAGACCACCTCCTGTTCGGGGAGATGTTCGATTACCGTGCGGGTGGCGCCGATGTCCGAGACCACCAAAGTGATCTCCTCCAGCACGCCCTCCAGGTTGTAGAGGTTCGCTCCCTGGTCAGGGAAACAGGCGTCGATGACCGTCACCCGTGAGCCCAGGCCCACCAGGCGGCGTACCAGGTTGCTCCCGATGAACCCCAGGCCCCCGGTGACCAGAACCCGGCGGTCGCGGTAAAACTCCTCCAGCCTTTGCCCGTCCCGCATGTCAGATTTCTCCCTTCCGCCACAACCGTATCCATAATGAAACATCGCCCCTCACCATGGCAAGCAGATTCCGGAAACGGAAGAACTGGCTCTTTCCTTCTCGGCGGGGCAGGTGGCGGACGGGCACCTCGGCGAACACGGCGCCCGCGGCCTGCAGGCCCTTCACCAGTTCCACGCAGATGGAGCCACCCTCTGAGCGCAAGTCGAGGCCACGGGCCAGGTCCCCGCGCATGAGACGGAAATCGCAGTCCACGTCCCGGATGGGAATCCGGAAGAGAGCGTGCACCAATCGGTTGTAAATACTTCCCAGGACCACGCGGTACCAGGGATCGCTGCGGGATTCCTTGTATCCGTTGACCACATCGGCCGCTCCCGTCAGGGCATGGAGCTTTTTCAGATCCTCCACGTCGTACTGCCCATCGCTGTCGGTGTAGAATATCCATTTTTTGGAAGAAGTCTTTATGCCGCTGCGCAGCGCGGCGCCGTAGCCGCGGTTGCGGTCGTGCCGTACCACCCTCACCGCCCGGTGGGCGGCGGCTATGGAATCGATGACCGCGCCGGAGGCGTCGGAGCTCCCGTCGTCCACGATGATGACCTCGTAGTCGTCGGTCAGTTCCCGCAGCACAACGAGGGCTTTCTCCACCACCTCCCCGATGGTGGCGGAATCGTTGTAACAGGGGAAGAAGGCGCTTATGCCCCCCATGTCCGGCGCCGGGAAAGCGGCTTCCGGTCCCTCCTTCCTTCGCTCACGGGCCCGCTCCGAGCGCAGGGAGAGGGCCAGGAGGACGATGAGGGCGGCCAGCGAAAGGAGGCTGATCGTCCCTCCGGCGAGAAGTCCCGGCGCCCGGTAGCGCAGGGAGACGACATGCTCCCCCGCCGGGAGATAGAGGGCGGTAAGGAACCCGAAGGCGGAGAAGAGGGGGTGTTCCTCCCCGTCGATTTCTGCCTTCCAGCCGGGCAGGTAATCCTGGTTGAGCACCAGAACCGAATCCCCGGCTCCCGAAGTGCGGAGGAGCAGCTCGTCACCGTCTCTCCGCAGGACCTCGACCAACGTCCCTTCTTCCGTCTCGGAGACGTCCTCTATCCTCCTCCTGGTCTCGGGGTCCACCTCGGGGCTGCAGAGGATGACCTCCCCATCGCGGTATCCCTCGCCATAGGCCAGGTCCACGGCGGCCTTCCAGTCGTCCACCCACCTCACCTCTTGGGCGGCGAAGGCGGGAGGGGCGTATTCGTCCATTCGGTAGGCGGCGTACCTCCCGTCGGAGTAAAGTGGGGTCCATGGCGAGAGGGGCACGGCCCTGCCGTCCTCGTCCACCAGGCTGAGGGCGGCAAGGCGGCTTCCCCGCAAACCGTCCGAGCAGAGGGCGAAGACCGTGAGGCGGTCGGTCTGGCGCAGTCGCAGGGGGACCCTTATCTCCAGGGCCTCTCGCCCGTCCCCGTAACCCGGGGAGCGGAACCTAACCCTCTGGAAGCCCACCGGTCCCTGGTCGTACATCACGGAGAGGAAGTACTCCTCCTCCCCGGTGTCCTTTTCCAGTATCAGGAGGGGCAGGTCCTGGAGTCGTCCTCCCCGGCGGGCCTGGATCTTCAGGCAGACGGTACCCCGGGATTCCAGGTCCACAATGGGCCCGTCCAGCAGCAGCCGGAGCTCCCTTCCCTTGACCGTGGTATCCACCTGGTAAATTACCCCTCCCGCCCAAGCGGGGAAGGTGAAGGGGAATCCCAGGTCGTATGCCGTTCCCCGCACCCTCACCAGGTTGGAGAAGAGCACCTTCACGCCGGTCAGGGCCAGGGCCCCCTCCCGGGGTTCCGTCTGGAGGAGCCCCAGAAGGCGGTCCAACCTGGCGGGGGGGATGGTGGAGAAGCCGAAGGCGTCCTCCACCCCGTAGGGGAGGAGCTGGTTGGGGGCCAAGGCGAACTCGCCCCGCTTCACTCCCGGCTCCCCCAGCAAGGCCGCCCTGCCCCCGGCGCTCTCCTCCTCCAGGACTTCCACCACCAGCGGTCTGTACTCGGCGCGGTTGCGGGGGACCGGCTTGAGGACCAGGCCGGCGACATAGAAGACGTCCAGCACGGCCAGGACGACCACCAGTGCGGTCACCGTCCTCCTGGATACGTGACTCCTTCTCGGATAAGCCATCAAAAAGGCGAAGAACGCCAGGAGGCCGAGAGGGATGGCGACTTCCGTGTGGGGGGAGGAGAAATAGACGGCCAAACCTTCCAGGACCTGGGAGGCGGGGATCTTGACGCCAGAGAGGAGCGGGCCGCTGACCGCAGCGGCGAAGTCGCGGAAATGCAGGAAGTCGGTGCGGTAGAGGGTCACGAGGACGGCGAGGATGGCCCCGGATACGACCGCGAAGACGAGCCAGCCCTTGCGCAGGCTACGTTGCCGGCGCGACTCCAGCTCCCCCTCCCTCCAGCGGTCGAAGCCCATGGCCCCCAGGATAAGGAGGCAGAGGTTGGTCACCAGGAAAAAGCGGCCCGGGCCCTTGAGCACGTGAAAGCCCGGGAGGTGGCGCAGGATGGGCCATAGCAACCCCTGGTTGCCGAGGCTCAGAAGCAACGAGGCCGCCCCCGCCCAAAAGAGGAAGGAGGCCGGCCAGCGGCGGGGCCTCATCAGGGCCGCGGGAGCGAAGAGGAGAGGAAGAATCCCTATATAGATATAGGTCTCCTCGAAGGTCCAGGCCCCGAGATAACCGCTCTGGGCCAGGCCCCTTCCGAAGGCCCGCGGGAAGAAGGCGCCCGCCAGCTGGAGTACGGGAAGGTTGCCCACGTTGGAAAGGGAGGAGGAGAGGCCGCCCGCCCGGTAAGAGTTGTTCACCAGGTAATAGCTGGGGAGGTTCTGCGCCATCCCCAGTCCGAGGCCCAGGGCGACGGAACCGGCCCAGGGAACCAAGGCCTTCAGGCGGGAGTGCCGGTATGAGACCTCGGGGTGGGAAAGGAGGTAAAAGAAGGAAAGGAGGATCTCGATCAGGGGTATCATGAGGAACCCGCTCAGGAACTGGATTCCCAGGACTCCCCCGGCGAAGAGGTGGAAAGATAGCCGGTCCTCCCGGAGGGCTTTTTCCAAAAGGTAGAGGAAGAGCGGCACCCAAGCCGTGGTGGCCACCACGTTGGGATGCACAAGGTGGGCGAGAAAGAAACCCGAGAGCATGAAAGGGCCGGCAGCGAAACAGGAAGCGGGACGGCCCAGCCGGAGGAGGCGGCAGTAGAGGTACAGGAAACACCCGCCCAGGAGGTAGTGGAGGACCAGGAAATAATTGAATCCGGCCGTGGTGGGGAGGAGCATGAACAACGTACCGGGGGGATAGAAGATGCCCATCTCGCTGTCGGCGAAGAGGGGGAACCCGCAGTAGATGCCGGGGCACCAGAAGGTGAAGTGGCCGCTGCGCAGGAGCTTGGAGAGGTATTCCCAGTTGGGCAGGTAATAGTTCCTGATGTCCGAGATCCAGGGGACCTTCTGCAGGAGGAGGAGATGGCGGAAGAAGAGGAAAGCGGTGGCCGCGAGGAGGAGAAAGGGCCAGACCCTCCTCTCCTCCTTCCCCCCGATGACCCTTATCCCCTTGTCCATCTCCAGCCCGGCATATCCCTATCCCCTTCCTCGGGGCGTTCATGAAACGCAGGGTTCTTGACCGAACCGCGGCGCGAGGCGGGCAATCCCCGCATTCGAAAAAGGTTCAGGGAAAACGAACGCGCACCTCTTACCCTTTCCTCCCAGAGGGCGAGGGCCGGGGCGCCCGGATCCCTGTGTGTTCGCGAGCCCGCTCTGCCTCCGGAACACGGTTCGAGCATAAAAATATACTTCACCCGCCTCGAGGACAAGCGCTCGCACGGGCCTGCGTCGTTTCCGCCCGGCCTCATGCGGTCTGCGCCGGGACCGTGGGGGGGATGGAGACCCTTCTTGAAGGTCGAAGCCCCACCGGAGAGGCGCACCTCCATGTCGGGTCCGTCAACCTTGGGACAACCCTCGAGATGCGGGCTCTTACCGGTTGCCGCCCCGAGGAATACCTCCGGCTGGCCTCGGGCCATGGGAAGGTTGTACTCGTCTCTCATCTCCGGTGCCGCACCCTCACCGGGGTTGAAGTCCAACCGGGTGATCCTCCCCAACCCCGGCACGGCGCAATTGGAGGCTATGAGACGCAGGAAATCACCGGACTCGGGCTCTTTACCAGTAAGTGCCGTCAGTCTGTGTATGAGCCCCCGGGTGTAGTGAGCGGAGTGCTTGCGCTTGCCCCCATCACCAGGCGCGAGATGCCATAACCCATGCGCTCGGACAGAGACTCGACCAGGTACACGGTCTCGCTGGCTTCGACTAACATGCCCCTGAGCCCTTTTTCATACCTGCTGACGATGGTTACGTTGGGCCTCCGGACTTTTGCCTTTCCTAAGCCCCCGCAAGGCCGCAGTCCTCGCAGCACATCCCCACCTCCCTATATGTTGCAGTCCGTGCTTCGCGTGATGACCTATGGACCAAACAGAATTTCTAAGTTGTTCGGTTATCCCATGCCCCCATCCTTCAGGGCTTTCTTTTTGGCCTCAGAGCCCCTTCCTCCGGGGAGCAAAAGTGAGCCGAAGTCTCCGTTGCCTTCTTCAAGAGAACCTCGGTCCGTATGGGCTACGCGCCGTAGGACTAACCCCCGCGTACGTTCAAGGGTAGAAGGATCGACGTGGTCAATGGGTGGAATTCCGGTATTCAATCCGAACCCGGGAGATGATATCGCATCCGTCCGGCAACGTGTGGGCTAATGGGCGGTGAGTCCCGAGAGGTGCTGCATCCATATCACGGGCCCCTCAAAGGATGATGGGACAGAACTTCCTCATGCCATCCCGGCAAGACAAGGAAAAATGCAGGATGGCGTTGCTCTATGGGGCAGGAGCTCGGGTTTTGGAGAAGATTTGATGGGTTGCTCTCTCACCCTGGCGGGACCGATAGGCGGGTCGGGAGGACGCGGGGAGTGACTTTCCAAGGTTCGACCTGAAAGAAGCGGGGCGACATACGGCCCGGGAGACGATGAAGGTCATGGTGACCATGTATCGTATCGGTATGCGTTTTCGGGCAGAAAAAGGTCGATAGACCACCCTATCGTCCTGACAAAACAAGAGAGACGGAAGAGCAAGAAGGCGATCTCTCATGCTGAACGCGATCTCTCATGCTGAACGATGTCATGCACCGTCTGGCGGAAGGGAAGAGAGTCCCGGAACGGGTCATTGTCCCGAGAGGTCCGGGAGATTAGAATGAAGTCGAAAGGAAGGTGATGGTCATGCCCTTCTACGAGTACAAGTGCGGTGATTGTGGCGAGACCTTCGAATATTTCGCCCGCAGCATGTCCGATGCGGCCGAGTGTTGTTCCCGCTGCGGGAGCAGGGAGATAAAGAAGCTCTTCTCCTCCTTCGGGTTCAAGAGCGGCTCCGCGTCTTCCGGCGATTTCCGCTCCTCGGCCTCCTCTTCCGGATGTCCCTCCTGTACCGCCACCAGCTGCTCCTC
>JACVJH010000385.1 GCA_015711895.1 Candidatus Solincola tengchongensis | reverse complement strand
TTCCTCAGCCTGGCCCTCAGCGTGGCCCTCTTCGGACGCTACGCCGACTTCACCCCTTACCTCACGGTGTCCTACATCTTCCTGGGCTTCCTCCTCGGCCTGGTGGACTTTCTGGTCACCGTGTTCCTCTCCCACCGCGAGATGCGGCCGGTGATGGGTAAATTGCTAGAGGCCTGCCACGGATTCGGGTATTACACCGTCCCGGGCACGGGCAGGAGGCTCATGGCTCTCTCCCTGGTGGTGATGCTGCTGACCCTGGGCATCGCCTGGATAGCCTCCGCATACCTGGGCAGCGACCTGCTGAGGGAGGAGATGTCGGAGCGCTGCAGGGAGAACCTGGGCCTGCTGGCCGCCAGACTCTCCGAGGCCATCAAATACGGGGATGCCGCGGACCTCGAGGAGGCGATGCGGGAGGCGGCTCCGGTCGGTGACGTGCACCTGGCGGTCCTTGACGCAGCGGGCGAGGTCAACAGCGAGTATCATTCCGGGGACATCGAGGACGGCGTCTGGAAAGAACTGGTATCCCTCCGGCCGACGGAAATCCCGGGGCCGATTTCCGTTCCGGTGACCTTGAAACACCGAGAATACCTGGTGACCTTCTCCCCCATGGAGAGCCTTCCGGGCTGGATGGTCGTCCGCGCCGAAGGCGTCGACCCCTCCTTCCACACCCTGTGGAGGCTCACCCCCACCATGCTCCTGCTGCTCCTGGTGAGCGCCGGGGTTGCCTCCTTCCTGACCCTGGTCATCTCCCGCAACATCTCCGACCCCATGCGCAGGCTGGTGGGTTGCTGCAGGGTGGTGGCCTCCGGGGACCTGGACGTCGAGGTGCCCGTGGACTCCCTGGACGACTTGGGAGAGCTTTCCACTTCCTACGCGGAGATGCTCGAGTCGCTGCGCTCCATCAGCCTGGGGCTGCGGGAGACCTCCGGCGAGGTGAGCGAGGGGGCGGAGAGCATCGTGGCCGTTTCCCAGGAGTTCATGGCCGCCATCGAGGAGCTGAACGCCTTGGTGCAGGACCTCTCCGGGCAGATAGAGGACGAGGTGCAACGGATCCGCGAGGTGGAGGAGATCATGCTCGGGGTGGCGGAGACCATTTCCATGTCCCATTCTCAGGCCAGCCGCACCCTGGAGATCGGCCGCGACGCGGAGAAGCTGGTGCAGGAGGGCCGGGAATGTGCCAGGGAGGCGGTGCAGAAGATCGCCGACTTCAAGGAACTGCTGGACACCTCCATGGAGGCCGTACTCTCCCTGGGGGAGAGCTCCAAGAGGATAGACACCATCGTGGAGGTCATCGCCCGCATAGCGGACCAGACCAACCTCCTGGCCCTCAATGCAGCCATCGAGGCCGCGCGGGTACCGGAGCACGGTCGGGGCTTCGCCGTGGTGGCCGACGAGGTGAAGAAACTGGCCCAGGAGGCAGCGGCCTCCGCCCACCGCATAAGCGACCAGGTTAGGGCCATCCAGAAGGACGTGGAGAGGACCATCAGCCTCATGGAAAAGGGGACTATGGGCATGTACGTGGGAATGGAGACCGTAGCCCGCACCGACAACTCCCTGGCCTCCATCTCCGATGTGGTTGGGCAGATGGCCCGCATGGCCGAGTCCATCGCCCGGGCCTCCGCTGAGGAGCTCAAGCAGAGCGAGAGGCTGGCCGCCTCGCTGGAGGCCATGCAACGGCAGGTGGAGAGCACGGCACAGGCCTACGAGGAGATAGGGAGCTCCTCCGAGCAGCAGACCCAGGTGACCGCGGAACTCACCGGCACAGCGGAGAAGCTGGCGGAGATAGCCCATCGCCTCCAGGACATGGTCTCCAGGTTCAAGGTCAGCCCGCGCTGACCGGAGGGCGTCTGCCGGCCCAGGGCCTCGCCTCCTCCAGCTGGGCGGCCAGGCGGAAGAGGGTGGCCTCGTCCCCGAAGCGGGCCATGAAATGCACCCCCACCGGAAGGCCCTCCTCGTTCCAGTACAGGGGCACGTTCATGGCCGGCTGTCCGGTTATGTTGCAGATGGGGGTGAAGGGGACGAAGGCCGCCGCCCGCACGATGCCGTACAGAGGGTTGTCGGGCGGGGAGTCGAAGGTTCCCAGAGGCGGCGGCGGCTCGGCCACCGTGGGAGTGAGTATGAGATCATACTCCCGGAAACGGCGGGCGAAGTCCCGGGCCACTCCCTGCAGGGCGGTGAGGGCGATGAGATACTGCGCGGCGCTGAACCCGCGCCCCATCTCGATGAGCGCCCAGGTGAGGGGCTCGAACATCTCCGGCGCGGGAGTCTTCCCCACCGCCCCGGCCATGCCGTCGGCCATCCAGGCCTGGGCCGCTCCCCACAGGGTCATGAAGTGGGGGGTTATGGCCGCCACGTCCAGGCCGAGCGGCTTCTCTTCCACCTCGTGCCCCAGCTCCGCGCAGAGGCGAGCGGCATCCTCCACGGCCTTCACGCAGTCCGCGTGCACCTCGGTCTCCCCCTCCCCTGTGGTGTAAGCGATGCGCAACCTTCCCGGGTCGGCGCCCACCTCCTGGAGAAAAGGCCGGGAGGGAGGCGGGGCCCAGTAGGGATCCCCTATGTCCGGACCGGACGTGGCGTCCAGGAGGGCGGCGCTGTCCCGCACGGAGCGGGTGACGGCGTGTTCCACCACCAGGCCGCTGATGATATCCCCCATCGCCGGGCCCAGGGGGTTGCGCGCCCGGGTGGGCTTCAGGCCGAAGAGGCCGCAGCAGGAGGCGGGGATGCGGATGGAGCCACCCCCATCGTTGGCGTGGGCCGCGGGCACCATCCCCGAGGCCACCGCCGCCGCCGACCCCCCGCTCGAGCCCCCGGTGCTCCTCCCCGTGTCCCAGGGATTGCGCGCCGGGCCGAAGAGGCGGGGTTCGGTGGTGGGAAGGATGCCGAACTCGGGCGTGTTCGTCTTACCGATTATCACCAGACCAGCCCTCTTCAGCCTGACCACCAGCTCGCTGTCGAAATCGGGGACGTAGTCCCGGAAAAAGTCCGATCCGAAGGTCATGCGCGCCCCCCGGTAGGAGGCCAAGAGGTCCTTGAGGAGGAAAGGCACCCCGGTGAAAGGCCCCTGTGGAAGCTCCCCCTTCGCTTCCTCGAGGGCACGCTCGAACAGGGGGGTGACCACCGCGTTCAGCTGCGGGTTCACTTTCTCCACCCGCCGAATGGCCGCTTCCACCAGCTCCGCCGGCTTGACCTCCCCCCTGCGCACCATCTCCGCCTGGGCGGTGGCGTCCAGATATGCCGTCTCCTCCACCAGGGACATGGCCGTTACCTCCTTCCCGCGCTTCTTATCCTCGCCGTCGGGACCCGCCGGTCGGGGATGGGTTCCCTAAACCGCCTCGGTGGACCCGCTTCAAGCAACCCTAGCCGGACTTCACCTATTATTTACCCCATGCGGGCGTAACTCAATCGGAACAGGAACACACCGTCCGGAAATCCGGAAACAGGTCTTCCGAAGACCGCTGGGTTCCGGCATTGGAAATCCACGGGCAAGCCACGTCACATGGCGAATAGGGCATCGTCTTCCAAATCTGCCCTGTATTCCACAATCACCCCCCCGCAATCGTTCGCCTGCGCCTGGTCCATGTCCGGAAAAGGTGAAGGGGTATCCTAAGGGTCATCCACAAGGAAAACCCTCCCGGGAATATGGGGGGATTATAAGGCAAGCGCCTTCCCCGCCGGCAGGGATCCTGGGCGACGATAACACGGCTCATTCACCGCACGACGATGGCGAAAATTACCGGGGGGTCGACTGTCATCGCGGGCTCTGCGCCTTCCTGGGCTCTTCGTCCTCCGAAAACCCGTGGCTCCAGGTGACCCTCGGGCCCTGGGGCTGCCACCGGTGATGCCGCCTCCCCTGTCGAGGCATAGTCGCTTCGCTAAAAATGTGCAACCGGACGGTCGAATAGAGGTCACGCAAAAGGGAACGATTCCCTTCGGCCTTCTCGGCTCAGGCGATGTCGGTCTCCGAGCGGCACATCGTGGCCAGCATCTCCACCGCCTCGCGGATGAGCCGCGAGACGTGCATCTGGGATATCCTCAGATTGCGGGCTATCCTGGTCTGGGTCATCCCCCCGCGCAGCCGCATCTCCAGCACCTGGCGGTGGCGGTGCGGGAGCCTGGAGAGGCCCTCCTCGAGCACCAGACCTCTCTCCACCTCCTCGAAGGCCGGGTCGTGCTCCCCCACCAGGGAACCGAGGGTGTCGGCCTCTTCCTCCCCGCAGACATAATCCAGGGAGAAGACGTTCCCTGTTTGGCCCGCTGCCAGCACCTCGATTATCTCCTCTTCGGGCACGCCCAGCCTCTCTGCCAGTAGGGGCACGTCCGGGCGCCTGCCCGCCTGTTCCAGGGCTCGACGCTCAGCTTCAACGCGGTGGCGGAGCTCGCGCAGGGGACGGGGCATGCGTATCAGCTCCAGGTGGTCGCGGTAATGTTTCTTGAGTTCTCCCTCTATGGTGGGATAGGCGAAGGTTATGAAGGAGATGCCCCGGGAGGGATTGAAGCGTCGGACGGCCTTCCACATGCCCAGAGCGGCAAGCTGAAAGGCATCCTCGTAGGGAAGTCGGTCGGAATGGTACTTGTGGGCGAAACGATGCAGCAGCTCTCGATACCTCTCCAGGAATTCTTCTTTGGCCCTGGGGTCGTCGTCCCGCCGGATGCGTTCCAGGAGCTCGGTCTCCCTGCGGTGCCGCGACCTCCTCTCCTCCGGTGAAGAGGAAGCGCCTCTCCCAGCCGTCTTCACCTTCTCATCCATGCGACCTCCTCGCTCTTTCCCTCTCGAACGCGGCTATCCAAACCCCGTGCCGCGATCCGTTCCTATACCTCGTCTTCCAAGGAGCCCGGTCCCCTACGGGCGCAGCACGTCCTGGGCCTCACGCACCGTTGCCCGGACCGAGATTCTTGAGCTCCAGGCCGATTTTTCGGGCCAGGAACCGACCCAGGTAGCGCTCCCCCCGTGCCACCTCCCGAACCGCTTCCACCACCTCTTCCGGGGTGCAGTCCTTGCTTATGTAGCCCAAAGCCCCGAGGGCAAAGGCCTTTTTGACATACAGGGGATCCTCGTGCATGGAAAGGACGAGTACCTTCATCTCGGGTTGCAGTTCCCTAACCTCTTCCAGGACCTCAAGCCCGCTGCGGTCGGGAAGGCTTATGTCCAGGATGAGAAGGTCCCATTTCTCTCCACGCACCTGACGGAGCAAACCTGCGGCGTCCTCCGCCTCTCCACACAGGTCCAGGTCTTCCTCGCCCTCCATGATCCTTCTCAACCCGGCGCGGATGACCCGGTGGTCGTCAGCCACCAGTATCCTGGTCTTTGCGCTCCCTCGATCCCCTGCGGCATCCTCTTTTCTCACCTTTTTCCTTCCAACGTCGCTTCCCCACCTCGGAAAGCCGCCCGCCGCCCTTTCGTACTCATCCTATGCAGCGTGAAGTTACGGGGGTATCGGAAAGCGCCCCTCCCCGGTGTAGGAAATCTCCCACGCAAGCGGGATGGGTTCCCTCAACCCGTGAGGACAGCCAGCGGAAGAGCGGACAGGGAAGAGTGTTTCGCCTCCCAGAAGAGGCCACAGCGGCGAACCGCGGAGGAGGAAGGCGCCTGCCTGTGGCATGCGGGCTGAGGACCGAAAACCGTCGGGCAAGGCGTGTTGGCGGGACCGTCCCGATGCCCACAGGAGGGCAGTCGCGGATCAGCCGGTTGGGAGAAGGACGGAAGGTATTCCGGCGAGCCGGGGATGGCCCGTAAGGGCACGTCCCGGGCTCAGGGCAGGAGGTTGTGGCGCAGGGCGTACTGGGTGAGCTGCGCGTTGTTCGCCATCCCCATCTTCTCCAGCACCCGCGCCCGGTATGTGCTCACCGTCTTCACGCTGAGGCTCATGTCCCGGGCGATGTCCTTGAGGCGCTTCCCTGAGGCCAGACCGAGCAGGACCTGGAATTCGCGCTCCGAGAGCCGCTGGTGCGGGTGTTCCTCCGCCGGGGAGACCAGATTCTCGGCCAGCCTCTCCGCCAGGTGCTGCGTGATGTACCGGCCCCCGGAGGCCACCTTGTGCAGGGCCGTCAAGAGCTCCTCGGCCAACCCGTCTTTGGGAAGGTAACCGGCGGCCCCGGCTCTTAGGGCCATGACCGCATACTGGTCTTCGGGATAGACGGAGAGCACGAGTACGGGGAGGCGCGGATATGCGGCCTTCAGGTCCCGCAGGACATCCAGCCCGTTACGGTCCGGGAGGTTGATGTCCAGGACCACCACGTCCCACCTTTCCCCGGCCAGGCGTTCCATGAGCTCCGCAGACGATCCCGCCTCCACGCAGGTCTCCACGCCGGGATCCTCTTCCAGGATATGGATGATGCCTTTTCGTACCACCGGGTGATCGTCAACCACCAATACCCTCATAGCCACACTCCTCGCGCCTCTCGGCGAAAGTTCTCACCCACTCCCGCCGGCCCGGACATGCTCCCTTCCCTGAGCCAACGTTTCTACGGCGGGGCATACGCCGTTCCCCGCGTCCATCCTTCCGTCGACCCGGGATTCGGCCACCACATCCCTCCGGCTGGCCGATTCGCGCCCTCCCCTATAATCATGCGGGGATCGGCCCGGTGAGGCTCGGAAAACCGTGGGGACTACCACCTCACCCGTAGGGGACCCTTACCTCGACCACTGTCCCGCCTCCCTCCCGCCGCCTCACGGTAAGAACGCCGCCGAGTGCGTAAGCCCTCTCCCGCATGCTCAGTATGCCCAGAGCGTGCGGGGACTCCAGGTCCTCCTCTTCCGCCCCCCTTCCGTCGTCCTCGATGCTCATCACCAGCTCTCCCCCCGCCCGGCGCAGGTTCACTTCCACCTTACGGGCCCCCGCATGCCGTGACACATTGGTCAGCGCCTCTTGGGCGATGCGGAAGAGGGCGACCGCCGTATCCTTGTCCGGCACGTCCGCGCCGTTCTCCACGTGGAGGGTGCACTCCACTTCGTTCATCTCCTCGAACCTCTTGGCCTCCCATTCCAGGGCGGCAGGGAGCCCCAGGTCGTCCAGCACGCTGGGGCGGAGCTCGGTGGCGATCTCGCGCACCGCCTTTATGGTATCGTCCACCATCTCCGTGAGCTCGGCCAGTCTTCCGGCCGCGTCGAGGGGCAGCTTCCGGGAAAGCAGTGAGATCTCTATCTTCAACCCGGTCAGGGACTGGCCCAGGGTGTCGTGGACCTCCCGGGCTATACGCCGCCGTTCCTCCTCCCTCACCGACTGGAGGTGGGCGGAGAGGGAGCGCAGCCTCTCCGCGGTCTCCCGGAGTTCTTCCTCCCTCCTCTTGCGCTCCTCGACCTCCTCTTCCAGCCTGCGGACCGCCACCTCCAGGTCCCTGGTCCGCTTTCGTACCACCTCCTCAAGCTGGTTGCGATAGCGGTCCAGCTCCCTCTCCGACCACATGCGCATGACGGCCACGGCGTAGAGGTCCGCCAGGCGGGATACCGCCTCTAGGTCGGAGGAGACGTAATCGCGCTCGGAATTGGCCAGGGCGATCTGGCCCACAAGCACGCCCCCCATTAGTGCGGGGACGGACAGAAAACGCTCGATGGGTATATGCCCCTCCGGCACCCCGGTGGAGCGGGGATCCCGGGAGGGGGAGTTGGTGAGTATGGGCCGGCGGTTCCGGAGCACCCACCCCCAAAGGCCTCTGAACTCCCGGAAGACGTAATCCCTCTCCGGCATGCGGCACTGCTCCCAGACGTCACGGGTCATGGTGGGGCACACCAGATATCCGGTCTCTATGTCGATGTAGCCCACGAAGCCGAAGGGGCTGGAGGTGAGCTTCCTGGCGTATTCCAGGACCTTCCAGGAAATCTCCTCCATGTCGCTGGAGACCAGGAGCACGCGTGCCAGCTCGGCCAAGGCCCGGTTCTGTTCCCTTTCCCAGCCCAGGGCCTTCTGGAGAGCGGAGACATGGCCTACCAGGCCAGTCGCCTCTTCCCCGTCCCCGCCGCTGGCGCGGCCCGAAGGGCCACATCCTCCACCGGACAACCCTCTATACCTCCATGGCTCGTAGCTCCTGGGGCGGTTCGGGATAAAGGGCGCCTTCCCCCGGCACGGCCTCGACCTCTTGTGGGGCCCGCCAACCTTCCGTTATCGGCATGAGACCGGGCTCGCCGGGCCAGCCGCCCGGCCCCAAGCGATTCCCGGACCCATCACCAGCGGCGCCATTTCCTGCGGCTCGAAGGCCAGGTCCCGAAAAACCCCTCTTTTTCTGAATGATAGCACTATCCTCACGAAATCCCCCGGGGATGCATCCACCGCGCGTCGCCACTCGTCCCCGCCGTTTGAAGACCTCGCCATTCCATGTGGGATAGAGCCGGAAAGTTTATCCTTCTCCGGTTAGCTGAGAGAATTGACTA
>JACVJH010000384.1 GCA_015711895.1 Candidatus Solincola tengchongensis | reverse complement strand
CACCCTGCCGTCTGCCCGGATGAGGTCGACGACGGTGGTGGAGGTGCGCAGCTCGGCTCCCGCCTCCATCGCCTTCTCCGCCTCCCACTGGCAGAAGGGGCGGCAGTAGGCGTTGTACCCGAAGGAGATCACCGGGGAGAGGGGCTTGGGGATGCGCAGAGAGTCGTCCACCTCGATGTCCCCGGCGTCGATGTCCTTGATGATGTAGTTGATTATCCCGTCCACCGGGCGCTCGATGGGGGGATTACCGTCGCGTATGAAGTCCGGCCCGAAAAGGAAGCCGTAAAAGGGGATGGTCAGGCCGGAGATGACCTTCTCTCCCACTCGGGCCGACCTCTCCAGCATGAGGACCCGCAGCCCGGCCCGGGCGCAGCGGTAGGCGGCCACCGGGCCTCCAAACCCGGCTCCCACCACGATGCCGGCCTAGTCCTTCTCCCTCCTGACCGTGTAGGCGCAGGCAGCGACCTCGGCATCCCTGAAACCGGACCTTTCCTCCCCCATCTTCCTCCTCCCCGGATTCCGGATCCCGTTCCGTTCTCGGCATGGATCGGACGGTTCGCCGCGGAGCGAGATTGCGAAATTGGATAATCTCCCAGCCCCCTCGGGACACGTCCTTGTCCGCCGACCGACTACATGATAGCAAAAACGGGGATAAGAGGCCCACAAAGCCCTTCTCGGGCCAAGGCGCGGCGCACGATCCGGGGCAGGCACGGGCATTATTGCGCTTGCAGGATGAGGATTCGCGTCGGTGAGCCGGAGGCGGGCCGGTCGCTGTCCTGACCGTTGACAGGCTGCCCACACCGCTCCGGTATCCGATCCGGATTCGCTTATGGCGAAGACTTCGGGGGGTTGATTAAATGAAGCCACCCAGCACCCTTCACCCCGTCCGAAAAGGGGCAGTTGTATTGCAAAAGGTAATAATTACCATTTACAGACGAGCCTCAGAAGCTTTAAGAGCACCCCTCGCATGACATATGAGAGAATCCCATAAAGACCGCGGCCACGGATGGGATAATATATTCACGGCTCGCGCCGATGGCTCGAGCGGTTGGGCGAGACGGTGTGCGGTGGGAGCAAGGCCATCCGGGAGGTGAGGGAGCTGGAAGAGAAGAGGGAGAACCGGTGGTACCGGGAGTGGTACGTGTATCTGGGGACGGCCCTCATCCTCTGTTCCGCCGCTCTCTATTTCCTGCACTACCTGATATTCCGGGACGCGCACCATATCTTCATCTACTTGCTGGGGGACCTGGCCTTCATGCCCATCGAGGTGCTCCTGGTGACGGTCATCGTGCACCGCCTCCTGGAGGTGAGGGAGAAGCGGGTGCGCATGGAGAAGCTGAACATGGTCATCGGCGCCTTCTTCAGTGAGATGGGGATGCAGCTCCTGGGTCACTTCGCCGAGTTCGACGCCCGTTGCCGGGAGATACGGGAATGCCTCCAGGCCGGGCCGGACTGGGGAGAGGAAGACTTCCGACGCGCTCTCTCAAGGGTGGAGGGACACGAGTGCGAGATCGCCGGCCGGGAGGACCTCCTGGACGAGATACGCCTTTTCCTCCTCGCCAAGCGGGAGTTCCTGCTGTCCCTGTTGGAGAACCCCGCCCTCCTGGAGCATGAGACCTTCACCGACCTGCTCTGGTCCGTCTTCCACCTCACGGAGGAGCTCAAGTATCGCGATATCCTGAGCAATCTGCCGGAGATGGACATGGAGCACCTGTGCATGGACATCGCCCGCGCCTACCGGCTGCTCATCCGGGAGTGGCTTGTTTATCTTGAGCACCTCAAGAAGGACTACCCCTACCTCTATTCCCTGGCCCTGCGTATGAATCCCCTGAGAGAGGGGCCCTCGCCGCTCGTGAGATGAAGGCTCCTCGTGAACTTGACGGTGTCACGGGCAGCCGCGCACACCTGTCGTCTCCGGGGTTCATAATCTTATACGGGCGGTAAGACGAGTGAAGCGGGGGTCGAGGTTGGATCTGGAGGAGAAGCTCAGGATACTGGGGGCCGCGGCCAGGTTCGACGTGACCTGCTCCACCAGGAACTCCCGTATGTTGGAGGAGGCTGTCGGGAAGGGCGGGTTCTCTTTTCCCGGCATCTATCGCACATGGTCCGAAGACGGCAAATGCCTTCCGGTGCTCAAGATCCTGCTCAGCAACCGGTGCGTCTATGACTGTGCCTACTGCGTCAACCGCGCCTCGGCGCACAGGCCCCGGGCTTCCTTCACCCCTTCGGAAGTGGCTGAGGTCACCATGGAGTATTGCCGGAGAGGGCTGGTCCGCGGCCTGTTTCTCAGCTCGGCGGTGTGGGTGAGTCCGGACCATACCATGGAGAAGCTGGTGCTGGCGGCCAGGGAACTGAGGTTGGGAAGGGGTTTCCGGGGATACATCCACCTCAAGGTCATCCCGGGCGCCTCGCCGGAGCTGGTGCGGGAGGCGGCCATCTATGCCGACCGCCTCAGCGTGAACATCGAGCTCCCCACGGAGATCAGCCTCCGCCGCCTGGCTCCCGACAAGAGGCGGGAGGACATCCTCTCTCCAATGGGGGAGATAAGGCGGCAGGAGGAAGCCCACCGCGAGTCAGGGGTTCCCAGCGGAACGCGGCATGGCTTTGCTTTTCTCCGGGCCGGACAGACCACCCAGCTCATCATCGGCGCCACGCCGGAGAACGACCTGGAGATACTGAGACTGGCGGAGGGGCTGTACAGAGATTACGGCCTCCGACGGGTCTATTATTCGGCCTTCTTCCCCGTTTCCGAGGACCCGCGCCTTCCGGCCCTTCGGGAGCCTCCCCTGTTGCGCGAACACCGCCTGTACCAGGCTGACTGGCTGATCCGCCGCTACGGGTTCCGCGTGGAGGAACTCCTGGGCGGGGAACGGCCACACCTGGAAAAGGAATTGGACCCCAAATCGGCATGGGCTCTTCGCAACCCGGCTTTCTTCCCCGTGGAGGTCAACCGCGCAGGATATGAGGAATTGATACGCGTCCCCGGGATCGGCCCGCGTTCCGCTCGCCGGATAATCTCCGCCCGCCGCCTTCACTCTCTGGACCTCCACTCACTATCCCGGCTGGGAGTGGTGGTGAGCAGGGCAAGATGGTTCATAACCTGCAATGGAAGGTATTTCCTGAAAAGGGATCCGGACCCGGATGACCTGCGCCGGGAACTGGAGTCCGGGGGACATGGCGGCGAAAGGGGAGAGGCGACCGGCCAGACCGCCCTTTTCGATGCCGGGGAATACGCTTCGGCCTCAGGGACATGGGGCGGTTCTTTGAGCGGTGAGGCGACCGGACCGCGGAAGGAGGGGCTGACGGCTTCCGAATACCTGAGGTCCGTGGCCGGAGGAGAATTTTGAAATTCGGTCCCCGGACCGATTCCCGTACCCTGGAGCACGAGACGACAGCGCTCCCGGCGGGAAACTCGACGGCTCAACCCGTCTTCTTGCTTCACGGAGCAGGTCTTTACCGGCGCGGAATGAAGCCCGAAGATGGTGCGGTGAGGCAATCCGGAAGCGGAGCAACAACGCCCTTTTCTCCGCGTGGAACAACATTAGGCCGCCGGGTCCGCGAATCGGGTGGGCCGCTGCTCGGTTCATTCGACAACCTGAAAGGCGCGGCCAAAGAGGGTCTCCATAAAGGTCAGGGGGATCCTTTTGCGGGGGTTTCTGCCCCGGCTTTGCCGGATCACGACACCATCCGCCCCGGCTTTGCTTGACTGCGATAGCGGGATGTTAAAATTTAAGGAGTCGGAGTCGGGGGGTGATGGTGTTGGAGGATGAGGTCTATTCCGCTCTTGCAGAACACCTCGAACACATGCCGGTAGGCTTTCCGCCCAGCCACGAGTTTCTGGAGATACTCCGCCTGCTTTTCAAGCCCGAGGAGGCCCGTCTGGCGGCCAGGCTTCTCTGCAGGGAAACCCCCATCCCGGAGATGGCCGCCGAGCTGGGGATGCCGGAGAACGAGCTCCAGGGCCTCCTGGATGCCATGTCCTCAAGGGGCCTGGTGTACAAGGAGATGAGGGATGGAGTGGCCAGGTACCGTTTGCCCTCCGGCCCTACGGGCCTCAGGGACGCCCCTTTCTGGACGGGCAGGGATGCTGAAGCGGCCCGACGTCTGGCGGATCTCTGGCGGCGCTACTTCTATGCGGCCTGGGGAAAGGAGATCGCCGACCGGGAACTGCCCCTGATGAGGGTGGTCCCCATGGAGGAGGATATCGATGAAACCGCGGAGATCCTACCCTTCGAAACGGCTAAGGAGCTGCTGGAAAGGTCTACCTTTCGAGCCGTTGTCCCATGCGCCTGCCGCACTGCAGCGGCCTACGCCAGTGGAGGTTGCGAGCACGAGAGGGAGAACTGTTTCCGGCTGGGTTCGCTCGGCCGGTCCCTGGTGGAACAGGGGATAGGGCGGGAGATATCGCTGGAGGAAGCGGTACGCAAGCTGGAGGAAGCGCACGAGGCGGGCCTGGTCTTCCTGACCGAGAACCACCAGGGGGAGGTCTCCACCCTATGCTGCTGCTGCTCGTGTTGTTGCGTGTATTTACGGGGCAGGCTGGAGTTGAAATTCGACAGCGCCGTGAGCACCTCCAGCTACCTGGCACGCGTGGACCGGGAGTCATGTGTGGGATGTGGGGAGTGCGAGGAAAGATGTCCGGTGGGAGCGGCGGGCCTGGATGAGCATGAGCTGGCTCGCGTGGAGCGCAGGCTGTGCCTGGGTTGCGGGGTGTGCGTTCCAAACTGCACGGGTGGAGCGATAGCGCTGCGGAGGCGCGACGAGACCACGCTGGTGCCGACCTGGGAGGAGTTCCTGGACGCCATGCATAGGAAATAGAAAGCGCGCCGAGAAAAAAGGGGAGGCCCTCAGGCCTCCCCTTTTCCGGGCGTCTTCAGCCGCAACTCTTGTTGCATTTGCAGGTTCCGCCCTTCTTCTTGGGGATCTTCGTGATCCTCATCTCACCACCTCCTTGGTAGTGGGTTCCACCTACAATTATGCACCGCGACGCGGTCGGATAAACACCCTTCAGGAGAGCATTCCCAGGCGGGCGCACATCAGGAGGTCCCTTCCGCCCGGTCCATCCATGAGCTCGGCGCGGAAGCGGCACCCGCCTCCGCAGCCCTCCCTTTCGGTGCACGAGGCGCAAACGCCCTCGAGGCGCATCTTGGGGAGGGCGCGCCAAGCGGAACGCAGGCCCCCGCTGACCGACCCCCCGCTCAGTTGGCGGTAGTAACCGCATTTCATGAGGCGGCCGGAGACGTCCACAGCGGCCAGGTGAGCCCCACAGGCGTAACCGCTTTCCCCGGCATGAGGGCCGGAGCCCCATTCCAGACTGAAGAACGGAGCCGCCTCTTCGATCTTGGGCATGAGGCCCTGGTTGGCGGCCATGCGTCCCATGGCCACCGGGTACTCGAGGGTCCAGGAATGGACCCCCATATCCCGCAAAAATCTGCCAAGTTTTTCTAGTTCATGCATGTTTTTCCGGTGCAGGACCGTGGCCACGGAGACCTCTTTTCCGGAGACGAGGGTTTCCCTCACGGCCTCCAGGGTCCGCCGGAAGCTCCCCTTCCCGCGCAGGAAATCGTGGCCTTCTTCCAGGCCGTCGAGGGAGAACTGTATCTCCCGGAAGTTGAGGGTAGAGAGCAGGCTCCTGTCGATGAGCGTGCCGTTGGTGATGAGCACGGGGCGGAAGGTCCGCCCGGCCAGGGCCCGGTTCAGGCATTGAAAATGAGGGTAGAGCACGGGTTCACCCCCAGTTATCATGAGGCGCAGCCCTCCGATATCGTCGAGATCGTCTAGCAACCGCAGCAGGAGATCAGGGTCCATGTCCTTCTCCCCTGCCTCTCCCAGGTAGCAGTGCCGGCAGCGGAGGTTACAGCGCTCGGTCACCTCCACCATGAGGTAGCGGAGGGAGGGGAGTTCGTTGATGCCCACCCGTACCACGGTGGGCTCCGCTCGCGACAGCAGCTCCAGGATCCCCTCTTCCAGGCAGTAGGCCAGGAAGTGCTCCTCGGGCTGCAGGTTTGAGATGGTATGAGCGCCATCGCAGTGAGAGAGGAAGACCATGGCTTCCGGCGACAGCTCGTAGAGCTCATCGGTTCGGGTATCGTACACGCAGGGCCTTTCCAGTTGTTTCAGGTATATGCCATCCTGAAGCCGGGGATATGCGGGCCTCAAGTCCAACCGATGTCACCTCCGTGAAGGGTTTTCGTTCACGCAGGACCGCCCTCGAGGAGCCGGAGGGCGCCGCTTTCTCTGCCCGATAGGAGGAAACCTTCGCTACCTGGAAACGGCAACAATGACCCTTCCCTCCCTGAATCGTCATAGAAATCTGTGTCCACGAGGCCATGTACGGTCAGGAGTCCGTTGCGGCCGGCGCTGGCGATTCCGGAATTTCTCCTTCCGAGCCCTGCCGGCGCTCTGGATTCGGCCCTATAAGGGAGTAGGTTGGACAGCAACATTATTCCGTCGACCCGTTTCGAAGCTCTCCTCAGCTCAAGGCCTTTATGGCGTTCCCGAGGTCCAGGGCTCCCGCCTCGAGAAGTTTCCGAAGGATGCGGTAACTGCCGCACTCCTCGTTCTCCTTTTCCCCGTGGTGGTAGAAAGGGCAATCCCCGCAGAGGAGCCGGCGGTAATCCTCCTCGCCATCCAGGCCGGAGACTCCTGCGAGAACCTCCTCGGCCTTGGCCCGAAAAGCCGGAAACCTCACCTCCATCTGACGTTCCCTCCTTTCCTCATAGGGTCATTATGGCTGGTGAGCCGGGAGTTTAAACAAGAGCGAGGCTTGACCTTGAATCAAATGGGCGGAAACGCTGCACGCCTCAGCGCAAGCCGGGCCATGGAGTACGAAACGATGCTCAAGGAGATGGGTGTAGTCGGGCAAAGAGGCCGAAAGAGGCGAAGGGCTCCGTGCCCGCATCGGGAGGAGGCGCTGGAGGCCGGCGCCGGGATCGAGAAGACGGGAGGGTGAGCGGGTAGGCTCCGGAAGGCATATGCAAAAGGGGAACATGCCTTCCCGGCGTGTGACATGCCTTGCGGATCGCCCCCCGAGCATTTTAGCCGAGCCCGGACGCGTCGGTCAGGCGAAGCGTGGAGGAGTAAGTTGCTTGCCGGAACGGGAACGCGAGCCGGCGAAGGAAGGAACTCGTGGGGAGGTGACTCGTAGGCCAAAGAGCGGAAAAGTTGTAAAATCGAACCAAACGGCGGTACCTACGGTTTGCTGAACCCGCGTCCAGTTGTCCGGGGAAGGGTCCGTGTGACGTATTCCATTTAAGGCATGCGCGGTTCCAGGCAAGGACGGAAGTGCAGGATGCCGGACGGCGTCACTTTGAGCGCATGGAGAAGGCAGAGAATCGGTTGAGCTTCTCGGGTGGGGGCGAATTCTTCCGCCTTTTGGTGGAGAACGCCCTGGACCTCATCGCCGTCCTGGACGGGGAGGGAAGGGTGGTCTTCGTCAGCCCCTCCGTGAAGCGCCTGCTCGGTTACGACGAGGAGGAGCTCCTAGGCCGGAACATCATGGACTTCATCCACCCGGACGACAGGAAGAGGAGCTCCTCCAACCTGGAGACGGCCCTGAGACGGCCCGGCGTCACCCAGTACTCCCTGCAGCGCATCCGGCACAGGGACGGGACCTGGAGGTACCACGAGGCCAGCGCCCTGAACCTCCTCGGTGATTCAAGGGTAGGGGGTCTGGTGATCAACTCCCGCGACGTCACGGAGAGGATAAGCCTGGAGGAGCAGCTGCGGGAGAGCCGGAGGGAGATGGCCACCCTGCTCTCCAACCTGCCGGGAATGGCTTACCGCTGCCGCAACGACCCACAGTGGACCATGCTCTTTGCGAGCGAGGGCTGCCGGGAGCTCACCGGTTACGCTCCCGAGGAGCTCCGGGAAAACGCCGTGGTGTCCTACGCCGAACTCATCCACCCCGAGGACCGGGACCGGGTGTGGAAGGAGGTTCAGTGGGCAGTGGAACGAAAAGAGCCCTTCCGGCTCCTCTACCGCATCAGCACCGCCGCCGGCGAGAGGAAGTGGGTGTGGGAGCAGGGGAGGGGGATTTTCTCCGACGGCGGGGAGCTCCTGCACCTGGAGGGCTTCATCACCGACGTCACGGAACGGGTCTGGGCGGAGAGGGTCACCCGCCTGCAGCGCGACCTGGCCCAGGCGGCGGCATCCACCTTTGGGCTCGGCGAGTTCATGGAGTTGGCCATTGACATAATCTTCCAGCTGGGGGAGATAAGCCGCTGCGCTGTCTACCTGGTGGAGGGAGAGCGCGACTACCGGCTTTTCGGCCACCGCGGCCTTTCCGAGGCCGCAGCAGCGGAGGCGGGGTTCTTGTGCGGGAGCGGGGAGCTGGCGGAGGCGCTGGAGCGTGGGGAGACCGTCCAGGCGGAGTGGGCCGAACTGCGCAGGAAGGCCGGGTTCCCGACGGGAGAGGAACCGTCAGCCGTGGCCCTCGTGCCTTTGCGGTGGGAGGGGAGGACCGTGGGGTGCCTCCTCGCCGGGGCTCCCGGAGGAGGGATGTCCCCGGGCACCGTAGAGTTCGTGGAGGCGGCGGCGGCGCAGATGGCTCAGACCTGCGGCCGGCACAGGCTGCTGGACAGGCTCCGTGAATCGGAGGAAAGGTACCGGCTCCTCCTGGAATTCGCGGGCGAGGCCATCTTCAGTTACGACCGCTCCCTAAGGGTGACGGGAGTGAACCGGAAGGCCTGCGAGATGATTGGCTACTCGCGTGAGGAATTGCTGGGGAAGAACGTCCTGGAGCTCGGGGTGGTCCACCCCGCGGATTACGAGAGGGTCCTTAAGGATATAGGCCGCCTCCTGGCGAGCGGGGGCATCAATAGCGATGAGATACGTTTCATACGCCGGGACGGCCGGGAGATGCTGGTGGAGGTCACCGGAGCCTCCCTCCTGGACAAGGAGGGCCGGGTGATCGAGATCGTCAACGTGGGGCGCGACATCACCGAGCGCAAGCGGACGGAGGAGGCGCTGCGGCGCAGCGAGGAGCGCTACCGCGCCACCTTCGAGGCTACCGGGACGGTGATGTTCCATGTGGACAGGAAAGCCGTGATAACCGACGCCAACCGCGAGGCGGAGAGGGTGTTCGGGTATTCCCGGGAGGAGATGGTAGGGAAGATGCGCTATATGGACCTCCTCGTGCCTGAAGACGTTGAACGGGTGAAAGAATATTCCAGAAAATTGCTCTCCGGGGAATTGTCCAGCCCCCTGCAGGTGGAGATTCTGGCCCGCCACCGCTCCGGCCGGGCCATCCCCGCCCTGATCACCGTGGCCATGCTCCCGGGCCTGGAGGAGAGCGTCGTCTCCCTCCTGGACATCTCGGAGAAGGAGGAATACGAGCAGGAGCTGAAGAGGAGAGCAGAGGAGATGCGCGATTTCCTGGACATCGCCGCCCACGAGCTGCGCCATCCGGCCACCCTGCTCAAAGGCTATGCCGTTACCCTCAGGGAGAACTGGAGCCGGATGGACGAGGAGGTCCGCTCCGAGGCGCTGCGGGCCATAGACAAGGGGGCCGACCGGCTGGTAGGTGTCGTGGAGGAGCTACTGGAGGCCGCCCGGGTGGAAGGGGACCGCATGAGGCTGGACCTCAGGGAGGTGGAACCCGGAGAGCTGGCGCGGCGGGCGGTGGAGGAGATGCGGGCCAGGTTCCCGGACCGCGACATGGAAGTCCGCGTGGCGCCTGGCCTGGGGACGCTCCGGGCCGACGCCGAGAGGCTGCTACGCCTCCTGGTCATCCTCATCGACAACGCGGTGAAGTATTCCCCTCGGGGGACCCCCGTGGAGGTGGAGGTCGATGGGGAAGAGGGCGCGGTGCGGTTCACGGTGCTGGACCGCGGGCGGGGAGTGCCCCAGGAAGACCGCGAGCGCATATTCGAGCGCTTCTACCAGGTGGAGGACGTCATGCACCATGCGGGGCCGGGGCTGGGCCTGGGGCTGTACATCGGGAGGAGCATCGCCGAGGCCCACGGCGGCAAAATATGGTATGAGCCGCGACCGGGAGGGGGCTCCGTCTTCCGCTTCACCGTCCCCCTGCACCGGCCTTACGGGACATCCTGACCCTTCGTTTCACCGTCCCCCTGCGCCGCACTCGGGAACGTCCTTAAGACGGGCAGGCCGTCTCAGCCCGCGCTTTAGGCCTCGCTGTCCGATGGCCAACGGTCCCTTCCCGAAGCGGTTCCGGAGTTCGGGTAGGGGAAACGGAGGATCCATGTGTGGCTAAAAATGATGGACCATATATAGTCATATATCTTTATCCACCATCCGTCCTTCAACGGACAGAGCCCTTATCCTATGCCCATGTTGATTTCGGATTATAAACGGGCATTCGGGTGTAATGAGCGAGTACCCGATCCCACCGCGGCATCGATCCGGCAAAGCTTGTGCAAGGCCGAAACGACCCTGGGCCCGGCCGGGTGCCGTTCAGGGCTGGACCATGAGAATGCAGACCACGGTGGCGGAATAATTACCTGGCAAGTCCTCCCAAGCCAGCTGGAGGAGGAGGTCCAGGTCCACATACCTTCCTCCCGGTTGCGGGGTGCGGTTCGGTGCGGGGTCGTATACCGGTACCTCGGCAAGGGTGAAGGGGGACCATGTGCCTGCGCCGCTGGTCCTCCACTGCAGGTGGGATATGGGGATGACCGCCGGCGGGTCCTGCGAGGCGTCGGTGAGGTCGGAGTCGGCCCGCAGGAAGAGGTTCCACCCGGTGGAGCTGAGGACGTTGAGCCTTACCGCGTAGGGGGGCGTGCCCCCGCCGATGACGAAGGGTGAGCTCTCCGGGCTGATGCTCCCGAAACTCACGCTTCCACCGCCTGGGGTGCCGTCTCGGTTGTAGGTCCCCACCAGAGAAAGGGAGAGGATGTCCGCGGTGCGGAAGGACCAGGAGTAAGCGGCGGGAAGCGGGTTGCCCGCCAGGTCGGTGATGCCCGTGGTGAGGGTTGCGGTATAGACATATCCGTAGAAGAGGTTCCCGTTGGGGTCGAAGGTGGCGGTCATGCTCACCGGGTCGTAGGTCACGGTGCCCGACACGGGCATTCCCTCCTCGTCCACCAGGGTGAAGGTGCTCGCGTTGATGGACGCCGCCGACATGCCGTTGGCTTCGGAGAAGGTGGCGGAGATGAGGGAATCCACGGGCAGGTTCAGGCTGCCCGGCGGGGGAGATACCGAGGATACCTGGGGCGGGGTCCAGTCCACCACCACGGTCACTCCGGCTCCGGGTACCTCCTGGTTGTTCACCCGGTCCGTGGCCCGGCTCCGGATGTTGTAGGTGCCCTCGGCGGGGATGTTCCACTGGTAGCTCCAGGAGGAGTAGTTCCCCGGGGCAACAGGGTCGGCGGCATGCCAGCTGCCTCCTCCGTCCGTCGATACCTCGACGCCCCCTACCCCGCTGGGATCGGGAAGCGGATCGGAGGAAACGCCACGAACGATATAGGTGTTGGCGTTGGTGTATTCCATGTTCGCCGGTGCGGTCACCGCGGAGACGGGCGGGGTGATGTCGTAGATGAAGACGGCCTGGATGAGGTCGAAGTACACCCTTGTTCTCGTCACTTCATAAGACCCCATGGCCGTCCCGGCGTCGGCGAAGCGGAGCCGGAACTGTCCTGTCGGACTCACGAAGCGACGGGCGAGGGCCTGGTCACTCACGCTCATGGTGAGCGTCCCGTCGGGAGTGGTGGGGAAACTTCCCAGGAAATACCAGAAGTTGTACCAGTTGCCGGCGGTGAAGTCGAAGAACTGTACGTACCAGGACTCGACGGCATCGTTCTGGTAGCCTTCCAGATTCAGGCGAATGGCCAGGAGTTTCTCCAGGGGGGCTTCGTTCAGGGGTTGCCAGGAATTAAACTGAATATCCAGTCTGGCGTTCAAGGTAGGATCCCAAGCCTCGCGGTACTGGAGATAGTTGTTGTTCGACGTCCAGGTATCCTGATACGCCCCGGTAATACGCTGACCAATGGTGATCGAGGGCAAAGCGGTTATGAGCTTGTATGCGGAGTCTGCGCTTGCCGGAGGCGGAGAAGGCAAAAGCGTGGCGGAAAGCAGGAGGACCCCCGCCAGAATGGCCGCCGCCCGCTCCCAGATGTCCTTACCGAACCCTTTCATCGCCTCGAACCTTCGACGCGAATGCCGCTCTTTTCCTTCTTCCGGCACTTTCACGCCATTCACCGCTTTATCCCCACGTCGCCTGCCATGTGTTTCGCCTCTCGGCTTGGCCGGCATGGCGACTCTCCTTAATTGGTTGGTCCGGTTTTCTTGTCCTGGACATATTCCTCCATTATCTTTTTCGGTCGCCGGAGGGCGATTTTACACTCCCCACGACGTGAGGAGCCTTTCCGCCGGCCAGCGGGCGAAAAGCGAGGACGACCGGTCTTCTCGCCGGCCTGACCGCCTCCCATCCGTATGGCCTTGCCGGGGTGTGTTCGTGTTTCCTTTCCCTTCCGGGAGGGAGAGGAGCCGTTCCTTGCCTGGCCACATCGAGGAGGAGGCCATTCCGGGGAATGTCTGCCCGTGCTATAGAAGCGCCGATCTCTCACCCTCCGCGTTCGGTCGCCGGGAGCCTTGAAGAGACCATGCGCAGGAGGCGGGGTTCCCATAGGATTCACATCCCCGGTGCCCTCCAAAACGTGGCCGACTTGCGGCCGAAAATGGCACATGAATGACTTCATCTCCTCACCCCACCGTCCCTTTTGCCCTCCTCTTTATCCTCCATATGACGAGGATGGCCGTGGCGAGGACGAGCGCCGAACAGGTGGCGAGCAAAACGTACGGGAATATCGGACCTCCTGGAGCGGGGGGAGGCGGTAGGACCTCGAGTTCGAGGAGCACCGCCAGGCCGCCGGTGAAGGCTATGCCCCCGGGTTTTTCCTGTTTGGGGATGAAGGCCAGGGCGAAGCGGTAGCCGCCCGTTGGAGAGGCGGGAGGGGGTTGGACACGGAAGGAAAAATCTCCCCTGGAATTCGGCTCCAGGGAGAGCTCATCGCTTTCCGGCTCCACCCAGAAGCACCGCTCACTCCTCTTCAGAACCGTCGAATCCCCCTCTCCGGACAAGACCTCCAGTACGCTGGGCTGCAGAAGAAGTCGGTTGCTCCCCTGGTTGATCACGCTCACCTTCACGGAAGCCGCCTCGCCCGGGGCAAGGCTCAGAGATACGTGGGTGGGGGTGACGGAGACCACATCCTGGCCCAGGCAGGGCAAGCTTGATGCAAGGAGTATCAGGCCCGCGACTGGTAGAAGGTTCCGGAATCCGCGGTACCGCGTGTCGCTTTTACCGAGCCGGCAGCGCGGGGCAAAAAGGGGATGGAGTGCCTGACGACGGGTGGAACCGCCCGCTGCCCTTTTAGTCCTTTTCAAGGGGCGCACCTCCGACCTCTTTATCCTCCGGCGCTCCTCGACCTCCCCAGCCGCTAGGCGGTTCTTCCAGCCCGTGGCAGCACGACGGTGGATACCCCTTGCCCCTCGCCGCCTTTACCCCCACGCCACGCGGCGTGCCTCGAGCATTGCCGCCGGCCTTCTCGCGAGCACGGATGAACTCCGCCGGAGAGGGTCACCCTCCGGTTTGACCGCCTCGTCCTGAATAATATTCTTCGCACCTTCCCCCTGCGCCTTCCCGGAGCACATACCAACTCTTTTATGGCGAAAAACGGGTCTTTGCGGGAAACATCCTTGGAACTTGAGAAGAATCGAGCCTCGGCCATCCTTCGGCAAGGAAGCTCTTCATGCCTCGTCGTTCCGAAGAGCGCTTTAAGGTTTGAAAACCGTCTAGAGCCCTTACGGCTCCCGGACTCAGGGAGGCTGCGGTATGCTCTCCTTCCTTACGGGTGTCTCCGGATCCGAAACAAAACAGAGGGAGGCGGAAACCATATCCGAGGCGAACGAAGGGTATGGAAAGAGCGGAAAAACAATGGTTCAATATGAGCAAGAAGGGGCTGGACTTCCAGAAACACCGTCCAACGGAGGAAGATTTCGTCTTGGGCATTATGGGTAAGGCCTGAGTACGGTCGGATGACGGGCATACCGTACGCTACGGCGTGGAACGATCGTAAAGCGAACGGTCGGCGTAAGTTGGCAAAGACTTTCATTTAAGGTTGCAGGGGAATAGAGCGGAAACAGGAGTGACCTTAAAGGGAATGGGTGCCCATTACTCGTGGCCCCGGGCCTTTGAGCGTCCCCGAGCGGGGAGGGTTCAAGGCCGCCGAAGTGCGTAGGGGTAGATGAGATGGTGGAGATCGTGTTCGCGGTCCTTGCCTCCACCTTCAGCCTTTTCCTTTCCCTTACCGTTTACCGGGCCCGCCCGGATGCTTTCCTCAACCGAACGCTGGCGACGGCGTTCCTTTTCTTCGGCGCGTGGATCGCCTGTTCCTTCTCTCACCTTCTTCTGGTGGACCCCAGTCCCTATTTCGTCACCAGGATGTACCGGATATGCTATTTCCTGGTGGTGCTGGCCACCGGTTTCCTGTTCCTTTTCGCCTTGGGTTTTCTGAGGGACGGCCGGCCGGAGAAAAGAACCATACGGATTATGGCGGCGGCTATCCTGTCCCTGGCCCTTCTCAACCTCACCGGCCTCACCCTGCGTAGAGCTACATATCATGCCGGCGTCTACACTCAGAAGAACGGTCCTCTGTACGCGGTCTTCGTGTTTACGGAAGCGGTTCTGGGAGGTGGGGCCCTCCTCTGTCTGGAGATGAAGCGCCGCCGCAGCCGGGGGACCGACCGCGCCCGCGTCACCTACATCCTGGCCGGCTTCGGGGTCTATATACCTCTGGCCATCCTCCTGGCGCTGGTGCTCCCGGGCCTCATGGAGAGGGACGTCACCACCATCTACGCCTATTATCTGTCCGTCCTGCCCCTGGGATGCACCGCATATGCACTCCTCAAACATAGGCTATTGGACGTGCGCCTGGCGGTTCGCTACTCCTTCACCTACCTGGTGGCCATCCTCATCTTCGGCTTGCCGCTTCTTTCCTTATACTTGGCCTTCAGTTCCCTCTGGAGGTACGACTCACGAGTATATGCGGCATTGTCGGCCTCCATCCTGGCCCTGGCCGTGACCCTCACCCCGGCGGTCCTGCGCTGGTCTGGGCGCCTGGCCTCCCGCCTTTTCTTCGCCGGGCTTTATGACGAGGTGGAGCTTCTGCACCGTTCCTCGGAGACAATCATGCAGCAGGAGGACGTCCGCCGGGGTGTGGCGGAGGCCGCGGTGTTGGTCTGCAGGAGGCTTGGGCTTCGAGAGCTGACGGCCGTTGTCCCCGATACCGTGACCGAGGGGAGAGGGACGTGGCTCATGGGAGCCCGCTGGGAAGGTGACGGCCCGAAGGGTTTCGTGGAGGTCGCCCGGGACAACTCACCGCTTTACGGGCTGCGCGAGGAGACCATCCTCTTCGAGGACAGGGGCTCCGCAACGGAGGATTCCAGGGAGCGGGCGGCGAGGGCGGAACTGGCCTCGACAGGGATGGTGGCCGCCATTCCCTTATGGGGTCCGGGCGGCGTCCAGGGGACGCTTCTGGTGGGAGAGAAACCCAACCGACTGGCTTTGGACCCTCTGGATTTGAAGTTCTTGGAAGATTTTGCAAGAAGGATAGGCCTGTTCGTCGAACATTACCTGCTCTCCTTCAGGCTGATCTCCAAGGTGGAGGAGCTCACCCGGGCCAGAGACCTGCTGGAGGAATCGGATCGCTTCAAGACGGACATCATCAATCTCACTTCTCACGAGTTCCGCACACCTCTGACCGTTCTCCAGGGGTTCGCCGGTTTCTTGGCGGAGAGGTTCGACGACCTGAAAGACGAGGACAAAGGATTTCCTTGACTACATGCTGCAGGCCTGCCGCCGCCTGGTGAGGCTGGTGGACGAGTTTTACATCGTTTCGCTCTTGAAAAGCGGAAAAGTGAGCCCCTCTCCCGCGCGACATGCGCTTTCGGACATCTTCGAGGATGCGGTGCGCAGTCTGGAGGAGAGGGGGGAAAGCCGCGTGCGCGTAATGCTCGAGGAGGGCGACAAGGAAATCTACGTCGATCGCCGCCTATTGTTGCTGTGCCTGAGGCATCTTTTGGAGAACGCCCTGCGCTACAGCGAACCCGGTACCCCGGTGGTATTGAGTGGGGGAAGCGGAAAGGGTGGGACGTGGATAACGGTGAAAGATCACGGCGAGGGGATACCGCCGGAGGTGGTGGAGGGGATGTTCGAGCCCTTCACCCGTCTGGAGGAGACGGACAAACACAAGGAGGGCATAGGGCTCGGTCTGTACATCGTACGCCTGACCGCCGAGATGCTGGGCATGAGTATCCGGGTGGATTCCCGGCCCGGAGAAGGAAGCACTTTTGGACTGCATCTTCCCACGGCGGGTCCTCTGGGTGTAGCGCAGGCTCCGCGGCCTGGGCTTCAGCCCGCCGGCGGCGTTCCGGAGGCGCCTTCGGAGGGAATGGAGATGTTTATCTGATAGGTCCGGGGCTCGGGGGGCTTTCCGATTCCTCTGGTAAGGATTTCCAGGAGAGGGTCCACGAAATCAGGGAGTTCCTCCCTCCTTTCCTTGAGGTGCCAGCGGAAGAAGATATGCTCGATGGTCCCCAGGAGGATGGAGCGCACCAGGTAAGGGTCGATGTCCTTACGGAATTCGCCGGACTCCATCCCCTCCTTGATGGCCTCCAGGAGGATGGCGGCGGCTTTCTTCACCGCCTGATAGCCCTCGGCATCCATGAACTTGCGGTTGTGTTTGAGGTTCAAGAGCACCAGGGAAGAATAATAGGGGTTTTCCTTGTACAGCCGGTAATAGCCGTAGACGATGGCCCGGATCTTGTTGGCCGCTCCCCTGATGAAGGGTGCCATACCCTCCAGGAAGTCCACCGCCTGCCTGGTTATCTCGCCGGGAATGGCGAAGAGGAGGTCCTCCTTGCTCCCGAAGTACTCGTAGATGGTGGCCTCGGAGACGCCGGCGGCGCGGGCGATCTCGGAGATGGTGGCGTTATAATAGCCCTTTTCGCCGAAGACCTTGAGGGCAGCGTCTATGATGGTTGTGAATTTATCGCGGCTTTTAAAATCATTCCCCATTTATAAACCTCAATTTAAATATTAATTATGAAATTGACATGATTATTATAGTTGGTCTATATTGAAAAGGCAATCGGCAAACCACGACTTGGGAGGGGATGAAGATGATCCGTACCGGGGCCGAATATCGGGAGAGCCTGAAGTCCATGAGGCCGAACATCTATATGAGCGGGGAAGTCTTGGGCCGGGAGAACCTCCCGGGCACGGAGATCCTCGAGCTGACATGCGAGCTGGCGCATAACAAGGAACTGCAGCACCTGACGACCGCCAAGTCTCACCTCACCGGGGAGACCATCAACCGCTTCTGCCACATCCACCAGAACGAGCAGGACCTCCTGGCCAAGCAGGAGATGACCCGGGTGGCGGCGCGCATGGTGGGCGGGTGCATCGCCCGCTGCATGGGCATTGACGCTATGAACGCCCTATCGGTGATCACCTACCAGTGCGATCAGGTGCACGGCACGGAGTACCACCAGCGGTGGCTGGAATACCTGAAATACTGGCAGGCCAACGACATAGTGGGTTGCTGCGCCCAGTCGGACGTCAAGGGGCACCGCAAGCGCCGCCCCCACGAGCAGACCGACCCCGACCTCTACCTGCGGGTCATCGAGAAGAGGAAGGACGGCATCGTGGTGCGGGGCGCCAAGGCCCATAACTCCTTCGCCCCCCTGGCCCACGAGATAATCGCCATCCCTACCCGCTTCCTGACCCCCGAGGAGGGGCCCTGGGCGGTGGCCTTCGCCGTTCCCGGGGACTGGCCGGGGGTCAAGCTGGTGTGCCGTGGGGCGCGCTACCGCGACCGCGTGCCGGAGGTGGCCTCACCCCTCTCAGGCAAGGGGGAGATCGAGTCCCTGACCATCTTCGACGACGTCTTCGTGCCCTGGGAAAGGGTATTTTTATGCGGGGAGACGGAGTTCGGCGGGCAGCTGGCCCTGCTCTTCGCCCTCTACCACCGCCATTCCTACACCGGCTGCAAGCCCGCCATGTCCGACGTCATCATGGGAACCACGGCGCTGGTGGCCGAATACAACGGCATTGAGCGCGAGCCCCACGTGCGCCACAACCTGGCCGAGCTCATCAGCGTGGCCGAGCTGGTCTACGGGTGCGGCATCGCCGCGGCGGTGAATCGTCCCGAAGGCTTCGACCCCGCCGAGAACATCACGGAGCGGGAGGCCGTCGAGGCGTACACGGCGGGCGCCGCCGACGCAAACGAGGACCGCGGCCTGCTCGG
>JACVJH010000383.1 GCA_015711895.1 Candidatus Solincola tengchongensis | reverse complement strand
AACATGATGGAGACGACGCTGTCCACCGACACCTCGACCACGAACCGGGTCGACCGTGAGTCGCCCGGCTGCTGGAAGGAGAGGAACTGGGTGCTGCCGTCGGGTTTCATGAAGGAGAAGGAGACGGTCGCCGGGGCGGGATTGGGGTTCTGCACCAGCACGTACTCCTCGAACCCCCAAGCGGTGGTCCCCTCCGCCAGGTACCAGCGGGTTGAGGGCAGGGGGGTGCCGATGGTGTCGTGGCCCCCATAAGAGGATGCTCCACGCCAGTACATGGCCCGTTCGCAGATCACCGGGCGGGTGGAGGTGACCTTTACCGAGAGGTCGGTGTTCTCAAGGCCGGGAATGGAATCCACGGGTAGGGTATAGCGCGAACTGGGCGGAACCACCGCGCCATGGGGGTGGACGGTGCCGTCGGGGAGCATGAACTGGAAACTGACCACCGCCTGCTGGGAGCCGGGGTTCTGCACCAGCAAGTACTCGTCGAACCCCCAGGCTGTGGTCCCCTCGGCAAAGTACCACTCGGTGGAGGTGGAAGGCGTCCCGGCGGTATCGTGTCCCAGGTCCATTCCGTAGCGGTACATGGCCCGCTCGCAGATCACCGGTAAGGTAGCCTCAACCCGGGTGGAGACGTCGCTCTCCTCCACCAGGTCGTTCACATACACAGTGTGGCGGGATTCCCCGGGCACGGAGAAGGAGTGGGTCTGGGTGGCGCCGCCAGGCTTCATGAAGGTCAGGGTGACGCCCGCCCAGTCAGGGTTGGGGTTCTGGATGAGCACATACTCCTCGAACCCCCAAGCGGTGGTCCCCTCCGCCAGGTACCAGGTGCGGGAGGGAGAGGTCACGCCTATGCAGTCATGGCCACCGGAGCGGTTTCTCCAGTACATGGCCCGCTCGCAGATCACCGGCAGGGTGGCCTCCACCCGGGTGGAGACGTCGCTTCCGGGGACCAGGTTGTTGACGAAGATGGTGAAACGGGATTCCGCGCCCACCTGGAAGACCTCGGTCTGCACGGCGCCGCCCGGCTTCATGAAGGTCACCGTGGCCTGGACGCCTTCGGGGTTGGGGTTCTGGATAAGAACGTACTCCTCGAACCCCCAAGCGGTGGTCCCCTCCGCCAGGTACCAGGTCCTGGAAAGAGGGGGCACGGCGTTGTTGATGCTCACCAGGCGGGAATCCGAGGCCGCGTTGCCGTTGACGTCGTAGGCGGTGGCCTGCAGTCCGTACCCCGCCCCGTCCGGTTCCTGCCTTGTGTCCCACCCCCAGGTATAGGGCGCGGTGTTGTCCGTATGGCGGAGGGTGCCGTTCACCCTGAACTCCACGCGGTCGATGCCGTGGAAATCGTAGGCCTCCACCTCCACGTTCACCGTGCCGGCCAGGACCGCTCCCTCGGTCACATTGGTCACGGTGCAGGTGGGAAGGAAATTGTCGTGGCCCAGGAAGACGAAATGTTCACCGCACCCGGGCCGCGTGTTGCCGGGCCCGTCACCCATGGGGCTGCTGGCCACCAGGTCCTGGTAACCCTGCGGGTCGCCGTCCAGGTCGGCGGAGGTGAGACAGAACCCGAAGGCGTCGTTGCTCTCCGCGCCGTAGATGGCCAGGGAGGAGGAGACGGCCAGGTCCACCAGGGAAGGCCAGGAAGAGATCCCGTTGACCAGCCAGACCGCCCCGCAGTTGGGGCGTTCCGTCCCCATACCCGCGCTGGTGCTTCCCACCGCAATATCCGGCAGGAGGTCGGCGTTGAAGTCCAGGACCTCCACGCTGTATCCGGCGCCGACGTTTGTCTCCGGCCCGTACAAGGTCACCTGGGGCGGGGACTGGGAGAGGTCCTGGACGGGAGGCAGGTTCCCTCCCGGGATGACGTAAGCCTCCCCGCATCCCGGGCGGGATTCTCCCGGGCCGTCCGCCCACATGGCCGCCAGCAGGAGGTCGTCGTAGCGGTCGCCGTTCACGTCCTTCAGGGGCCGGCAGACGGAAGAGGGCAGCCCGTCCATAGGGGAGGCTCCGAAGACGGTGCAGTCGCTTTCCGAGCCTAGGTCGATGAAGTAAGGAAAGGAGCCCTTGGGGCGCCCGTAGACCACGTAGGCCTCGCCGCACCCCTCGCGCTGCTCTCCGGGGCCGTCGGCATCAAAGGCCCCGATGAGCATGTCCGCACAGACGTCGCCATTCAGGTCCCCCAGGCTGACCGGGAAACCGGCGGAGTCCAACGGGTCCACCCCGTTGATCACTTTGTTGGGCTTGATGGGGTTGGTGTAGTAATCCCATTCCGGCCAGAGGGAGCGTCCCCAGACGATATAGGCGCGGCCGGTGGCCGCGTCCCCGGCGGTCCAGACGTGGGTGGCGTCGAGGGCGAATACGATTCGCTGGTCCTGGGTGAAGAGGACCGCCTCCTTGGTCCAGGTGGAACCGCCGTCGGCGGTCCTGAGCACGGTGCCGGAATCGCCCACCGTCCAGACGGAAGTAGGCCCGGAGGCGGACACGCCGCGGAGGTTGACCCCCACCGGGCTGGTCTGGGCCTTCCAGGAGGCGCCGTCGTAGTGGAGGATGGTCCCCCCGTCCCCCACCGCCCAGACGTGGGTGGCGTCCACGGCGTGCACGGAGTGAAGGTCGCGCGTGGTGGGGCTGGGGCTCACCCGGGACCAGGAGGCGCCGTCGTAGTGGAGGATGGTCCCCCCGTCCCCCACCGCCCACACGTCTCCGGGGCCCACGGCGGAGAGGCTGCGCAAGGTCACGGAGACCCCGCTCGCCTGGGCCGTCCAGGTGGAACCCCCGTCCTCGGTATGGATGATGGTCCCCCCGTCCCCCACCGCCCAAAGGCGAGAGGAATCCAGGGCGTCGACGTCGCGCAGGGTGGCGGCAACCCCGCTGTTCTGCTCCGCCCAGCCCTTGGTGTTGTTGAAGTCGCCGTTGAAGAGCACCTTTCCCCCCTCTCCCACCGCCCAAGCGTGGGTGGTGTCGGTCGCCGTCACGCCGTGGAGGTCCACCTTGAATTTGTTGAAGAGGGTGTCCGCCTGCCATACGCTCCCGTCATAGCGGTAGATGGTGTCGTAAGCGCTGATGTATTTCCCCACCGCCCAACCGTGCGTGGCGTCGATGAGGTGCAGGTCGTGGATGAAGTCCTGGTTGGCGCGCCCCTGTGCCTTCCAGTCCGTTCCGTCATAGAGATGCATGCCGCCGTTCCCCAGGTGGGCGCCGAAGAGGACGTCGTCGAACCCATCGCCGTCGATGTCACCGGAGATGACGCTCATCCCGCACATCTCCCCTCCGTTGGCGCTGGAGAAGTAGAGGTCGGGAGGGCGGGCATTGAAGTCCCAGGGGGACCAGTCCCCAAGGTCCGGGCGGCCGTGCCCTGCGGCCATGAGGATGTCGTCCACACCGTCCCCATTGATGTCCCCGCAGGCCACCGAGTTGCCCAGGAAGCTACCGTAGTAACCGTTGATGACCAGGTCAGCTCCCGTTCCCAGGTCCACCTCGGGGTCAAGGCTCGTGCGCCCGAAGTACACGTAGACCTTGCCGGTGTAGAAATAGGGGAAGTCGTCGCCTCCCTGGTCGTGGCCGATGACCAGGTCCGGGAGGCCGTCGCCGTTCACGTCGCCGGTGGCCGTGGAGGCGTACATGAGCACCTCGCCGGCGTTGCCGCCGTATAGGTAAGAGTTGGCATCTCCGGCGGCCGTGTCCTTCACCACGGGATCCGCCGCGGAGGGAAAGGTGGCGAGCAGGAAGACCGCGCAACAGAGGAACAGGGCGGAAATTCTGCCCTTGAGACGCTTGTGGCTCATCTCCACTCTCCGTGTAAGGGCCGGCGTTCTCTTGACGATTTTCTTCCAAGGAATGTTTCATAAATATTATCCTTCCGAGACGGAAAAAACTTTAATTATCGGCCCGGGCTTCAGGTCGGTCTCTTGTCCGGAATAAAAAGCGGTGCCGATCTCCAGGGTTCGAATTCGATCGGAGAAACCTGTGCCCAATCCGTCTTTTCGGATGGCCTTCCTTTCCGGTTCCTTCGGGATGTAAAGTGTCCAGTGGCGGATGCGCCGCTTTCCTCGTCTGTCGGAATCGCCTTCCATCGCGACGCTTGAGGCATCCTCGGCTTTCCGGACGGTCGCCCATCCCGGTGCCGGCAGCACTTCCGAGTCCTGGAACGACATCCATTGCAGGTGGTCAATACAACCTGACCTCAACGCAACGTCACCCGCGGCGCAGGCCCTGAGCCCCGACCTTTCGACCGTGTGAGTGCCCAGTGGGCCGCGATGACCCGTGGGGACATGCCGTGATTAAGCCCCCCTCTTTTCAACGCTGCGCGGAGGCCACGCCGTGAAGCCCGTAGCCGGTGGGACGCTACGCAGTCGACAGGGATGGATCGCAGGTCTCGTTTAACCATGAGCCTTCCGGCTTTCGGGCACAACACCCGGACGTCCGGAGGCCGGACGAGTGAGTCACGAGACGTCACCGCGAGGACCGCGTCATTTTCTTTTCCGCCGCATGATGCGTCGGACGGAGGCGGATTTCCCCTTTTTCTCAGAGGCCCCGTACGAATAGCGGTAATAGGGGGCGTAATAATATCCGTAGCCGTAACGGCCGGCGGCCTCCACGTTGTTGATGACCAAGCCCAAGAGGCGGGCATTCACCTTGGAGAGAAGCTCCACGGTCCGTCGCGCCGCTTCCCTCTCCGCGATGCCGTGACTGGCCACCAGGATGATCCCGTCCATCATGGGGGCCATGGCCACGGAATCGGAGACCGAGAGCACGGGCGGCGAGTCCACGATGACGTAGTCGTAGTCTCCGCGCAGGCGCTCGAGGAGGTTGCGCATGGACTGGGAGGCGACCATCTCGGCGGGGTTGGGGGGTTTCACCCCGCAGATCATGAGGTGAAAATTGGTATTGCCGACGGAGATGACAGCCTCCTCAATCCCGGCCGCGCCGGCGAGCACCTCCGTGAGTCCTTTGGCAGGTTTTTCCACCATGAACTCGTCCAGGACCGGACGCCGCAGGTCGGCCTCCACCACCAGCACCTTCTTCCCCATTTCCGAGAGCGCCGCGCCCAGGTTGACGGCCACCGAGGTCTTTCCCTCCTCCGGGCTCGCAGAGGTGACCATGATCACCCGGGTTTCACCTTCCAGGTTGAGGAACTGCACGTTGGTGCGCAGGTTGCGGAATCCCTCCGCGGCGGAACTGTCCGGGGCGGTGAAGTATATTATCTCCCGTTCCTCCTCGGGCGAGGTCCCGAACCCGGGTATCTCGCCGATGATGGAGGTGCCGTAGTGGTGCTCGAAGTCCTCGCGCGTCTTCAGGGTGACGTCAAGGTAATCGGCCAGGAAGGCAAGGCCTACCCCCAGGATGAGCCCCAGGAAGAGGGCCAGCACGGCGTTGCGCGTGGTTCGCGGGCTGACCTTCTCTCCCGGCTCCGCGGGCTCGATGATCTCCAGCCCGCGCTGCTCGAGGGCCTCGGCGATGCGCAGGCTCATGTACTTCTCGTAGAGCGTGGCCCACAGGTTGACAGCCTGGCTGGCCTCGGCCTCCAGCTCGGGAGGGATGGTCTCCTTGGTGTACTGCTTCACCCGCTGGGCGATGTCCTGTATCTGGGCCTCCAGCTCGGTTATGCGGTTCCAGACCTCCTGGCGGGCCTCGCTGATCTGCTTGATGGCCGAGAGCTGGCGGTCCTCGATGTATTCGTCCGCGTAGGCCTGGGCCACGTCGCGGGCCAGCATGGGGTTGTGGTCGGTGAAAATGATCTGGAAGACGTTGGTGTTCTGGGTGCGATCCACCTTCACCCTGGCCAGCATGTCCTCGGGGGAGGGGAGGGAGGAGGGGATGAAGACATCCTTGCCCTCCCGGCGGTCATATTCCGCTTCCTCGTAAAGGTATTCCAACCGGTCGTGGACGTCGCGGGCCATGGTACGGGTCTTGATGATCTCCGCCTGGGTCTGGATGAAGGTGTTGGGGTCGCCGTAGGCCAAGCTGTAGAGGGCCTGGGTGGCCGATTCACCAGCCCGATTGATGTCCGCCAGGATGGTCACCCGCGACTCGTAGAGCGGCTTCTGGAGTAGGGAAAAGACCAGCGCCGCCGCCACAACCAGAAGGGTGGCCCCGATGATTATCCACTTCCGCCGGGCAATTACGTTAAGATAATCCCTGAGCTCCATCTCGCGCTCATTATATCAGCCTTCGTTTCCCGACCTTTTCCCGCTCCCCTCGGTTTACCGGTACGGAAGCCGCCGTGGCCGCTCACGAGAGGGGGTGCCCTTCCGGGCACCCCCGGATACCATGTCCTCTTAGAGCCCCGCGACCCGTGACGGCGGCGCCGTCGTGGATGCGGACCGATCAGTTCATTCGATGATGCCTCCCGGGATTCCAACCGAGTCGTGCCCGCCCTGCTTGCCGAAGAAGTTGAAGTACACGGCGCGCTCCGCCACCACCGGCTTGGTGGAGGTCACCTTGGTGGACACCTCGGCGTTCTCCAGGCCGGGCAGCTTGTCCAGCCACACGGAGCGCCTCTGGCCGGGAGCCAACTCGAAGTAGAAGGTGGGGGCCGTCCCCTGGGTGAGCTGGAAGGAGAGGGTCACCCCGGCCACCTCCGTACCCGGGTTCTGCACCAGGACGAAGGTGTCGAAATTGCCCCCCAGCGTGCACCCCTCGGCGAGGTACCACTCCTGGGCCATGGAGGAGACCCCGATGGAGTC
>MU158658.1:9004-10259 GCA_015711895.1 Candidatus Solincola tengchongensis | reverse complement strand
CGAGTCCCGTGCAGCCGGCGCGTCGAGCCTGTCCCCGCGCCGCTGCATCACGATGGGCGCGTGTACCGGGGCGAACACTAATTTTCGATCCGGCAGGGGAGGGATTAGCGGCAGCGCATGGCCGGATGCGGGATCGTTGGCTATCGGGTTAGCCTTCCTCGGCTCGGTAGATCATGACGTCCAAGTCCTGGACGGTCACCAGGCCCTCCTTGACCAACTCGTCGATGACCGGGAGGACGGACCTGATGCGCTCCTCCCTGTCTATCACCTGGATGACCACGGGCAGGTCCTCGGACAGCCTGAGAATGGAGGCGGTGTGGATGCGGCTGCTCTTCCCGTATCCCTCTATGCCCCGCAGCACGGTGGCTCCGGCCAGGCCCTTTTCCCGCAGCCTCTCCACTATGACCTGGTAGAGGGGCCGGTGGAGGAAATGGTCCTGCTCCCCGATGTATATGGAGAGCAACTTGGCCTTACCCTCGATCTTCATGAGACCGCCTCCTCAGATCAGTTTAGCGATCAGGATTCCCACAAGCGTCGCCGCAAGGCACCCGAAGAGTGTGGTGCCGGCGTTCAGGGCGGCCATGGCGTAAGCGCCTTCCCGCAGCAGCTCAACGGTCTCGTAGCTGAAGGTGGAGAAGGTGGTAAAAGCTCCCAGGAACCCAACGGCGAAGAAGAGCCTCACGCCCGGGCTCCAGGAGAACCTCTCCAGGGCCAGTATCAGGAAGAACCCGATGATGAACGATCCTAAGAGGTTGACCGCCAGGGTCCCGTAGGGAAACCCGCCGTCCGTGCGGTTGGATATCCATCCCGAGAGCCCGTACCTGGCCACCGCTCCGAGCATCCCTCCTATGGCAACCAGAAGATACCTCGTCATTCCCGCGACCTCTCCTGCGACTCATGCTACCGTGCTTGCCACGTAAAATCCGCCGCCATGAAGATGGTGGCTTGCCTTTCCCGCAAGGGGCGCCACGTTAGGCGCTACGGGACCTTGAAAGAAATTCCGCCGCGGAAATAATAACACCTCCCAGTCAAACCGTCATATCGGGCTTGCCGGTCGCTGCCCGGATACGGGTCTGAGGCGCGCTTGCGCCAGTGGGTTCGAGATGGCTGGAACATCATACTTGAAAGTTGCTCTGTTTGCGAATCGCCGGAAAGTATACGGCAAGATCTCGGTCGGCGCTTTGGGTTGGAAGGCGATCGAATGGAACACCTTCGTCATGGCAAGGCAGGAAAAACAGCAGGACGACTGGAGCCT
>MU158658.1:0-8994 GCA_015711895.1 Candidatus Solincola tengchongensis | reverse complement strand
ACGACCGCGGGAACCTCGGACTTTCAATTTTCGACAAACGACGTCACGCCCGGCCCGCGAAGCGAAGATTCGGAAGTAAACCGAGGGAAAGAGGGATGTTTACTCGGGACCGCTTATGTGCTCTAATTTTAAAAAAGATGTTGTGAGCGAGGGCGAGACGGGGGATAGGGTTTCGAGAAAGCTTCTCCGAAGGGGAGACGATTCCTGTTCTCACCGCATGTTATCTAGATGTTTGTGCCGGGGAAACGGCGAAAGCGCATTAGGGGGGCGCGAAAGATGGAGGTTTTCCAGAGATATGGTCGTCCGTTCCCGCTTCGCCGCCTGAAGGCGGCGAGACCTTTTTACCGGTGTTCCTCAAGAACGTTAGCGGTGGGTGTTTCCGTCGCATTTGCGGCGCTGGCGTTGCTCTTTGCCGTGACCGCTTTGCCCTTTGCATGGACCAACCGGGCGGCGGCCGCCGTTGCCGGCTGGGTGGATACGAGGGGCCCCGGAAACGGCATTGCCTACGCCCTTGCCTATGCGCCTTCCCGGCATGAACTGTACCGGGGGACGAACCGGGGGGTCTGGCGATACGACGAATCCACCGGCACCTGGTCCGACACCGGAGGCGCCGTCGGTTCCTATTCCGTTCACGCATTGCTATGGGACGGTCATGGCCTCTATGCGGGGGCCTCCGGTCACGGGGTATGGCGTTACGATGCGGTGAGCGGGGCCTGGACGAATGTGTCCGGCCCCGGATTAACCAACAAGTCGGTGGACTGCATGGCCTGGGACGGCTCCTCTCTCTACGTCGGGATATACGGGACTGGCGTATGGTGTTACGATCCCCAGGCGGGATCATGGGCGGATATAAGCGGCGAGCTGAGCGGGGCACTGGTGGAAGACCTGGTATGGGACGGCGCGGGCCTCTACGCGGGCACGGCCAACGCGGGCATTTGGCGTTATGAACCCTCTTCGGGTACCTGGACCGACGTCAGCGGCAACATGGGAAAGGCGGGAGCCATATCCTTCGCCTGGACCGGCTCGCGCCTTTTCGCCGGGACGAGCTATGACGGCATATGGTATTACGATCCGTCGAGCGGCGCGTGGACGGAGATAGCTTCCGGCGTAGAGGGCTACGGTTTCCGGTCTCTCGCCTGGGACGGCGCCAGGCTTTACGCCGGAGCATCGTATCATAACCTTCTGTCCACCACGGTCTTCGGCGTCTGGTGCTACGACCCGGTCTCGGGCACCTGGTCCCGGGTGGAGGGCATGGAAGGGTCCAGAATCCTCAGTCTGGCTCTGGGCGAGACCGGCTTGTACGCGGGCACGCAGGAGGACGGCGTCTGGCGCTTCGACGCGCTCGACGGAGGCTGGATGGATACCGGTGGAGGGGTGAGCAATGACGACGCGTTCGCTCTTCTGGGAGACGGCCGCTATGTCTATGCCGGTGTCGAATCCGAGGGCTTGTGGCGATTCGACCCCCTTTCGGAAGAATGGCTCAAGGTGGCCGGGGGCATCGGACAGGTGAACTCCCTTGCCTGGGATGGCTTCAGGGTCTACGCCTCGACCGGTTCCGGGCTGTGGCGTTACGACCCGGCAATCGGGTCTCTCGAGGACGTCAAAGGGGGGCTTCCCGGCACGATATACCACCTGGCCTACGGAGGCTCCGTGCTCTACGCCAGTACCTCCATGCCCTTGATACCTTCGTACCCGTTGTTTTATCTCAACGGGATCTACCGTTACGACCCGGCTTCCGATTCCTGGAGCATGCTCATCTTCTCCCTCTCCTATAAATTCCCCGTTCCCTACATCATGAAGTGTGGCGGGCCGTACCTATACATGTACGGCCTCGCTACGGGCAGCGGGTACATCGTCTGGCGGTATGACCCGGGAACGGGCTTGTGGACGGATACCGACCCCGCCGGAAACCTGAAGAACGTCACCGTAACCTCGCTGGAGTGGGACGGCAGCTACCTCTACGCGGGAGCTGAATACAACGGGGTCTGGCGCTATTCCCCTCTCATCGGGGCCTGGTCGAACACCGGCGGAGGCATCAAGGGCGTCAGCGTATATTCCATGGCCTGGAGCGGATCGAGGCTCTTCGCCCTGGGGTCGGGATCGGGCATCTGGTCCTACGATCCCGTGTGGAGCGTGTGGACCAACCTGGGAGGGGCGAGGGGATCCTATGAGAAGTATCCCCTGGCCTGCGACGGCCCTAACCTCTATGCGGGATCCGACGGCATGGGAATATGGCGTTTCCGTTATTCCGATGCGCCGGTGGTGGCCTCGCTCATACCCTCGGCGGGCTCTCCCGGGACGGAGGTGATCGTCTGCGGGTCGGGCTTCGGCTCCAGCCGCGGCAGCTCCAGCGTTTCCTTCGGAACCGCCAAGGCGACCGAATACCTGTCGTGGAACGAGACGAGGATCAGGTGCCGTGTGCCGGACGCGGCGGCGGGGGAGACGGAGGTCAGGGTGAGTACGGAAGCCGGGACCTCCAACGGCGTTGCCTTCAACGTGACCGCCCCCGGCGTGTGGGTCTTCTCCGTCTCGCCGGAGAACGCATTGGAAGGAAGCCGCAGCGTGAACCTGGTCGTTGAGGGGAGCGGGTTCCGGCCCGGTGCCGAGGTGAGGCTGGAACAGGCGGGCACGGGGACGGTTATAGAGGCCGGAGCGGAGTCGGTGTTCTCCGGAAGCATGATGGCCTGCACGCTCGACCTCGCCGGAGCTCCGCTCGGCGATTATGATGTGGTGGTGAGGAACCCCGACGCCCAGGAGGGAAGGCTGGAAGCCGGTTTCCGCATCACCAATTTATGCGGCCAGGGAGGCGGCACCGCCGCGCTCATGCTCGGCCTGGCCTTCGGGCTTCTCTCCCTGGCAAGCTCCACCCGGAGGAGAAGAAGGCTTATGTGACCTTCATCCGTCGAGGTGTTCTTACGCCTCGGATACGACGATGCGTACGAGGGAGGGGTATATGGAATTCAATGTCATGGAATTCAAGGTGGGCACCTATGACCTTCACCCCGAGGCCAACTTCAACTTCCAGTTGAACAGGATGGTCATGTACGCCGACGGCGACCTGGAGGAGGTGAAGGAAGCGGCGAGGAAGATAACCGACATGGCCTCCTGGGTCTCCACCTTCCTCGAACTGGGGGAGAGGGCCCTGCAGGAGGGACGGACGGGACAGGCCATCTCCTACTTCCGCGGCGCCGAGTTCTTCATGTACGGGGACATCCAGGAGAAGCACCGAATCTATGAGAGGGCCATGGACCTCTTCTATGCAACGGTTATCGCCCGGTGTGGATCGCCGAGCCCCAGGGGAGCCTGGGCACGATACTCATGCACGGGGGTTACGACTCCTGCAAGGAGGAGTTTCTCCGGACCGTCCTGTATCTGAGGGAAAGGGGCTATGCCGTTTACCTCTTCGAGGGGCCCGGACAGGGAGAGGTCTTGAGGAGATGCGGGATACCCTTCACCCATGAGTGGGAGAGGCCGGTGAAGGCAGTCCTCGATCGTTACGGCCTTGACGAGGTGGCCATAGTGGGGATCTCGTTGGGGGGCATGCTCGCCCCCCGCGCCGCGGCTTTCGAGCCCCGCATCAGGAGGGTGGTGGCCTGGGGAGTCCTTCCCAATTTCCTGGACGTCGTCCTCTCCACAAGGCCGAGAGCCCTTCGCTCGCTGACCAGGATCTCACTCCGCCTGAAGCTCAAGCCCCTTGTCGACCTGGCGGCCAGGCAGCAAATGGCCCGGGACCCCCTTGCGGAGTGGGGCGTAAAACACGGATGCTACGCCTTCGGGGTGGACTCGCCTTACCATTTCCTGGTAATGGCGGACAGGTTCCAGATGCTGGACATCGCCGACCGTATCACCCAGGATTTCCTACTCCTCGGGTCCACCCGGGACCATTTCGTGCCCCTGGATTTCTACAAGGCGGAGATAGACGCCCTCAGTAGCGTGAGGTCCCTGACCTTCAGGCTTTTCACGGAGAGGGAGGGCGCCGAGAACCACTGCAACGTGGGCAACATCCGCCTGGCGCTGGACACCATCCTGGCCTGGCTGGCCCAGACCGGGGGAGGATGATCTCTCTCAGCCCTCCTCCTCCCTTTCTATGGCCTTGATATGCTCTATACATTCCGCCATATCCCAGAGCTCGTCCCATCTGCGGTGTATCCAGTACTTCCGGACCCATGCCTGCTTGTTTTTCGGGTCCAACTCCACGACCTTGTCGTAGCAGTGCATGGCATCGGCATAATACTCCAGTCCCTCCATGGCCAGGCCTTTGTTTAACCATAGAAGGGCGCTGCCGGGACACAGGTCCGTTGAGCGGTCATAACAGTCAAGGGCTTCGTCACATCTCCCGGCCAGAAGGAGGGCCTTCGCTTTGTTGCTCCATAATTCGCCGTCGGTGGGATCGATCTCCAGGGCGCGGTCGAAGCACTCCAGCGCCTCACCCAGCCTCTGGGATTGACCTGGCTCTTCGGCCGCGTTCATCGTCGCGAGCTCTCCGAGCAGGGAGCCCTTGTTATTCCATGCGTTAAGGTTACGGGGATCGATCTCCAGGGCGCGGTCGAAACACTCCAGCGCCTCTGCCAACTCACCTCGGGCCTTGAGTTCCATGCCCTTGTGCACCCAATGCATGGATTCATCCTCGTGCGCTTCATCTCTCATCACCACCATCTCCCCCTAAGGCGAAGTCTTAATCCGCTGGGCGCGGAAACCTCCATGTAAACTTTTCATTGCCTCCATATCGAATTATTCGCCGCCGAGGCGATTGCTAAACTCGCGACTGAAAGAGGTGCTTCCCGCCGGGGGATACGAATTCTCGGAGGCGTTTCGTAATCCGGCTTGCCACTTATTTCGCAGCTCCTGTTATGGGGATAGGTGGGCGAGATTAAGGCCACGCCCCTAGGACATACAGGAAAAAGCTTTGTGGCTGCCATGCGACGGGAAGGGCAAGGAAGCCTTCTTATGTCTCCGAGCCACGATGCCGGATCGGGGGGCGTAAAGGGGTTGAAAAGAGGTGAGGGTAGTCCTGCGGCCGCTTGACCGGCAGGGATCCCGAGTAGTAAGTTACTGCTTGTTCATGTGAGAGGGCGCAGGATAGGGGTCGGCGGACCATGGTTGTGCCGGGCGGGGTGAGGGGCGAGAGCGGGCGTTGATCTCCGGGCATAAAAACGGTTTATTATCGCGTCAGTTTTCGGAATTCACGTCGCCAACACAAAAAGGCCAACTCTTCCCGTTACAGGAATTGACCAAGCTCCCCCCATTCCATGGAAGCCCTTTTGGCCGCTCTTCAAGGAGGTTAGGCATGGCAGGGGAATACGGTTACACGGGCGACATCCTTATGGTTGATCTTTCCACGCGGAATATCAACAAGCTGGCGACCGCCGAGTACGCAGAAGCCTGGGTGGGGGGCCGGGGCATAGCGGCCAGGATATACTGGGATGAGGTGCCGCCGCACATAGGGGCCTTCGACCCAGAGAACAGCCTCATCTTCATCACCGGTCCCCTGGCGGGCGTCGCCGGGTTGGCGGGTTCCCGCTGGCAGGTGTGCGGAAGGTCCCCCGCTACCGACCCCGAGACGTTCTGCCATTCCAACCTGGGAGGGAGATGGGGAGCAAAGCTCAAATCCGCGGGCTTTGACGGGATCGTCGTCCGGGGGGAATCGGAGAGCCCGGTCTACCTTCTGGTCGAGGACGGGAGGGCCGAGTTGAAGGACGCCTCCCACCTGTGGGGTAGAGGTGCCGCCGAGGTGCGGGAGATCGTCAAGGGTGAGCTGGGGGGCTCCATCGGAGTGGTGGCCACGGGGATCGCCGGGGAGAACGGGGTGGTCTTCGCCAACCTTCTGGCGGACGACGACTCCAGCGGCTCGGGTGGCCTGGGGGCGGTCATGGGGCGAAAGAGATTGAAGGCCGTAGCGGTACGCGGGAGGAGAAGGGCCACCGTCGCCGACCCGGCAAGGCTGGAGGAGCTGCGGAAACTGATAGGCCGGATGGGAAGCGGTTCCCCCATCCCCATGGTCGTGAATCCCGGCGTGAAACCCTTCATCTGTTACGGGTGTTCGAGGGGCTGCGTGAGAAGTGTCTACAGGGCGCGAGGCGGCAGAAAAGGGAAGGTGATGTGTCAGTCCGGCCTCTTCTACCAGTCGCGGCCGGCCGAGGACTTCTCCCAGCCGCGGGGCAGGGTTACCAGCGTCATGGAATGGGACGAGGTGGCCTTCGCCGCCAACCGCCTGTGTGACGACTACGGGCTGGACACCAACGCCCTGGAGGTGATCATCAACTGGCTTACCAGTTGTTACCAGTCGGGCATAGTGGACGAAAAGGATACGGGTCTCCCCCTTTCCAAGGTGGGAAGCCTGGAGTTCATCGAGACCCTGGTTCGCCAGATCTCCCTCAGGCAGGGCTTCGGCGACCTGCTGGCTCGCGGGAGCTCGCGGGCGGCGAAGGAGATAGGGGGAGAGGCGGCTAGAATTCTGGAAGGTTATACCATCAGAGCCGGACAGGACACGGCCTACGATCCCAGGTTATATCTGATCACCGGCCTCCTCTACGCCATGGAGACCAGGCAGCCCATCCAGCAGCTGCACGAGGTGTTCAACCCGCTGCTCTCCTGGTTGTTGACCACCTATGGCCTGCCGGGGAGCTATGCCACGGGGAAGGTGATCCGGGACATGGCCAGTAGGTTCTGGGGTAGCGAGGAGGCAGCGGATTTTTCGACCTATGACGGTAAGGCCCTGGCCGCCAGGATGATCCAGGACCGCCAGTATGCCTACGAGTGCCTCATCCTCTGTAACTTCGCCTGGCCCCTCATGCTCGTTGAGGGCTCGCCGGACCATGTCGGCGATCCCGCCGTGGAGAGCATGGTCCTCTCGGCGGTCACCGGGAGGGAGGTCGGCGAAGAGGGCCTCTACCGCATCGGCGAGAGGGTCTTTAACCTGCAGCGGGCCATCCACGCCCGAGAGGGCCGCGCCGGGAGGGAGAGGGATGTGCTTCCCGAAACCTTCCACACTCAGCCCCTGCAGGCCGACCATTTCAACCCTGGGTGCCTGGTGCCGGGAAAGGGCGGCGAGCCCATATCGCGGAAGGGAGAGGTGGTGGACCGGGTGGAGTTCGAGAGGATGAAGGACGAGTACTACGCGCTGAGGGGATGGGATGTGGCCAGCGGGTTGCAGAGAAAGTCGCGCCTCAGGGAACTGGGGCTCGGATTCGTCGCCGAGGAGCTGACGCAGTGCAAACTCGTAGTCGATGATTGATAAGGAAATCATTACCATTAATTGACACGCGATTCGCCCATTCGCACGGAGGTTGCGGGCTCAGGCTCGAGGGCTTGGCTCTCCGGCATCACGGCGAATCTCCGAACGCCATACGCATGCGGATTGGAGGGGGGAAAGGCGATGGAATACGATTTCGACGTGGCGGTCATCGGTTCCGGCGTGGGCGGTCTTTGCGCGGGGGCGCTGCTGGCGAGAAGAGGTTACCGGACACTCCTGACGGAAAGCCTGGACCGCTGGGGCGGGAGGTTTTCCACGGTGGAGGAAAACGGCTTCCTTCTCCCCACCGGGGCCATACTACTTCACCGCAACGGTCCGCTGGAGGCGGTCTTCAAAGAGGTGGGCGTGGAGTTCGAGGTGGTCAATCTTCCCAAGACCCTCCACTGCAGGATCGAGGGCAAGGATTACCCCATGAGGTTGAACAACCCTTTGAGCCTCATCGATGTGGCCGCCGACCTCGAGATATCACGCGGTGGGCTGGTCAGGCTGGGCGGGAGCCTGGCCAGGGAGATCGGCAAGAAGAGGGTCCTTAAGGCCTTCGGAAAAGGGGTGGAGGATCCCCTGGGTGGCGGGAGCAACCTGACCTTCCGGGAATGGCTCATGCAATACACCGACAACGAGGTTGTCCACAAGGTATTCGACGCCATCATCGTCGGCGTGCTAGCCTGCCGTTCCTGGGAACTGCCGGCCTCCCAGTTCTTCTACTACATGACCCGACTGGGGTCGCTGGCCGATGCGGGCGTAGCGCCAAAGGGCAACGTGCGCCTCGTCCAGGGGCTGGTGGATGCCGTGAGGGAGAAGGGCGAGGCATGGTTGAACAGCCCGGCCAGGAGGATAGTGGTGAAGAGAGGCTCCGCCCGGGGGGTGGTGGTGGAGAGGGAAGGCCGGGAGGTCGAGGTGAGCTGTCGGGCGGTGATCAGCGACACCGGCCCTAAGAGGACCGTGGAGCTCGCCGGAAGCGACAATTTCGACGACCGTTACCTGCGGGAGGTGAGGATGAGGCTACGCGCCGGCCCGGCCATGCTCATCCTTGTGGGGAGCGACAGGCCGGTGCTGCCCGAGGGCGCTCCCTTCCTGCTCATCGTGGGCGCCCGCCGCCTGGTCGTGGGCGGAGAGCTGGCCATCCTCTGCCCGGGCCTGGCACCGCCGGGAAAACACCTTTCCTACTACTGCGGGTACCCGCTCAATTCGCTCCTTCCCATGGAGGTGGAGTGGGAGGAGATACAGTGTCGGAGGGACCTCGAGGAACATTTCCCGGACATCAAGGAGCACGGCGAGATACTGCGCATGGAGGCGCACGACGTGGACAGCGAGCTTCCCGGCGCCCGCGCCTGGCCCGGATATGACATGCCGCCGGAGACGCCGATAAGGAACCTTTACAACGTGGGCGAGGGGGTCCGCGCCCCGGGCTGGTCGGGGACCAACAAAGCGGCTCAGACGGCCATCGAGGTGGCCCACACGGTCTCCAAGGTATTGGGCTGAACGTCCCGGACGGGTTCCCTCTCCTCGGCCGGACACCGCGGCATAGTGTCGTGTGGGGCTGAATCGACACTCGCGGTGGGGCCTCACAGCGAGAGGACGAAATCGCGTATGGCACGCGTCACCTCTTCCGGTCTCTCCATCGGGGAGAGATGGCCGGCATCCTCGATGTGCACCAGGCGGGTATTGGGGATGTGCTCCGCAAGGTACTCGCCGTATTTGACGGGGGTCAGACGGTCGTCGGAGGCCGCGAGGACGAGCAC
>JACVJH010000380.1 GCA_015711895.1 Candidatus Solincola tengchongensis | reverse complement strand
CGAGACGCAGCAGCGCGTTGTGAAGGAGTACGCGCGGAGCCTCACCGACAAGCTCGTCGAAGTCGTGGGAGCGGCGCTGGCGAACGTGGCGCCGGCCGATCTGGCGTTCGGCCAGGGCACGGTCGGTGGTCTGTATGACGATCTCGTCGTCCTTCTCCTCGATATGAGCGATGCGAGCGGCGATGTTCTTGCGCAGTTTCCTCTCCGCCACGCTGCGTATGAGATTCTTGGCCTCCTCGCGATGCGCGCGCAGGAAGTCCCCCCTCAGATAGACTACGCCGTCGACCTTCCCTCTGGCCACCTTCTCGCAACCGGGGCAGAGATGTTTCTCCCATCCATTGCCCTTCATGATCCTCTGGCGCGCCTTCTCGTCGAAACACCATCTCTGGTCCACATAGACGGCATAGCAGGAAGGACAGATCTTCACCATCGGATTCCTCCTTCAGTTCGTCCGGGGACTTCGCCTGTGGCCCAGGATACCGAGCAGGTCCTCCTCCACCACCTCCTTCATCCGCTCGCGGTTCCGCCTGTCGATGCAGTAGACGGAGACATCCCCACGCTGCAGTAGGGATGAGACGAAGGACTGATCGCTCTTTGGGATAGTGGCCAGGAGGGGAGTGGGCAGATCCATGAGTTCCATCACTCGCTTCAGGAAGGCAGCGGACAGGGCCTCCATCTTCCCTATCTCGTCAACGATCACCAGGTCCGCTCTCCCATGCACCTCGTCCAGGGCCCGGAGGGCCGTTCGTTCCAGGGTTTCGACATCGACCGTATACTTGCCCACCCGGGGTCCGGCGCGCAAACCAACGTGGGCCATGACGGCCTCTCCCCCGCGGAGGTCCCGGATGCGGAAGCCGAGCCTCGTCTTCCCCTCCCTGATTTCCTCGGTCACGAAGCCGGCCACCTTGAACCCCAGCTCAGTGAGGTCTTCCGCCACCTTCACCGCCAGGGTGGTCTTTCCGCTGCCCGGACTGCCCCTCACCAGCAAGTTGTTCGCCATCCGCTCCCTCGACCGGGGAAGGGCGGGAGGCCGTTCACGCTCCCCAAACGGCCGCGCCTTCTCGGGTCCCCTTGAAGGCCCCCTCAATAATCATCATACCCCGGGCCGGGAAGGTTAAACGGCGCCGCGCGTCGCTGGCCCCCGTGCGTTCAACGGCCCAGGTATATCCGAGGCACCCGCTTACCGATGGCACAGACCACCTCGTAATTGATGGTCTCCAGGAACTCCGCCATCCTCTCCACACCTACCTTTTCCTCTCCCCACCCCCCGACGACGGTGACCTCCTCGCCCGGAAACCGGCGGTCATCTCCCAGGTCCACCACGCAGAGGTCCATACAGACCGTGCCCACCAGGGGATAAGGTTTTCCCCCGATCAGGACCTCCCACCGGTTGGAGAGGGCCCGCGACAACCCGTCGGCGTAGCCCACCGGGAGGACCGCCAACCAGGTGTCCCTCGGGCAGCGGTAGGTGAGGCCGTAACTCACCCCCTCCCCTTCGCCGGCCCGGAAGACGTGAGATATGCGGGTGCGCAGCGAGAGCGCCGGCCTGAGATCCACCTTCCCCGCGTAGGCGGGTCCCGGCAGGAGCCCGTACATGGCGATGCCCAGGCGTATCATGTCCATCCGCGAGCGTGGGAGGGAGAGGGCGGCGCCCGAGGCCGCCGCGTGGACCAAGGGCACCTGCAGCCCCCCCTGCCGCAATCTCCTGACCACCGAACCCAGCCTCTCCACCTGCTCCGCGGCGAAGGGGTCTCCGGGCTCGGATGCCGTGGCCAGGTGGGTGTAGACTCCTTCCAGCTCCAACCCGGGCAGCCCGCATACCTCCTCCGCCAGCTTCGGCGCCCCCTCCGGGGAAACGCCCACGCGGTGCATCCCGGTGTCCACCTTTATGTGTACGGGAACTCTCCTGCCCCGGGAGACGGCGGAGCGGGAGAGCTCCCTGGCGTAAAGCGGGGTATATACCGTGGGGATCAGTCCCAGCTCCACGACGCGCTCAGCGGCCTCAGGCGGCGGCTCGAAGAGGAGGTGCAGGGGGGCCTCCACCCCGGCTTCCCTGAGCTCTTCGGCTTCCTCCACGAGGGCCACCCCCAGTCGCGAAGCTCCCGCCTCGAGGGCCGCCCGAGAGACCTCCACCGCACCGTGGCCGTAAGCGTCGGCCTTCACCACGGCCATCACCTTGCAGGAAGGACCTACCAGATCCACGAAAGCACGGACGTTGTGGCGGATGCTGTCGAGGTTTATCTCCGCACGGGTGGGCCGGTAGGGAAAACCACCCCCGGGCGAGCCTCCCGTCCTATCCACCGTCAAGTCCCTACCCTCCTCCCGACTTCGCCCGGAATCAGCCCTCGGCGATGGCCCGCAGGATGTCCCCTCTGGTGATGACCCCCACCAGGTTACCTTCCTCCAAGACCAAGACGTATTCCAGGTCCCGCTCCAGCATGAGGGTGGCCACCTCCTCCACGCTAGCCAGGGGGCTCACGGAGGCGTAGTCCTCCTCCATCAGATCCCGCGCCCTGGAGCCGACGGCCTGGCGCAGCTCCTTTTCGAAACGCCTTAGCGAGGATGGGAGGAAGAGGTAGCTTTCCAGAAAATGGATAAAGGTCGGGAAATGGACCCGGGCGTCCTGGTGCACCAGGTCCTCCTCGTCCACCACCCCGAGCAGCCTCCCTTCCTCGTCCACCACCGGGAGGCAGCGGATGCGGTTCTCCACCATCATCCCGGCCATCTCCCGCACCGTGGCCTCGGGGCCCACGGTGATGGGGTCGGGGTTCATGATCTCCCGAGCCGACTTCACCTGTACCTTCCTCCTTCCCTTTTCCTCCTCAGACCGTTCAAGGCCAGGGGGAGGTGGGACACGACGTCCCCGGCGACCATTCCCACCCCTCCCACCACGCTGGAAGCCAGCTGCGCCGCCTTCCCGTGCACCATCACAGCGCAAAGCGCCGCCTCCAGGGGCGGGAGCCCCTGGGCCAGCAGGGCCGCCAGGCATCCGGTGAGCACGTCCCCGCTCCCCGCAGTGGCCAGCTCGGGCAAAGCCAGGGGATGGAAGAAGGCCCGGCCTCCGGGTTCAGCGATCACCGTGTTCGCCCCCTTGAGGACCACAGGACACCCGAAACGGCGGGAGGCCTCCAGAGCGTTACCCAAGCGGTCCCGCTGCACCTCCGCCGCCCCGCGCCCCAGGAGCCTCCCCAGCTCCCCGGGATGCGGGGTTATCACCGCCGGGCCCTGCCTCCCCTCCAGCACCGAGGGTTCCCCGGCCACCCCGTTGAGCCCGTCGGCGTCCAGCACCAGGGGCAACGAGGCCTCGCGTACCAGCCTCCGGACCGCGGACACCGTGCCCGGCGAGGTCCCCAGTCCGGGCCCCAGGGCCAGGACATCGAAGGATGGCAGGGCCTCGAGGACCACGCCGGAGGCCTCTTCCGCCAGGCGGCCCCCGCCGTCGTCCGGGAGGGGAAGGGTCATGACCTCGGTCAGTTTGACCTCCATGATGGGATTGAGGGAGGAGGGTATGCCCAGGGTGACCACCCCGGCCCCGCAACGCATGGCCGACCTGGCGCACAGAGCCGCCGCTCCCGTGAGGCCGGTGGAACCCGCCACCACCAGGACCCTTCCACACTGGCCTTTGTGGGCGTGGGGCCTCCTTGCGGGAAGCATGCCCGCGGCGTCCTCCTCCTCCAGGGCATGCAGCTCGCTCCTCACCAGTGCTTCGAGCAGGTGGACCGGAATGCCTATATCCGCCACCACCAGTTCCCCCACCTTCTCCGCCGCGGGGTAGAGGTAGAGACCCACCTTCGGCCAGGCCAGGGTGACCGTCCTGTCCGCCTCCACCGCCGGCCCCTCCACGGCCCCCGTGGAGGCGTCCACTCCCGAAGGGAGGTCCACGGAGAGCACGGGTACCCCGCAGCGGTTGAGGGCTTCGATGGCTTCGGCAAAAGGGCCATCGGCCCGTCCCCGGAAGCCGAAGCCGAAGATGGCGTCGACGGCCAGGTCCGCCTCCCGGAGCATCTCGTCCAGGAGGGCGGGCTCGCCCGCCGTCACCCGTCCCCCCTGCTCCAGGTAACGGCGGTAATTGAGGGCCGCGTCGGGGGAGCGTTCCTCCGGACGGGCCAGGAGGAAGACCTCCACCCGAGCTCCCCAGGATGCCAGGTAGCGTGCCGCCACCAGCCCGTCTCCGCCGTTGTTCCCCTTAGCCGCCGCCACCACCACCTTACGGCCGGCGCAAAGCCCCCCGAGCATATCCCGGGCCTGCTCCGCAACCGCCCGGCCGGCTCTCTCCATGGGCTCACTCG
>JACVJH010000379.1 GCA_015711895.1 Candidatus Solincola tengchongensis | reverse complement strand
TGATGCAGCTCGTGCCTCAGCTCCCGAGGGCTGAGGCCCAGGACGCGGATACTCCCCCTTTCCGGGGTCACCAGGCCCAGAATGGCCCGCAGGAGGGTCGTCTTCCCCGCCCCGTTGGGCCCGATTATACCCAGGAAACTCCCCTCTCGGACATTGAAGGTTATGTCCTCCAGGACCGTATGGCCGTCCCTTCGTACCCAGAGGTCCTGGACCTGTATGACTTCGCGCGGCCCCTCGCTCCCCGAGGTCAGGAACTCGCGCACCCGGCACTTCTTCACCTCAAGGCCTCCTCCATGATCTCCAGATTGTAGAGGATGAGGGAGCAATAATCCCCTTTCCTGGGGTCCCCCAGATCCCCCAAGGGGTCAAGCGTCCACACCCTCACCTCACCCCCGGTCTCCTCGGCCACCGCCTCCGCCACACGGGGGTTGAACTGCTCCTCGGCGAAGACGGCCCGTACACCCCAGCTCCTGGCCAACTTCACCAGGGCGGCGACATCCCCCGCCGAAGGTTCCTTTCCCGGCAGCTCCTCGATCACTCCCACCTGCCGCAGACCGTAACGGCGGGCGAAATAAGACCAGCTGGAATGGAAGGAGATGAACTCTCGGTGGCTAAAGGCCGCCGTGCGCCTGAGAACCTCCTCATGAAGAGAGGCGATCCTGGCACTGAGCTCTGACGCCCTCTCCCGGTAATAGCCAGCGTTCTCCGGGTCCACCCTCTCCAGGCCCTCCTCCATGGCATCCACGATACGCAAGGCCAGGAGGGGATCCAGCCACAGGTGCGGGTCGTAGGTTTCGGACCCCCGAGGCCCTCCTGCCTCCCCTTCTCCCTGCCCCTCCGACCATTCCGAGACGGCGGGTAGAAGCTCCTCGTTTGGCACGGACTCTGCCGCCCTCACCACCACCAAGTCCGGTCTTCCCACCCGGGAGGGAAGGCTCTCCTCCCAGGGTATGAGCCCGAGGCCGTTTAGGACCAGCATGTCCGCCCTGGAGAGAAAGCTCACCTGCCCGGGCGACAACTCATAGGTGTGAGGACTTGATCCGGGAGGGACCAGCACCTCCACCTCAACGCGATCGCCTCCCACCTCCCGGCAGATCATGGCCAGGGGCACGATATCCGCGGCCACGCGCGGCTTCCCATCCCCTCGCCTCCCTCCGCCGCAACCCGCGACAAGGGTTGCCGTGAGCAGGGCGACCGACATCACTAGGAGCGGTATGTGGCGTCTGCGCGTCATCGGTCGACTTTTCCGAAGGCCTTACCTCGCGACCTCCCCTCCAGCCATCACCGGAGAGACCGTCGATTTTTCCTCTTCACATCACGTTCGGACTCCCATAAAGGGCTCGGCGAAAACCACCCCCTTCCGGGAAGTTCGATGGTCATCGTTTACCTCCTCATCCCCCTCCCCATATCGTCTCCCTTTACCGGCGATCCTCTTCGCCCCCACGGCGAGCATCCCGCCCTCATTCCCCCCCGCCTCCTCCCGGCGGCGAGGCCTTTCCCCCCAGCATGGCCAGGGCATGGTCCCGGGCCGTTCGCTCCTCCCCACCCAGCATACGCACCAGCTCCCCCACTCTACCCGATGCGTCCAGCCTCCGGATATCGGTCGTTATTCCTCTCCCGCTCACCCGTTTCTCAACCGCCAGATGGACGTCGGAAGCCGCTGCCACTTGGGGGAGGTGCGTGATCGAGAAGACCTGATGAAACCTGGAGATACCGGATAGCTTCCGAGCCAGCACGTCGGCTGTGGCCCCTCCTATTCCCGAATCCACCTCATCGAAGACCAGGGTAGGGACGGCGTCCGCCCTCGCCAGCACCAGCTTCAGGGCCAGAGCTATGCGGGAGAGCTCTCCGCCGGAAGCGATGCGGGCCAGGGGACGATAGGGGAGGTCCTTGCCCGGTGAGACCTGGAACTCCACGCGGTCGGCCCCTTTCTCGCCGTAGTCCTCCAGGTCCTCCATGCGCACGCGGAAGCGCATCCCGCCCATGTTCAGTTCCTTCAGTTCCCGGTTGACCTCCCGAGTGAGGCGTTCCGCCAGCCGCTTCCTCGAGGCCCTCAGGGCCTCCGCCTTCCCGCTTACCTCCACGAGAAGGGATTCCGCCTCCTCGCGGTATTCTTCCCTCCTTTCGTCGAGGGCCTCCAGATCCTCCAGCCTCATCCTGGCCCTTTCCAGATAGGAGAGGATGTCGCCGGTATGGGCACCGTACTTCTTGGCCAGGCTGGAGAGGTCCCGGAGGCGCGCTTCCACCTCCTCCAGACGTCCCGGCTGGAAGTCCAGAGCCTCCAGGTAAGCGTGCATCTCCCGGGTGAGCTCGGACAGGGCGCCCTCCATCTCCTCCATGCGGAGGGCCCACTCCGAGACCTCCTCGTCCAGGGCACACGCCCTCTCCAGCAAACGCCTGGCTTCCCCCAGCCGGTCCAGGGCTCCTTCCCCCTCCTCTCCTCCGGAGACGGCTTCGTAGGCCTGGCGTACGGCGAGGAAGAGCTCTTCCCGATTCTGCATCCTCCTGCGTTCCCTCAAGAGCTCCTCCAGCTCTCCCTCCCGGGGATCCACGGCCTCGATCTCGCGTACCTGGTAACGTAGGAGGTCCATCTCCCGCAGCCTCTCCGCCTCCTCAAGGCATGCCGACTCGTAACGCTCCCTCGCCTCCCTCCAGCGCCGGTAGAGCCGGCGATAATCGCCGAGGAGGTCGGCATGTTCCGGACCCCCGAAGCCGTCGAGATATTCAAGATGGGTGGAGGGACGGAGCAGGCGCTGGTGCTCGTGCTGCCCGTGGATGTCCACCAGGTGTTCCCCCAGGCGAGCCAGGGTGCCCACCGGGCACATACGTCCGTTGACGTAGCAACGGCTCCTCCCGTCGGCGGTTATCACCCGTCGCAGGATGAGCTCCTCTTCCGGCTCCAAACCCTCGCCCGCCAGGAGATCGCGCCATTCCTGCCCCTCCGGGGGGTCGAAGGCCGCCTCCAGCTCCAACCTATCCGCGCCCGGACTCACGAACCCGGCGTCCCCCCTTCCCCCCAGGAGGAGGGCCAGGGCCTCCACCAGTACCGTCTTCCCCGCCCCCGTCTCCCCAGTGAGCACGTTGAAGCCGGGGCCGAACTCCAGGCGCGCTTCCCTGATCAGGGCCAGGTTACGGACCTGCAACTCCCTCAGCATCCCGCACCTCCGGAGTGGTCCAATGCCTCACTTGCCCTCGGGGAACTCGAACTTCTCCCGCAGGAGGGTATAGAAGGAATACCCCACCGCCTTGACCATCTTCAATCGCCGGGGCGCCTTGCGGATGAGGACCTTGCCTCCATGAGGCAGCTCCACCTCCTCCCTGCCGTCCACGGATATGGAGGGCATGACCTTCTCCCGCCGGGCCAGGACCTCTATCTCGCTCTGGGGGGAGATTATCACCGAGCGGTCAACCAGCGAATGGCTGCATATCGGGGTCAGGATGATGCATTCCAGGGTGGGTTCGACTATGGGCCCGCCCGCGGAGAGGGAATAGGCGGTGGAGCCGGTGGGGGTGGAGAAGATCACCCCGTCCCCCGCGTAGTAATGGAAATATTCGCCGTTTATCTCCACCTCCAGGCGTATCATCCTCTGCAGCTCCCGCTTCCCTACCACTACCTCATTGATGGCGTAAAGGGGACGGCCTCCGCATCCCTCCCTTATCCAGCACTCCAGGAGCATTCTCTCCTGCAAGAGGTAGCGCCCCTTCAGCACTTCCTCCAGCCCCGCATACATCCCCTCCATCTCCAGGGCGGTGAGGAATCCCTTCTTGCCCAGGTTCACTCCCACCACCGGGGCGTCCGCCCGGTAGGCGAAGGAGGAGGCGCGGAGCATGGCTCCATCACCGCCCAGGGATATGACCAGGTCCAGTCCGCGGAGGAACTCCTCCTCTTCCACCCCCCTGCCCGGGCACCCTGCGGCCTCGGCATCTCCGGGGAGCATCCTCGCCTCCAGGCCCTTCTCCTCAAGCCAGCGCCCCAGTTCCTTCGCTGCCCGGAGTGTCTCCTCCTTGAAGATGTGGGGCATGATGCCCACGTTCCTCAAGATGCACCCTCCTCTCCGTCCGGAACTTCCTCGGCTACAGCCTTCCTTGCATCTCCCGCGTTCACCCCCCGCCTCCCGCGGGCTTCGCCCTTCCCTTCCCTCCACGCCTCCTCGACCACAGCATTTACCAATTTATCCCAGTCAGTCGTAGGGATCCCCTTCCCTGACCCGGATGACCACCAGGCGAAGAACTCCCGGTTGCCGTCCGCCCCCGGTGGGCGGGAAGGCGCCAGACCTCGCAGGACGAGGCCCATTGCGCGGGCTTCCTCCAGCACCAACCGCAGGACCTCCCGGTGCACCGCGGGGTCGCGAACCACGCCTCCCTTCCCTACCTGCGCCCGCCCCGCCTCGAACTGCGGCTTGATGAGGGCCACAAGATCGCCCCCGGGAGAGAGTATATCCTTGAGGACCGACAGCACCTTGCGCAGGGAGATGAACGAGAGGTCCGCCACCACGAGGTCCGGCGTGTAAGGAAGGTCCTCGGGGCGGAGGAAGCGCACGTTCCGCCCCTCAAGTATCGTCACCCTGGGATCCCGCCTGAGGTCCCAGTGCAGGAGACCCTTCCCCACGTCCAGGGCCACCACCTTCGACGCTCCGTTGCGGAGGAGGCAGTGGGTGAAGCCGCCGGTGGAGGAACCCACGTCAAGGGCCCGCCTCCCTTCCACCCGCAGCCCGAACCCCAGTAGCGCTCCCTCCAGCTTCTCCCCGCCCCGGGAGACGTAAAGCGGTCGCTCGCGGACAACAACCCGGTCCCCGGGGCGGACCAGGGTCCCCGCTTTGAGGATCTTTCCTCTTCCCTCTATCTCCACGTCTCCGGCCATTATGGCCAGGCGTGCCCTTTCCCGGGAAGGAAAGTAACCTCTCTCCACCAGCCAGCGGTCGAGCCTTTCCATCCCCATTCACCGTATCCCCGAGAAATCCGGGAATATGCCAGGTAGGACAGAGCGCGGTCGCTGCAGGCCCAGCTCATCCCCTTCCGCCCAGGGCGCACATCACCTCGCCGGCCACCGAGGTGGCGTCCAGTCCCAGGGCGGAGAAGAGTTCTTCCACCTTTCCGTGTTCCACGAAGCGGTCCGGCAATCCCAAGCGCACCAGCAGACAGTCGGTCTTCTCCTCCTTGAGCAGTGCGGCGACCGCCTCCCCAAACCCTCCGGTGAGCACGTTCTCTTCCAGGGTGACCAGCAGACGGCGCTTCCTTGCCCGCTCCCTGAGCATCTCCTCGTCCAGGGGCTTTACGAAACGGGCGTTCACCACCTCCGCCTCCACCCCTCCACGGGAGAGGATCTCCGACGCCTCCAGGGCAATCCCCACCATGCGCCCCACGGCAATGATGCTCACCTCGCCCTCTCCCTCGCGGACCACCTGGGCGCGCCCGAGCTGCAGGGGTCTCGGCCTGGGGTCCACCCGCTCCGATCTACCGCTCCCCCGGGGGTAACGGATGGCCACCGGGCCTTCCATCTCCAGGGCAGCCCACATCATGTCCCGCAGTTCTTCCTGGTCACCGGGAGCCATAACCGTCATGTTGGGAAGGAGGCGCAGGTAGGAGAGGTCGAAAGCCCCGTGGTGGGTCGGCCCGTCCTCTCCCACCAGACCGGAGCGGTCGAGGGTGAAGATCACCGGGAGGTTCTGTAGGCAAACCTCCTGCACCAGCTGGTCGAAGGCCCTTTGGAGGAAGGTGGAGTATATGGAGACCACCGGACGGTACCCCCCCAGGGCCAACCCGGCCGCCAGGGTCACCGCGTGTTGCTCGGCGATGCCCACGTCGAAGAAGCGGCTGGGATAGAGGGCGGCGAAGTCGTCCAGGCCGGTGCCCAGTTTCATGGCCGCGGTTATGGCCACCAGGCGGGGTTCCGCCCGGGCCATATCGCACATCACTTTGCCGAAGACCTCCGTGAAGGTGGGCTTTCCCCCACCTCCTTTGATCCTCCCCGTTTCCGCCTCGAAAGGGCCGACGCCGTGGTAGAGGTCCGGCTCCCTCTCCGCGGGAGGGTATCCCCTACCCTTGCGAGTGACCACGTGGATGAGGACCGGCCCCTCCACCCCGCGGGCCAGGGCCAGGTCTTTCTCCATGGCACGTATGTCGTGACCGTCGACCACACCAACATACTTTATCCCCAGCTCCTCGAAGATGAACTCGGGGATGAGGAAGTTCTTGACCCTTTCCTTCAGGGAATGGATAAGGCGGTCGGTGGGCGCTCCGACCACGGGCACGCTCTCGATAAGCTCCTTGATCCCGCCCTTTACCCGGACGTAGCGCGGGTTCAGGCGCAACTGGGTGAGATAGGTGGACATGGCACCGACATTGCGGGAGATGGACATCCCGTTGTCGTTGAGCACGATTATCAGGTGCTTCTTCAGGGCTCCGGCCTGGTTTAGTGCCTCGTAAGCCAGACCTCCGGTGAGGGCTCCGTCCCCGATCACCGCCACCACTTCATAATCCTCGCCGTTGAGGTCCCTGGCCACGGCAAGGCCCAGGGCGTAGCTGATGGCCGTGCTGGCATGCCCGGCATCCACCACGTCGTGAGGGCTCTCGTCCCTTCGGGTGAACCCGCTGCAGCCGCCCCGGCACCTCAGATTCCGGAAGGACTCCCGTCTCCCGGTCACCAGCTTGTGAGCGTAGCTCTGGTGCCCAACATCCCAGATTATGCGGTCCCGGGGGCTGTCAAAGACCCGGTGCAGGGCCAGGGTCAGCTCCACCACCCCCAGGCTGGGCGCCAGGTGGCCCCCACACCGGGCGGTGGTCTCCACGATGACCGACCTTATCTCCTCCGCCAGGATCTCCAGTTCGCGGTAGTCGAGCGCCTTTAGGTCCGACGGCCCGGACAGGGAGTCCAGCAAGGGTGTGGATTTCACTTCTCCCCCTCCAGCTCCGAGCCCAGACTCTCCGCTGCCTCTACGGCCCTCTCCAGTAGGTCCAAGGCCGCCTCTCCGTCTTCCTCGCGGTCCATGGCTTCCAGCTTCTCCCTTCTCCTTCTCAGGCGGCTCGAGAAATCGGGTTCTTCCGCCAACGCCTCTGCACCTCCCGTTCCTCCGGGGATGGTATTCAGTATCCCCGATTCCAGTCATTCCATCGGTCTCCCCGCTCGTCCTTCACTATTCTATTCCCTCTGCGTGGCCTTATCACCTGTAGCCTATGCGGTCATGACTGCGAAAAACGGACTCATCCGCGTCCCGGCGCAGGTCACGCGCTGTATGACGTTGAAATATTGTATGATGTTCACGACTCGTCGGAGGATATGGGCGTTTTCCGGCCCTCCGCCGGGAACGTCGTTCACCGAATCGAAGGTCATCAGTGGTGGAGGAAAAGGACGGGGTTCTCCAGCATACCGTTCACGCGTCTCGGGAATCGAGGTCCAGGCGCTGGGAGAAAGGCGTCGCCTGGCCCGCCCGCCACCTGGCGGCGGACATCGGGCCCCGTCCCCCGGGGAGCAAGGGCGAGAGGAGAGCAGCCCGATACGTACAGCGAGAGCTCGAGGAACTGGGCTACCGGGTTGAGGTTGAGTGTTTCCGTACCCCAGTCACCACCGCCTGGGCCAAGACCTTCACCCGCCTGCTCATAGTGGTGGGCGTTTTACTATTCCCGGTGAACGGGCACCTCTCCTACGCCCTGGTGTTCACCGGGTTCCTCTCCTTCCTCCTCGAACGTTACGGGAGGAACCCCTTTTCGTGGCTTGGTCCCATCGGCCGCTCGGAGAACGTCGTGGCTAGGTCCTTGCCCGAGAGGGAGCCCGAGGTCCGCCTCGTGCTCCTGGCCCACTTGGACAGCCCGCAGAGCGCCTTTTACTACCGCCCCGGTCTGGTTTCCCTCTATCGTCTTTTCCGGATCGCCGACGCCGCCGCCCAGGGAGTTCTGTTCATCCTCTTCACCCTGGCTTACGGTGGGCGCCTCCTGAGCATGGATTCCTCGAAGCTGGAATTCCTCTGGCGAACGGGCCTGGCCTTCTCGACCGTCCCCTTCCTATCCATGCTGGCACTTTTTTCCACGGCAGTCTCCTGCCGACCCTCCCCGGGAGGCACCCACAACGGCTCGGGTGTGGCCCTTCTCCTGGAGATGGCCCGCAACTATTCACGGCACCACCCTCATTCCGCGGAGCTTTGGTTCGTTTTCACCGGCGCATCGGAGGCCAATGGCAGGGGAGCCCGCGTGCTGGTCCGCCGTCACCGTCGGGAGCTGCGTGACGCCTATTTCCTGGTCCTGGAGGGGGTAGGGCGCGGATTCCCTGCCTGCAACGCAAAAGAGGGACCCCTCCCCGGATTCCACGCCGACCGGCGCCTTCTCAGGCTGGCCCACCGCATAATCGAGTCCTATGCGCACTACAGCAGGGGAATGTCCGCCAACCGCCTTTACCCAGGTGAGGCCCTCCAGCTCCTTTCCCGCGGTCACCGGGCCATGACGGTCACCGGGAGGGAGGAATCTTCCATTCCCCGTCACTGGAGGTGGGAACAAGACGACCAGGCGAACGTGGATCCGCGAAACCTCCGCCTGGCCCTGGATTTCGTCCGTGCCCTGGTGGACGCCGCCGACCACGGGGGATTACGTCGCGGAAAGTCCAAAATGCGCTCTGGCAGTCCGGTTTCCAAAAAACAAGAAAAGTAAATACCCCGGCGGCGGGCTTCCTCCTTTTCTCATCTCCTCCTCGCGCGGCTGGCCCTCCGGCGGTGCCCGACCCTTCTCCCGCCCCACCAGGCGGAGATCAGGAAGGCCGAGAAAAGAGCGCCGGTGGTGAGGAGACGCTCCCATACACTCCCCCCCGCAGTAAGGCCGTACCAGGCCTTCCAGCTGCCTTCCTCGGCCAAGGAGTAGATAAAACCCAGGCTCATAAAGACCGCAGCGTAGCAGGCGAATGATTCCAGGCCCCGGGAGAGCGTACGGCCGAGGCTATGTCGGCTCCAGAGCCAAGGGGGTATGGAGCAGAGGAGAAGGTGGGCCAGGATCACCAGGGTGGCCAGAAAAGTGTCCCTCACCCCCAGTATCTGCCGGGAGAGGTTTCTGTCCAGGTACCCGTACACCGGGTAGCGGAAGATGAAAAACACTAAAACATAGTAAAGGAGGACGCGTAAGCAATAAGGAACCTTTTTCAAGCGGGAAGCGGTTCCGGCCATGAACGTCTCTTTTCCGCGACTGAAGCCATCCCGCAGCGGACGGGACTCACTCTCCTATGACCTGAACGATGAGCACCCTGCGCCGGGGCCGGTTGTCGAAATCCACGAAGGCGATCTGCTGCCAGGTCCCGAGGATGAGCCGCCCTTCCCGGAAGGGCACGCTCAGGGAGGGGCCCACCAGTGAAGCCCGGACATGGCTGTGCCCGTTGCCGTCACCCCAGGTCCGGTCGTGATGGTAGGCCACGCCGCTCGGCGCCAGCCTCTCGAAGGCCTCTCCCAGGTCCCTCATCAACCCCGGCTCGTACTCCAGGGTGATGACCCCACCGGTGGAGCCGGGCACGAAGACGGTGAACAGCCCCTCGCGGAGCCGGGAATCGGTGAGGCTCTCCTGCACTCTCCCGGTGATGTCGATTATCTCCGACCCTCCCCGGGTGGAAAACTCCAGGCTGGTCGTATAGACGGGCATCTCCCACCCTCCGGCTCAGATGCGATAGACGTCTTCCTCGCGCATCACCGTGAACCCGCCCCCCTGCAGAGCCTGGATGGCCCTGTCTATCTGCTCCACGCGGAAGACCACGATGGCGCTCTCGCCGCTCTTCTCCACGAAGCAGTACAGGTACTCGATGTTCACGTTGGCGTCATAAAGGGGTGCCAGGACACCGGCCAGCCCCCCCGGACGGTCGGGGACCTCCACGGCTATGACCTCCGTTTCGCTGACCGTGAAGTTCTCCTCCGTCAGGACCCTCACCGCCTTATCCGGATCGTTGACGATAAGCCTCAGCACGCCGTAATCCGCGGTCTCGGCGATGGCCAGAGCCCGGATGTTGACCTCCGCCTCGGCCAGGCACTTGCAGACCTCGTAAAGCCTGCCCGACTTGTTCTCCAGGAAAACGGAAACCTGCCTAACCTTCAACCCGGGTACCTCCTACATCTTCCGCCGGTCGATTACCCTCACCGCCTTGCCCTCGCTGCGCTGGATGGAGCGGGGCTCCATGAGCCTCACCTTGACGCTCAACCCGAGGTAGCTCTGGACCTCGTCGGCGATGCGCCGCTCCAGCTCCTCCAGCCTCTTTATCTCGTCCGAGAAGACCTCCGGAGAGACCTCCACCTGGACCTCCAGCACATCCAGGTTTTCCACCCGGTCGACCACCAGCTGGTAATGCGGGCTGATGCCGGGTATCTGCATGAGCACTGCCTCCACCTGGGAGGGGAAGACGTTGACCCCCCGGATGATGAGCATGTCGTCGGTGCGCCCGGTGATCCTCTTCATGCGGATATGCGTGCGCCCGCAGGGGCAGGGCGATACGTCCAGAGCGGATATGTCCCGGGTGCGGTAGCGCAGCAGGGCCAGACCCTCCTTGTTGATATTGGTGAAGACCAGTTCTCCCCTCTGCCCCGGGGGCAGGCTCTCCCCGGTGTCCGGGTCGATTATCTCCGGTATGAAGGAATCCTCGAAGACGTGCAGGCCGTTCTTCTCCCCGCATTCGATGGATACACCCGGCCCCACCACCTCAGAGAGGCCGTAGATGTCGTGGGCGGATATCCCCAGCTCTTCCTCTATCTGTCTACGCATCTCGTCGGTCCAGGGCTCCGCCCCCAGGATGCCGGCCTTGAGCTTGATCATGTCACGCGTGACCCCCATCTCCCGCATGACCTCGGCTATGTTCAGGGCATAGGAGGGGGTGCAACAGAGGATTGTACTTCCAAAATCTACCATAAGTCGGATCTGGCGCTTGGTATTGCCGCCGGACATGGGCAGGGCCGTGGCTCCCAGCATCTCCGCCCCGTAGTGCAGCCCGAGTCCCCCGGTGAACAGGCCGTAGCCGTAAGCCACGTGCACGATGTCGTCCGGGGTCCCCCCGGCGGCCACTATGGTCCGGGCCACGAGGTCGGCCCACACCCTTATGTCATTGGCCGTGTACCCCACCACGGTGGGCTTACCGGTGGTCCCGGAAGAGGCGTGGATGCGCACGATGTCCCGCATGGGTACGGCGAAAAGGCCGAAGGGATAGTTTTCCCTGAGGTCGTCCTTGGTGGTGAAGGGCAGCTTCTTGAGGTCGGAAAGGTCCCGGATATCCCCGGGTCTATATCCGACTTCATCCAGTTTCTTCCTGTAGAAGGGCACCTTCTCGTAGAGGCGGTCGACCGTCTCCCTGAGGCGCTGCAGCTGGAGTTCCTCCAGCCTCTCCCTCTCCAGTACCTCCACCGGGTTGAAGTAATCCATATCCTCTCCCCTCTTTCTCCTGACGTGGACTACGGGTTATTTTACCAGATGGCCGAGGGACCATGGCCCCGAAAAGGCGCTTCCCGCGCCTTGCATCGCGCCATCGCACGCGCCCGGTTCATTTCCCTCTGCAAAGCTCACCGACCGCCCTTCAGGCCGGTCCTCTTCCCGCCTTCCCTCTCGCCGGCTGTCCTGCAGGGGCTTTCTCCTCCGAGACTTTCCGAACCGCCGCCCCGTCGCCTGC
>JACVJH010000378.1 GCA_015711895.1 Candidatus Solincola tengchongensis | reverse complement strand
TGCAGGTCAACAACAGAGGGCCCTTCGTGCCTGGGCGCGTGCTCGACCTGTCTTGGGCCGCGGCCCAGAGCATAGGGCTGAGCGGGGTGAAGTGGACGGAGTTCGAGATAATCGTTCCCCGCGGAGGTTGAGGGGAAAGGCTTAGACATCCCCGTGAGTGACGGAAGGACCGGGCCCGGTAGGCGGCGAAGGTAACACAGGATAAAGACGGGCTCCTTCATCCGGGATCGGTCCGCATCGGAGAGGCTAAATGTCCGAGAGGGAGAGATATCCTCGCTGGGATGAGGTTCGGTTTGCGCACCGTAGCGAACAGGAATTTGCCAGACTCCTGGATTTCTACGATATAAAATGGCTCTACGAGCCGGTGAGCTTCGATATCGCCTGGGACAAGAAAGGCAATCCGGTCTCCAGGTTCACCCCTGATTTCTACCTCCCAGAGTTCGACCTCTATATAGAGATAACCACCATGAACCAGAAACTGGTGACCAAAAAGAACCGCAAGATACGCAGGCTCATGGAGCTCTACCCGGATGTGAAATGCAAGATCCTGTACCGAAAGGACTTCGAGCACCTGCTCTTCAAATACCACATCAACCTGGGCGGCGCCGAGGAGGAGGGCGAGGAGGAGAACGAGGAGCAGGGGGCCGCTATCTCCGGGGAGAACGCTCCAGACGGCGGGCCCTGAACACGCAAGGCCCCTTGCGGCTCACGCGCCAACCTCCCGAAAGGCCCACCCGCCCATCTTCAATGGCGGCATGAATCTCGCATACCAGATCACCAACGGTCTGGGGGAGCTCACCAAAGGGGCAACCGAGGAACACCGTCTCTACGCATCCCTCCTCCAAGACTCGGCTGCGCTTCCTTAAACCCCTCCTTCCCAGATCCTCGTCCCAGGCGCGAGCCAGGGACTGCGCGTCCTCTCCCCGCAGGTGAAGAAGGGGGGAGACCTCCTCGATCGCCTCCTGGCGGCTGCGGCGTCGCGCTTCCTCCAGGACGGAGAGCCGGGCACGCCCGCCCAGTCCGGCCATCGCTCCGGCCAGAATCTCCGCCAGCATGCGGTAGTGTCGGGGCGGGAAATGGAGCTCGCCTCCGCCCTCGTCGACCTGGTAATGATAGGCGGGACGGCCGCCCAATTCTCCACGGCGGCGTATCACCCGCACCAGCCCTATCCCGGCCAGCTTTTCTAGATGGAGGCGGGCCGCGTTGACGTGCAACCCGAAGTGTTCGGCCACCTGGCGGGCGGAGAGGGGAGCCTCGCTCTCCCTTAGGGACTCGACTCTCCGCCGGCGGGTGGAATCCGCCATGGCCGAGGATATGCGGCCCAGCCTTTCTCCGTAATCGAGCATTTTCCCTTTCACCCGTCCTGTCCTATGCCCGGCCTGCAGCGCCACTCCCGCCGCGGCGATCAAGGCCTGCATCCCTCGCAAAGATGGTTTCCCTCACCTTTTGACAACCGCTCCTTGACATAGTAATTATAACATAGTATATAAATACAGTATATACAGTATTAAATATAAAGAAAGGGCTCAAATATAAAGGAGGGGCTCATGCTGAGGGTTAAGTCTCGGTGCTGGAGGTGTGGGGAAGTGACCCTGGCCCTTGAGGAAATCATGATGGTGGAACACGGGGACGGGGACGGCGTCTTCTATTCTTTTTTCTGTCCTACCTGCGGAGACGTTCAGGCCTACGCGGCAGACCCTCGTTTCGTGGATTTCATGCGCATGAACGGGTTTCAACCCATCTTCCTCCCCGAGCCCATCGAGTGCAAGCGGGAGGCGGCCTCGCCGCCGTTGACCTGGGATGACCTCCTAGACCTCCACCTACAGTTGGAAGGCGATTCATGACCCCCGTCATACCGGCGCCGTAAATCGGTCTGGCGTAAATACCGTTCTTGCGGTTAAACTAGTCCCAGGATTTATAAAGAGGAGGTATGAGGAATGGCCATCGACAAGCACATGACCATACAGGAAGTGGTGGAGAAGAATCCGGAGACCATCCGGGTTTTCCTGGAGCACGGTTTGCACTGCATAGGTTGCGCCGTGGCCCGCTTCGAGAACATCGAGCAGGGGGCACTGGCCCACGGGATAGACGTGGACGCCCTGATCCGGGACCTAAACGCCAAGGTCGCGGAGAAGGAACAGGGTTAGGATTACCACCACGGCTCGAGATTTGATCTGATGCCGCTTCCGGTTCCGGCCGGAAGCGCGACTCACCTCATCGGGAACAGAGGATATCGTTCTTCCTCGTGCCGCCGGGTCCCAGGAATCCTGCGCCGAGGGGTCACCGACGCAGGGCGGAATGATTATTCCTGGCCCCACTTCTTTGCGCCGGCCACGGATTTCTCCATTACGGTCCGTTCGGCCTGTCCACGGGGAGCCTTGGACGTCCCGGGCGGCTGCGGCCCCAATCCCTATCACAGCCCTCGCCGTGACCCGCAATGCCATATCCTCCATTCGGCGCCCCGCATTAGCACTGAAGGCCTATTGAGAAGGGACATACCGAAAACGAGACCCTTATAGAGCGCGAAACCCTCTCGCAAACAGAGCCCGGAGTGGGAAAAACCTACAGCGTCGCCCGGGTTACGGCCGACGGGAAGATTCCGAGGTCGGAGAGACGGGCCTTCCGGGCGGCCCAAGCCCCTGAGGACGAGGTGAAGGATGAGGTTCGTGGTTGAGAGATTGTTTTCCCGTTTCCTGGAAGCCGCGGTCATCGGATTGATGGCCATGGCCCTCATGGTCAATTTTTTGATAATCATCCAGGCCGTCTTCTCACCTTTGAGCGTGGTGCAGGGAAACTCCATGTACCCGTACATCGAGGACCAGGATGCCGTTCTCGTCATGCCCTCCGATCCGGGTGAACTGGAACCGGGGGACGTGGTAGTATTCCCCGATCCGGAACAGGAAGGATTCAGCATCGTCCACCGCATAGTCTCCATCGAGGAGAGGCATGGCCGTCTGTATGCCGTCACCAAGGGGGACGCCAACCCGGTGGCCGATCCCCTGCCCGTGCCCCTCACCCGCATCTCAGGAAAGGTCAAGGTGGTCCTCCCCATGGGAGGCGCCCTTCTGGAATTCTTCCATTCCTCACGGGGATTTCTCCTCTGTGTGCTTATGCCCTTCGCCGTGCTCCTGCTCTACACGCTGACCCAGCGGTACAAAGAAAAGGTGGGCGAAGGCGGGAGCCTCCTTCTCCGTCCAATCCTGAGGGCCCGACCTTAAAAGAGGACCCTTCCTCTTCACCGCGCTCAGTCATACCAGGGAGTGTCCTCTTCCGCTTCGCTGGACGATGGAACCGACCTGCTCGCGACGTTCAACGACCTTGGCCGCCACGCCCGCGGTCTACCGCCTTTGCCCGCATCGACCTTTCACCGCGCCGGGGCACAGGATAGGGTGGGCATGATCACGGCCCCCACGACACGATTCGGCGAGCCCTCCTCCACGGCCGGAGAATGCTTTTGCCCATCCGCCCGGTAAGGGACGGGTTGACGGAGGCCGATGATCTTTAGTGGAGAAGGAGGGCGCCTTTAAGGAGGGCGATGGGCCGGCGCGAGAGGAGCCGGAACTCATGTGCCAGCGGCGTCGCCACGCAAGAGACGCTTTTTGAGTGGAAGGCAGGTAAAGTGAGGATCTTCATGGGCCCGGATAGGTCGGGGGAGGGATGCGACTTCCGGCTCATAAGCCATCGGGGCGGGAGGGGGTTCGGCCCGGAGAACTCCCTGCAAGCGCTGCAAGCGGCTCTGGAATCCGGGGTGGAGATGGTGGAGACCGACGTGCGCATGACCGCGGACGGCGTTCCCGTGATCCACCACGGCCCCTTCCTGGGGATGCGGCTCATCAGCCGCATTTCCATAGCCGAACTACGGGAAACGGATTCCTTGGTGCCCACCCTCCGGGAATACCTGGAGGTGGCGGCGGGCAGGATAGCCCTGAACCTGGAGGTCAAGAGGTGCGATCCCTACGTCCTGGCCGACCTTCTGCGCGAATTCGACCTCCCGGAACCCCCTCTGGTGAGCTCCTTCGACGACGCCTTCCTCTCCGAATTCCGGCGCACCGGATACCCGGCTTGTTTGGGCTTGCTCGACCAGTACGATCCCGTCAGGGACCGCCTGTTCAGGAAGGCGCGGGAATGCGGGGCGTCGGTGATCCTTCCCCTCTACCTGGGGGTGGACAGGGAGCTGGTTGCCGCAGCCCGCAAGGAGGGGTTACGGGTGATAACCTGGACGGTGAACTCTCCCTCCGCCCTCCGGACGCTCATCGATTGGGGAGTAGAGGGCGTGATAACCGACGACTACCCGCGCCTGCGCTCTTTTCTGGAGGAAAACTACAAGGCTGCAGGAGTACCGCCTGCGGCGGGAACCCTCCTTCCGGGACGCGAGGCTTTTAGGGATTGACTTCGCGAAAGAAAACCCTATCCCGGGAGGAGGGCGGGAGTGCGCAAGCCCGCGCCCCAGTGCCGAGCCTGCATAAAAGGCACATAGGTAGGGACCAAGATGCGGAACAGCCGCATTATATCGGCCCCATGGACCCGACGAAGCGTCTTCGCCGACGATGCACCGTCCATTCGGGATGCGGCGTACATGGCCGGACCTGATCGAGCCGTGGACGAGCTCGTTCCTCAGGGCCTTGAAAGGGGCCGCGGCGTAGCGGGATGGAATGGGGGCGTGAAAACGCCTTACGGTCCGAAGGACTGCCTATAAAGGTGGAAGCAGCCGACCGGGGTGGCCAGCTGCTTTCCGGGTGGGGCGTTGGACTCTCCGTCCAAGGTACATTTTCGGGTAACCGGAAAGGGTTTTGAAATCGGCCAATGGTATTAAAAAGAGGTGGTATTTACCACTTTATGGTAAATTAGGTAGTATTGCTTAACAGGATTAAACAGATATAAACGCATTCCGTCGCAAAACCGGCATAAAAGGGGCCGAGTCTTTGAAGGAGCCGGGCACGGAGGTTCCGGGACAGGAAAACGTCAGCCGGTTCAGGGTTTTGTCATCTCACCCCCATGCTGTTCCTGAACCGTTCACGGGAGGTTGGAAATGGGGGAGGAGAGATGGGGTGGGGAAGAAGTGCCCACCGTGCGGTGGAACAGGATACAGGGTGGCCGGTGGGCGCTTTTTCGATTAACATTAAGATACCGCATGACCGTCATGCGGTCGGCGGGACAGGGGTAGATGGAAGCCGGATGGCGGGTCAGAGGCTCACGAGGACATCCTACCGAGGCGCGGCTATCTCGTCACTGAACGGAAACCCGCCGCATAATAGGGGCCATGAGACCGCCAGCGCTAACGGCGAGCCTGATCGCACCATCCGGCGCCTTTTGCAGCACGGGCCGAGGTATTCGCCGATAACGGATTCATTTCGCCGGGAGGGAGGGCAAGGGCCGCATTTCCGGTGCTCAAGGCGGTGCCCCGTGGCCAGACCCTCTGGGGGATGAACGCCGTTCAAATTACCTGCGGCTACCTCTAAGCAGGCAACCGGCTTGAGGGAAAGTACCTGACCGCCAAGAAGCTCGAAAGCGGAGAAAGGGGGAGGTCATGGAGAAGAATTTCAAGTGCTGGCCCAAGGGAGTGCCCAAGAACCTTTCCTATCCTGAGGTCCCCGTTTTCCAGATACTGCGCTCAGCGGCGGCGCGGTGGCCATGGCGCAATGCCATCATCTTCGGGGGGATGGAGATCACCTATCAGGAGCTGGACAACCTCTCCGACCGTTTCGCGGCCGCCCTGGCCTCGCTGGGGGTGAAGAAAGGGGACCGGGTGGGCATACACCTTCCCAACTGCCCGCAGTTCGCCATCGCCTACTTCGGCCTCCTCAAGGCGGGAGCGGTATTCGTCCCCATGAGCCCTCTTCTGGCGGAGAGGGAGATCGAGTTCCAGCTCAATGACGCGGGCGTGGAGACCTTCATCGGCCTGGACATGCTCTACGCCGCCCCCCAGGCGGTAATACCCAAAAGCCCGGTCAAGAGGGTGATAATGGTCAGCCT
>JACVJH010000377.1 GCA_015711895.1 Candidatus Solincola tengchongensis | reverse complement strand
CGAGAAGGACATAAGGAAGGCCGAGGAGAACCTGCACCAGATCGCCGCCGGTTGATTCCCCGGAGGTTCGCGCATTGGAGGAACGCATACTCGAGTTCGTGAGAAGCCTGCGCAACCGCGGGGTTCCGGTCTCCACCGCGGAGAGCATCGATGCCCTCTCCGCCGTGGAGGCGGCGGGGATGTGGGACCCGGAGGTCTTCCGGGCCTCCCTCAAGGCCGCCCTGGTGAAGACCAGGAAAGACGGGGCGGTGTTCGACGAGCTCTTCCCCCTCTATTTCTACGGGCTGGAAGGTTCCGGTGAGGTGGCCTCACCGGATGAGGAGCTCCTGGCCCGGCTGGAGGAGGAGCTCCGGGCCATGGCGGCGCAGAACGGGCACAACCCGCTGCTCATGCTGCTCCTTGCGGGAAGGGGAGGGGAGTTCGAGTCCTTCATCCGCGCCGCCGCCGGCGCGGTGGGCACATCCCAGCTGGTCACGCGCATGCAGGTGGGGATGTACACGCGGCGCATCTTCGACTCCTTCGACTGGGAGAGGATGGACGAGGATTTCCGGGAGCTGCAGTCGCGCCTCCGGGAAGCGGGCTGGCCGGAGGAGGACCTGGAGGAGCTGGAGAGGATATACCAGGCCAACCGCGAGGCCCTGCGCCGCCAAGTGCGCCGCTACGTGGAGAGGGAGCAAGCGCGCAACGTGGACCGCGTCCCCACATCGGAGCGCGTGGACCGGCTGATGCTCCGTCCCCTCTCCAGCCTGGACGAGCAGGAGCTGCAGCAGATGCGGAGGGCGGTGGACGTGCTGGCCCGCAAGCTGCGCAACAAGCTGTCCCTGCGCGAGAAGAGGATGCGCCGGGACAAGCTGGACGTAAAGGCCACCCTGCGCAGGAACATGCGCCACGGAGGGGTCCCCTTCGACCTGGTGCTGCGCACCAAGCGCCTGGAGAAGGTGGAGCTCATGGTGCTCTGCGACGTCTCCTCCTCGGTGGCCCGGGTCTCCCAGTTCATGCTCCAGTTCGTGTACACCCTGCAGGACTGCCTGGCCAAGGTGCGCTCCTTCGTCTTCGTCGACGAGCTGGGAGAGGTTACCAGCTTCTTCCAGGAAGAGGAGATCGAGAGGGGAGTGAGGCGTGCCCTCAGCGAGGCGGGCATCGCCTACCACGCGCGCAGCGACTTCGGCTACGTCTTCCGCCAGTTCTGCGAGAAATACCTTCAGGACGTGGGCTTCCGCACCTACATCCTCATAATCGGGGACGCCCGCAACAACTACAACGACCCCTGCGCCTGGGCCCTGGAGAAGATGCGGGACCGGAGCAAGGGGATCATCTGGCTGAACCCCGAGACCAGGCCCTTCTGGGACACCGGGGACAGCGTGATGAGCGAATACGCCCCCTTCTGCCGTGAGGTGCGGGTCTGCCGCACCCTGCGCGACCTAGAGGACACCGTCTCCTCCCTATTAGTTTGAAGGGGGTCACGTCTTGAATCGTGATACCCCCAGGGGTATTTTATTCCAGGCACGACTGACGCGAGCGTCTTGTGGGCGATCACTCTTTTCATCCCCTCGTTACGGTTACTGCGCAGAATGGCAACCAGGCGCCGCGGACGGTCCCGCGGATTGTCACCCTCTGCGCCTCATCATGTGCTTCCCGCCAAGGGTGACACCCGGATTACCGGCTGAACCCGGCGCTGACGGTCCTGCGGATTGCCCCCTCCCCGCCTCATCGTCACGCTTCGGTGCAAGGGCGACTCCCAGGCGATGTGGGCGGTCTTATGAACAATCGCTCTTTCCCTGTTTTCGCCCCTCTCCTGAGGCCGGACAGGAAAACCCGATGGTTCAGGGTTGACGGTCGCGGCGCCTCAGGCCGTTCTTTAGGATCTTTATTGTGTTCTGCGGTTGTTTATATCGCGTCGTCCGGCTCCTCCGCATTGCCTCGCTCACGACCGCTTCGGCGTTTCGAGTCTATGATTCAGGACAGGACCGGTGAAGCAGTGTGGTTTATAATCGAAGAATCAAAGGAAGAATCAATTTTATCGGTGGTAAGAAAGCCGCGGAGCGCGCGGGCTCGGGAGGCCGGGAACGGCCGAGAAGAAGGACGATAGAACACCAAATGCGTATCCCGCGGTAAATGCGACGGGCGGCATGAACGCCGTGCATAGGACCGGGAAAGGCGGATGGTCGAGAGATGACGGACGTGAACGCGGAAAGCGGTTCCGGCAAGGTGCTGGACGTGGTGGTGGTGGGCGGAGGCCCTGCGGGACTCACGGCCGGAATCTATCTCTCCCGGGCGCGCATGAACACCCTGCTGCTCGAGAAGCAGTCGCCGGGAGGGGCGCCTGCCCTCACGGAGCGTATAGAGAACTACCCCGGATTCCCGGAGGGGATCTCCGGTTACGAGCTTGTGCGCGGCATGCGCCGCCAGGCGGAGGGCTTCGGCCTACGCATCTCCTCATTCAACCCCCTCCTGGGCCTACGCGAGGAGGGGGAGGTGAAGGTCCTCCAAACGGAGGAGGGGGAGATCCGCGCCTACGCAGTGATCCTGGCCACCGGGATGCGGCCGGCCAAGCTGGGAGTGCCCGGGGAAGAGGAGTTCCACGGCCGCGGCGTCTCCTACTGCGCCACCTGCGATGGCGCCTTCTTCAAGGACAGCGTGGTGGCGGTGGTGGGCGGGGGAAACTCCGCCGTCGAGGAGGCCCTCTTCCTCACCCGATACGCGGAGCGTGTGGTCATCGTCCACCGCCGCGACCGCCTGCGGGCCGGGAAGATATTGCAGGAACGCGCGTTATCCCATCCCAAGATAGATTTTAAATGGAAGAAAGTGGTAAAAGAGATAAAGGGTGACCAGAGGGTCACCGGCCTGGTCCTCGCCGATGTCGAGAGCGGCGAGGAGGAGGAACTCCCCGTGGAAGGGGTCTTCCTCTACGTGGGCAACCTCCCCAACACCGAGGAGCTGAGAGGCGCGGTGGAGCTGGACGAGAGGGGCTTCATCGTCACCGACGCCGACCTGCGCACCAGCATGAAAGGGGTCTTCGCCGCCGGGGACGTGCGCGCCGGGGCCGTCTGGCAGGTGGCTGCCGCGGTGGGGGACGGGGTGCGGGCGGCGCTCAACGCCCAGTTCCACGTGGAGAACCTCAGGGGCACGGCCTACGTGTGAGGGCCAGGCGCGTGGGAGCGGCGTGCCGGAGCCAGGGGTGAAGGCGCGAGTACGACGAGAGGTCACGACGGCGAGGAGGTGTGAGGAGTGGCCGGAAAGGTGATAGAGCTGAACGACGGGAACTTCGAGCAGGAGGTGCTGAAGAGCGACAAGCCCACCCTGGTGGATTTCTGGGCCCCCTGGTGCGGCCCCTGCCGGATGATGGCGCCCATCCTCGAGGAGGCGGCTGAAGAGTGGGAAGGGAAGATAAAGGTCTGCAAGCTCAACGTGGACGAGGCCATGTCCACGGCGCGCAACTACCAAATACAGTCCATCCCCACCATGATCCTCTTCGAGAAGGGCGAGCCGGTGAAGCGCCTTGTGGGAGCGCGTCCCAAGCAGGCCTTCGTGGAGGAGTTCCGCAACTGGCTGCAGTGAGGCGTGGGATCCTGAAACGTTGAGCCCGTTCTGATCGGGGAACCGCGACCGGGGGTGCGGAGATGAAGATAGCCGTGGTGGACGGAATGGGAGGCTCCATCGGGCACCAGATAGTCCTGGAACTCCGACGCAACCTGCCCGAGGACACGGAGATCATAGCCCTAGGGGCCAACGCCATCGCCACCGGGAACATGATGAAGGCACGGGCCAACCGCGGGGCCACGGGGGAGAACGCGGTGCGGGTGTGCATCGGGGAGGCCGACGTGATAATGGGAAGCCTTTCCATCCTCATCCCCAACTCCATGATGGGGGAGCTCACACCGGGCATGGCCGAG
>JACVJH010000376.1 GCA_015711895.1 Candidatus Solincola tengchongensis | reverse complement strand
CATTTCCCTGAGCGGTGGGGCCCGAAGTCCACTCTTCCCCCTGTTGCTCCTCGTGACCGCCTTCGGGTGCGGCCTGCTCTCCTCACCGGGCTTGTCCGCCGTCCTTTTGACCCTGTCCCTGGCCGCACACCTTTCGGCCTCAACGCTCTTCCACCGCGCGTCGGCCGGAGAGACCCAGCTCATATGTTCGCAGGCCTTCTTCCTGATATTCGTCTCCCTCCTCTTCGAACGCCTGAGCGCGGAGGCACGACGTCAGCATCGGGAGAGGTCGCGCTCCATGGAGGAACTGCGCAAGCTCGCCGATATGAACCGCGCCGCATCGGGATTCGTATCGGCGGTTAGTTTCGAGATGCGCACTCCCTTGACCTCCCTCCAGGGTTTCAGCGAGATGCTGGTCTCCAAGCCTCTGGATCACAAGACGGAGATGGAATATCTTTCCATCATTCGCCGTGAGGCGGAGAACCTCGGCAGGCTGGTGGAGGACCTGCTGGACGTATCGCGGCTGGAATCGGGCAAGGTTCCCCTGCAGCGCGAGGCCTACCCGCTGGAGGAGCTGGTACGGGCCGCGTTGCCGGCCCTGGAGCACGCATGCGACCAACGGGAGGTGGTTTGCGCCTTTCCGCCCGGCCTCCCTCGGGTGACGGTGGACGTGAAGAGGATGAGCCGGGCTATCAACGGCATGTTCGACTTCATCTCCCGCCGCTTCGGCAGCGGGTCGGAGGTGCGCGTCTCCATGAAGGCGGAGGGAGAGGAGCTGGTGTACACGGTAAACGTGAGGAACCGGCAGGCGACCTTTCTGGGAGAGAACCCCAAGCTCCATCCCATGGCCCACTGGGACGCCAGCGAGGGCGACCTGGACCTGGCCATCGCCCGCCGCATCATCGCCGCGCACGGTGGCCTCTTCAGCGTCATCAGGGCTTCGGGCGGCTGGCTGACCATGGTCACACGCCTCCCACTGGCCCCCGGCTCGGAAGGGCAGGAAGCCCGATCCGCCACCCCACCCACAGCCGGCGAAGGGGGCTGACCGACGCGGCGGCATGCAGCCAGAACCTCCCGGTCATGCCGCGGGCCACCTTCCACCTTGGGTCCCTGCCGGGCCGGAACAGGGGGCGCGATGTCACTTCGGCCCTCAAACCGGTGAGGCCCTCCCCCTCCCACCAGGGGTCCGCCGCGGCACCGCCGCCGCCCATCGAGTCCTCGCTCGTCACCCGATGCGAAAGGTGTGGCCCAATGTCTCGCGCCGTGCGGCCCGCATCATCTCCCGAAACTACCGCCACGGTTCAAAATATCCATTCGCTTTTGTTAAATTGTTCCCATGGAAGAGGCGAAAGGTCTTCCCGTACCGGAGGTTGGCGGTCGCTGCCGCATATGCGGGGCGCGGACTCGAGTGCTGCGCCTGACGGAGTTCAACCTCAAGTTGTGCTCGCCCTGCTACCTGCGCTTTTTCGAGAGGCGCATCAGGCGGGCCCTGGAAAAGCACGACATGATACGGGAAGGCGAGAGGGTGGTGCTGGCCCTTTCGGGCGGTAAGGACTCGGTCGCCCTCCTCTACGCCTTGAAGCGCCTGGGAGTGGTCATGGGTTTCGACCTCACGGCCCTCCATTTCCACCTCGCCATGGGGGACTTCTCCGACCGCAACCTGCGCCTGGTCGAGGAACAGTGCGCGCTGGCACAGGTCGAACTTCGGGTGCTCCGTATCGGCGACATGGGCCTGCGGGTGCAGCGCATCAAGGGATGGCACCCCTGTGCCGTTTGCGGAGCCATCAAACGGGCCCTCTTCAACCGCGAGGCGGCCAGGCTGGGAGCGAACGCGGTGGCCACCGCGCACACCCTGGAGGACATCCTCCTCTTCGCCTTTAAGAACCTGCTCTCCCGGAAGTACCAGCTCCCGCCCCCCGTGCTCCCCCCGGAGAATGGTCTGGTGCGCAAGATAAAGCCCCTCTATTACATGCCGGAGAGGCTTAACCTGCTCTACTGCCGCCTGCGCGGACTTCCCGTCTTCGAGGAAAAGTGTCCCACCTGGAGTCCGCGCGGTCATGCCCTCAAGGACGTCTTCGAGCAAATGGAGAAGGTGATCCCTTCCAGCAAGCTGCAGCTCGCCCTCTCCCTGCGAGAGATACTGCCGTCCCGGGAACCGGATTCCCTCAACCCCATCGAGCCCTGCTCCCGATGCGGTGAGCTCGCCGCCCAAGACCCGTGCACCATATGCCGCCTGGCAGACTGGTTCGCCGGCCGGACCTCAAACGCCGAGATCACCATACCGGCGCCGGAGGATTGAGCGCTCCCCCAGCCCACGGCCCGGGCGGGACCTCCACGGAGGAAAACCACCTCGAGAGGCGGCGAGGGCGTGGGTCCCCACCCAATGCATGGATGTGAGATGGTCAAAGGAAGAACCAGTCTGAGGATCCTTAAAAGCCGTCCCTCACTCGCGCCTCACAGGAGGATATCCGAGAGGGACTTGCGGCTCCGTGGCTCGGGATCCTCCCGCGGGTAACCCAGGGGGAGGAGGATGAGGGGCGGGCATTCGGGAGGAAGTTCGAGTATCTCCGCCACCCTCTGAGGGTCGAAGGCCCGCACCCAGCAGGTGCCCAGGCCGAGGGAGGTCGCCGCAAGCACCATGTTCTGGACGGCGATGCTCACGTTGATGCAGGCGCTGACCAGGTTCCTCTCCTCCTGTTCCGCGCCCTTCTCCCCCCGTAAATAGCGCAGGAGCATCTCCAGGCTCGGCCTGACGGCTCTCGAGCGCAGAAGCTCCAACGTCCTCCTGGAGCGCTCCCCGAAAGCGGTGAAATCGATACAGGCCACGATGACCACGGGGGCCCGCTCCACGAACTTCTGGTCGAACGCCGCCTCGCGCAACGATTTACGGATCTCGGGATCGGTCACCACCTTGAATTTCCAGGTCTGAAGGTTGCTGGCCGAAGGGGCCAGCCTTGCGGCCTCCAGGATCTCTCGGATGCATTCCTCGGGAACCGGCCGGTCCTCAAACCTGCGTATGCTCCTCCTCCTCTTTATGGCCTCCAGTACCTCCATCTTCACCGCCCTCTTCGACGGCCTCAGGACAGGATGGACATGACCTTCTCCACCAGCGCATCCACGCCCTCGCTCTTGGACACGAAATCGCTGGCCCCCATCCTCACCAGCTGATCCACGCTCTTTCCGCGGGTGAGGACGGAGAAGACCACTATGGGCGTGTTCTGAGTCGCGTCTTCCTGCCGTAGGCGCTTCAAGACACTGAAGCCGCTTCGGCGCGGCATGTGGATGTCAAGGATTACCAGGTCGGGACGCACGCGGCTGAAGATCTCCAGCGCACTCGAGGCGTCGAGACAGATATGGGTGTGAAACCCTTTGCCGCTGAGCACTATCTCGATAAGCCTGGCTATGGAGTGATCGTCCTCGATCACCAGAACCGTCTTGCTCCCCATGCCTATGAGTATAGATGTCGGTGAAAGAACGGTCAAAAAGACAAGCTCCCCGCTTCTTTTCCCGGTCCCCTCCGTGGACCTCGGGCAAAGGATTGGCCGGGGAGCTGCCCGGTGATAAGAATATGGCTACTTCTTCGCCGCCGTCTTCTTCGCCGCGGTCTTCTTGGCGGCCGGCTTCTTGGCTGCGGTCTTCTTGGCCGCCGTCTTCTTGGCCGCCGTCTTCTTCGCCGCGGTCTTCTTCGCTGGTTTGGTAGCCATCTCCTCACTCCTTTCCACGAATTGATCTCTACCCAATTTTCTTCTCCGGGATAAATTTTCCTTCTCCTCGGTTAACCTATTTTTCGGCAGCCGAAAGCATTTCCCTGAACTTTCCTGGACGTCGCAATTTGAGAATCCATAAGCCAAAAAACTGGGCTTTACATCAAGCTTTACGGTATCTTTTCAACCTCACGAGATGAAAAACACCACAACGGATGGCAAGTACCTTGATGCATAGCGGATAGATGAAAAGCCGGTTTTCAGGATGAGGGAATTCCGCCGCATCGGCCCTATAGGCAAAGAAAGGACCTCCGCCACAAACGGGTCTTCTTATGGGCGTTCGGACATTCCCGAGATCGTGAAGGAAGAATCGCTTTCCTGAAGGATCGTATGCCTCTCAAGAGTCGACGGAGGATTTTTCGTCGCCGGCTTTCCGCGGACGGATTGGAAGGGGATGGAAAAGACGATGATGCCTTCTCCAGATGCGGTTTCGTCCGGTACCCGGATGCCCTGGCGGGATTAGAGCGGGAGGGGAAGGACTGCGGTGTCCTCTCCCGACCTTTCCGGAAAGAGGCGTAAGAGTCAAGGGGGAATCTCAGGACCAGTCCCTCTCCGGCGCATGGTAATCGCTCTTTTCGTCGAGTTTCCGGCGCCTGTACTCCTCAAGGGCGTCTTCCAGTTCCTTCCATCCGAAATCCGGCCACAGCACTGGGGTGACCAGTATCTCGGCCTTTGCCCGGTGCCAGAGCATGAAGTTGCTTATGCGCATCTCTCCCGCCGTCCGAATGAGGAGGTCAATATCTGGGAGGTCTGGCGCGTAGAAAAACTCTCTCAAACTGTTCTCGTCTATTCCGTCGGGAGACAGCTCTCCCCTCCTGACCGCTTCGGCGACACGCAGGGAGGCATCGAGTATCTCCCGCCTCCCCCCGTAATTGAAATTGATGTTCAGGTTCAAACCCCGGTTCCCGGCGGTCGCCGCAGCCGCCAGGTCGAACCAGGCCAGTATCTTCTCCGGTATGCGGTCCCTCCTTCCCAAGTGCCTCAGGCGCACTCCCAGTTCCATGAACTCCTCCAGCCTCTTGCGGAGGACGTCCCGGCTCATGTTGACCAGAAAACGTACTTCCTCCGGGGGGCGTTCCCAGTTCTCTGTGGAGAAGGCGAAGAGGGAGAGGGCTCTTATGCCTTTGGCGGCACAGAACCTCACCGCCTCCATGATGGATTCCTCGCCCTGTCTGTGCCCCTCGATGCGCGGAAGGCCCCGCATCTTGGCCCAGCGGCCGTTGCCGTCCATGATGATGCCGATGTGAGCCGGCAGGATGTCCTTCAAATCGCCCCTCCCCGATCAGGTCCGGCGCAAAGGTATTATAAATCAGTTCAAGGTAAGGCGCATCCTTCCGATATAATGAAAGTGAACTGCACGGGAGGAAAAGTTAAGGTCGAGGTGAGAGTAGTGGAAGGGATCTCGGAACAGTCCCCCAAGACGTCAAGCCCGCGGAAGGTGAACCGAAGCTTCTTCACCCGGAAGCTGGAGCGTAAGTTCGAAGAGAAGGGCCTGCAGGCGCCTCAACACCTCTTGAACCTCATGGACGTGCCCTTCGAGGAGTTCACCCCCGAGGACCGGGAACTCTACGAGGCGGAACTGAAGCCCCTGGCCTTCGTCTTCGCCGACTATCTCTTGGAGGTGTATCAGGCCATGGGCAACCCCCGGCAGGGATGGGAAGAGATGCTGGGACGATTGAAGGATTCTCCCATCAAGGTGGTGGGTGCCCTCGTGCTGCACCACGAGGAGAAAGTGATGGAGATGGAAGACCCTCTGGAGGTGGAACAACCGCTTGAGACTCCCGCGGCCAAGCAGAAGATAAACGTGCGCACCTACCGCAAAGGGGAGGGTGGCAAGGAGCGCTGGTGGGAGAAGAAGATCTTTTGATCTCCTAGATTCAAGGGCACGGGGCGTGAGGGGGAGGGAAATTGGGCGACGAGGCGTATCTCCGGGAACTGATATGCGATATAGGCCGCCGCATCTGGCAAAGGGGCATGGCTTCGGCCAATTCCGGCAACATATCCGCCCGTCTGGACGAGGAAACGGTCCTCATCACCCCCACCCTGGTGAGCAAGGGTTTCATGCGCTCGGAGCAGATCCTCGCCGTGGACCTGGAGGGCAAGGTCCTGCGCGGCGAGGGCCACCCCACCACGGAGACCCCCATGCACCTGCGGATATACCGGGAAAGAGCGGACATTGGGGGGGTGGTGCACGCCCATCCTCCACTGGCCACGGCCTTCGCCGTTGCCGGGAAGCCTCTGGACCTGCACCTCATTCCGGAGGCGGTGATTTTCCTCGGCGAGGTGCCCCTAGTGCCCTTCCGTCCGCCGGGGAGCCCGGAGCTGGCCGAGGCGGTCGTTCCCTATCTGGACGAACACGACGCGGTGCTCCTCGAGAACCACGGGGCGCTCTGTTGGGGAAGCGACGTGGAACAGGCCTACCACCGCCTGGAGACCCTCGAGTTCTGCGCCGCCGTCACCCTTTACTCTCAGATACTGGGCGGGGCCAGGGAACTTCCGCCCGAACCCAAGGCCAACCTCCTCGCCCTGCGGAGGATGATGAAGGGGAAGGGAGGATGAAGGTCCGCCGATTCTTAATCCTTTCACCGACAGCCACACCTGCGGAGGCCGGCGGAGGGAAGCGGGATGAAGATCGGTAGATCCGTGAGCGGCTTACTCGACAACACTCCGTGCAGGGGATGGCGAAGTAGAGGGCGGATGAAGGGAAGGTAAATAGGCGGTGGAAGTGGAAAAAATTTGCGTGGAAGGCATGAAAACGGCCGAAAAGGATACATTTGAGGCCCCTTTGTGTTGCTTAACAAGCCAGGTTTGGTCAATAATGGAGTAAAGCGGGGAGAGGCTCGGCTGGAGGAGGTGATGCACCATCGCGGTCCACGGACTTTCATCTCCATCGCAGCGGTTGAGCATAATTCCATCAAGAGCGGGTCGGCGGTCCGTCGCGTAACTGAGGGGGGGTAGGTATGGAAAACGTCAAACGCAACGCCATCCTGGCCGTGGTGCTGGCGGTGGTGACCTTCTTCTGGATCTGGCTCTTCGACTGGCTGGGTGCCAAGGCTTACTGGGCGGCGCTGGTGGCCTTCGGGGTATGCATGGCCTACGGGCCGGCACTCATGCGCTCCCTTCCCTGGATGACCCTGGGATCGGTGCTGGGAGTGCTGGCGGGACTGCTCAGCTTCGTCCTCTACATGCTGGTCTTCCCGCTCTACTACGGGCTCTCGGTGGCCATCGCCGGGGCCATCTTCATCCTCATCGCCGTCCTGGTGTCCATACCCAAGATGCGGGAGATGCTCCCCATGTACCTGGTGGGCTGGGGCGTTTTCCTGGGAGCGGTTTCCAGGTTCGACTACCTTCTCATGGAAAAGCCCGTGGAAGCCCTACCCAGAGCGATTACCACCCTCTTCGGGACCGTTCTATCCCTCCTCTTCGGTATGCTCCTGGCCGCGGTGCTTGACGCCCTGATCATCTCCCCGCGCCGCAAAGAGGCGGTGGAGACGTCGGGGACCGGTAGCGAGTAGGAGGTGGCGGGGATGAGACGCACAAAGAAGACTCTAGTCCTGCTGCTCTCCCTGGGCATGGTGATCGCCCTGACCACAGCGATACCCGCGGGGGCCACCACGGAGAAAACGGGCAAGAAGGAAGTGGTGGACTCGGAGTTCGTCTTCTGCACCATGGACTGGTCCGGGGAGATCGAGGAGGTGCAGGTCTTTGAGATCCTATCCCTCAAGGGCGACGGGACCTTCGACGTCCGGGAGAAGAAAGCCTTCGGTGAGAATACCGGGTGGCAGGGGGTGAAGGGCTTCAAGAAGCCCAAGGTGGAGGGCGATTACCTTGTCTGGGAGGGGCTGAAGTCCAAGGACAACGCCAGCTACATCGCCGCCACCAAGCTCTCCGAGGCCATGGTGGAGGAAGCCAGGACCCGCATCCCCCTCGACGTGCGCTTCAAGTACAAGTTCGACGGGGTGCCGGTCACCGACCGTGACGAGATCACCGGAAAGAGCGGGCGCTTCGAGATGGAGGTGACCTTCAAGAACACCAGCAAGGAGAAGACCCGCGTGGAGTACAAGGACCCGGACACAGGAGAATTGAAGGAGACCGAGGTGGAGACCTACCTCCCCCTGGTCATCCAGCCCTACGACTGGTACTTCGACAACCGCATATTCTACAACCTGGAGGCGGACCCCACGGGGCTCGTTGTGCCCATGCCCGATTTCTACAACGTGGGGTGGAGCATCCCCCTCTTCCCGCCGGCCACTGAGGAAAGCCATACCATCTGGATCAAGGCCGACGTGAAGGACTTCCAGCTCCCGCCCCTGACCCTGGCCGTGGCCTTCGTCTTCCCGGAGACCAACCAGGTGGATCCCACAGCCCTCTTCAAGGCCGGACTGGAACAGCTCTACGGGGGCGTCAAGCAGATCAACGAGGGTGTAGGGGACCCCTCCAAGGAGGATACCCTTCTCTACGGTATCACCGCAGTAGATAACGGCCTGAAGCAGATGGCCGACGCCCAGGAGGGCCTGCCGTACGCCAAGTCCAACATAGACTCCGCGATGATCCCGGGTGTGGAAGAGGCGGCGGCAGGCATCGGCTCGGAGAGAACCCCCCAAACCCTCCTCTATGCCGCGAACGCGGTGATCGGCGGGCTGTACGGAATGCTGGCGGGGATAGGTTCGAAGACCGAAGACGAGACCCTGCTCTACGCCATGAACGCCATGAAGGAAGGCCTTGAGGGGATATACGAAGGGATAGGCGACACGGATACCGACGAGACGCTCCTTTTCGGGATGCGCTCACTGGAGCTCGGGTTGGACAACCCCTCCGGCGTGCCCAAACCGGGTATCAAACAGGTAGCGCAGCTCATATTCGCAGCGGCGGAGGGGATAACCGACCCCGTCCTAAAGGCCACCATCCAGGGCTACGCAGAGGGAATCATAAAAGGGGTGGGCGATCAATACACCAAGAAGACTCTGATCTACGGGGTGCACCTGGTAATGGCCGGGCTCATGGCCATCCAGAACGGGATCAAGAGCAGCGACCCGCAGGCGAAGACCTTAATGTACGCGGTGGACAAAGTGATCGACGGATTGAACGCCATGAAGGCGGGCATCGGCACGGAGGACGACAAAAACACCTTGCTCTACGCCATGGCCGCCATCCAAGGGGGCCTGCATCAGCTCAAGGCGGGGATGTCCACGGGCGACCCGAACAACCCCGGCCTCCTGGAGGGCCTGGAGTTGCTTTCCGCGGGGCTTGCCGACGCCATAGCCGGACTGGGCAGCGCCGGGACGCCGGACACCCTGCTCTACGGCACCAACGCCATCAAGGAGGGCCTCACCCAGGTGGGGGGCGGCACGCAGCAGATGGTGGACGGGCTGTACAAGAACCTGGTGATGCTCAACACCACGGAGGCGGAGCTGAAGGCCATCGCCAAACGCGCCGAGGAGTTCGACCACCTGCTGGGCCGCGCCGAGGACGCCACCAACCAGGTGCGCTTCGTCTACCAGGCCAAGCCCACATACAACTACAAGGCCGGTTCCAAGGCCAGCTGGATCGTGGCCATCGTGCTCTCCATCATCTTCGCCCTCATACTGGTGGGCGGGGGGATCATGCTCTCCCGCCGCGCCGCTGCCTAATCGGAGCGACGATCGGAAAGGGCGCCCCGGCGGGCGCCCTTTCTCTTTGTCCGCATCGTGCCGACGCGCTTTCGCACAAATCCACACAAACCTTTGGCGTGCCCGATGGCCATCGAGATCTCAGTCGCCACGCTCTTCCCGAACGGGATGCCCAAGGGCAAAGCGGGCACCGCCTCGTCTACCCCTGCGCGGGAGTGGCCTTCCCCGCCCCTCCCTAATGGAATCCCGGAGAAGAGGGTGGCCAGGCTCCCGAAACTCCGCGACGAAGGGTAGAGCGACGAGTTGTCAGGTCACCCTCACACCTCCTCCCGGCTACCAAGACCAAGCGCCCTCCATCCCCGGGCTGCCGTCCCAGGACCGCAATGCGCGGACGGAGAAGGACCCTAGCCCTCTGTGGAGGGGAGGGCTCGCGGTTCCCCTCCTTTCGTTAAGTCGGTTACCTCCCAAGGTCACGAAGCCCTCACCGTGGATCGAGGCCTCGGTGGAATGAACTCGGGGATGTCCGGGCAGGCGCGGTCTTCATCAAGGCCTTCGCGGCAGCGGTGCGGCCCCTGCAGGTTATTCTGCCGCGGAGGAGATACGGATGCGTCAGATCGAGTAAGTCCTCCTGGATCGGCGGAAATCCCTCATGATGGAAAGATCGCCCGCAGGGAAGCCCCTACCCTGAAGGCCGGATGGTATAGATCGCCGGCAGGAGTTCGTGGTGATACAAGGGACAAAGGAAATCAACCCTCCATACCGGACACCTTGAGCAGGAACACGTCCTCCCCCCTGTCGGGGGCCAAGGCACATCCCCCGACGAGGATCAGGCCTCCATCAGCAGCGGGGATGACGGAATAAGCCCAGTCTCCGCCCCCGCCTCCGTACGTCCTCTCCAGCAGAGCATTCCCTTCTTCGTCGGTTATCGCCAGGTACGCATCATCGCCGGAGGCCGCCGACCAGAGGCTCCCGGCGAGCGCGAAACCTCCGCCCTCCAACACGCAGACTCCATGGGCGTAGTCGTCCCCCTCACCGCCAAAAGTCCTTTCCCACAAGAGCTCCCCCTGCTCATCCGTCATGACCAGCTAGGCATCGTGCTTTCCCGACCCCCTGGAGGTGGTTCCTCCCGCGAGCACATATCCCCCTCCGGGGACCGCCTTGACGGAGGACCACCAGTCGTCCCCGCCTCCCCCGAAAAACCTCTGCCAGAGGACATTCCCGTCTCTGTCAACTTTTACCAGGCAGGCGTCCATATCCTTCTTTCCTTGCCTCACGACCCAGCCGCAAAGGACATAGCCCCCATCCGGGGCCGCTTCCACGCCGTTGGCCAGTGAGGTCCCCCCAAGGTTTACCTTCTTCTGCCAGAGCAATGTCCCCTGGGCATCGGTTTTCAGCAGATATATTCCGGAGGGCGACCCGAGGGATTCCGTCTGGCCCGCCAGGAGAAAGCTGCCATCCGTGGTCTCCTGCACGGAATAGGCCCAGTCGTACCCGCTCCCCCCGTAAGTCTCCGACCACAACTGGTTTCCGTCCGCATCCACCTTCACCAGATAAACATCGCACAGGCCGGCCCAGGAGGAGTCGGTGTCTCCGGCAAGAAGATACCCGCCGTCGGCGGTGAGCGCCATCGAATACCTCCTATCCCATCCCTCACCGCCGAAGGTCCTCTCCCAGACGGCTTGCCCTTCTCCGTCCGTCTTCACCAGGTAGAGGTCGGTCTTCTCCGAACCCGGCTGACATCGGTCCCCCAGAACGACATACCCCCGTCCGGGACTGACTTAACGCAATAGCCCCTTTCCTGTAGGGAGGAACCCAGCTCTTTCGCCCACACGATGTCCCCCGCGCGAGGGACAGGGCTTTCCGCTACCCCGCCGCAGGAGGAAGCGACAAGGCAAGCGAAGAGGATAAAGGGCAGCGCGAAGGACGAAAAGGGTTTGCGCCGAAAACTTTGCACGGCCCGAGATCCTTCGTATATACGAGAATCCCTGTCCCCAAAAGGCGTTCCTTCATCCATGCGTACAAGCCTCCCCCGACCCATTATGTTTCACGCCGTCCTCGGTCCAGGCCGCCGGCGGGAAGATCCGTTTGGTTTCGGACTGAGGCTTGGAGAATAAAGCGGCAACCACCGGCCATCCTCCATCGTCCCTCCCGCCTCGAACTCACATACCAGCGTTTAAGCCCAGGGAAGGCGCGGCCCTGGATCTGTGCCTTTCACTCCACCGTATCCGGTGGGTGGGCCGCTCTCCGGAGTATCCCGGAGTATGATCGCGCGCACGCCGGGGCAACCATTTCAATCCAGAATGCGGATCTCCGACGCGGTGGCCTGGACGGGGTAGGACTCCATGACCGGGCCAGTGAAAAACACCTCCACTTTGATCCCCTTCTGGAGGTCGTTGAAGTACGCGCTGCTCCCGTCCGAAGCGCGGTAGATGCGCGTCTCCGGCATCACCGTCACCCAGGCCCTGTCGTAGCTCTTGTCCTCCTCCAGCTCCCCCTCCACCAGGACCTTTCCGACCATGGCATCCGACACTCCAGGAGGCGGAGGCGCGGGCACCGCCACCTGAGTGACGTATCCCCTGATGTCCGGACCCGACGGCGGCTTACCGCTTCCGTCGCCGGAAGGCGGGTTCCCTCCCGGCCGGGAACCACAGGCGAGGGCCGAGAGGGTCAGAGAGGCCAGGACCAGGAAAACGACCGTCCGAACCGCCACCACGGGGACTTGATCTTTAATGCTCATCTTCACCTCCTTCCAACAGGCACGGGCCGCGAAAGCGAGGAGATCGAGCCCGGACGTGATCTTCTCCCCGGGGAAACCGACATGAAAGGGCCGTAGTCATTGTATATCAACCCGGACCCGCAGCGAGGAAGGGATCCAGCGGTGGAAAGCCTCGAAGCGGCATCTTCGACGCGCTTCCCCTCGTCCGAGTTTAAGACGTCCCGCTAATAAAGGGCTGCACATGTCGCCTTTCGTTTTTCTCCAAGAGGTCCAGGGGTCGGGTAGGCCGGAGGCCTGTCGCAGTCGGCGAACCGGCATCTTTAAACTCATCTTGAACAGTTAACCCCCGATTTTGACCCGCTCCGGACATAAAACACCAGGTAGATGGATTGCGGCTCGAAAAACGAGCTTGAAACTAGTGCCACGGAC
>MU158657.1:10578-14430 GCA_015711895.1 Candidatus Solincola tengchongensis | reverse complement strand
TCCAGCAGCCCGGCAACTCACGCTCCACCCTCTTCGTGAACGACGTGGTGAAGGAAAGCGACGTCTCCATTATGATCAGCGCTACCTTACCGGTGATCTGCGAGCGGGCCATGTACTGGAGAGGTCGCGACGGGGGACACGTCTCCATAGGCGTGCGTGGATATTGAGCGGGAATCCGGACCGAGTGGCGCGCCCCATTTCCCCAATGGTCACTTGACACGGAGGTGTTTAAACATTGGGTCGTACCGGGCGGGAAAAGGAAGGTCGCCCAGGGCTGGGCCGGGTTCAGAAAACGGGGGGCGAACCCGATAAACCCCATGAAGACAGAAACGCGAGAAGGCGCAGAGGAGCAAGCGCAAGGCCTTCCTCCGGGAAGAGATTGTTTGCAGGGAAACCGGCCCGGCGGGTAATCTGAAAGCGCAAGGCCCAGCATATGATCCTCCGAGACGAGGCGTGCGGAGGAAAGCCGGCCGGTGAACTCGAATTCTCCGGAAAAGCGCTCCGGCGTGGGAAGTGGACGGCGAAGGCATGGAGCTGAAGGATTATATAAGCGTGCTGGTAAACCGGCGGTGGATACTCCTGGGTACCCTGGGGGTCATCGTGGCCGCCACCCTCATCTTCACCTTCCTGCAGGCTCCGGTCTATGAATCGCGGGTGGAGATACTCAGCGAGGTCAGCTCGGCCAGCGAATCGGTGCTGGGGAGTTTTTTCACCTCCGCCCTCTTCGACCCCGACCGCTACATCCAGACGCAGACGGAGATCATTAAAACGGACACCATGGCCCAGGCCGTGGAGGCCCACCTGCAGCTCCTCTACGAGCAGCGGGCGCGGGAGAGGGAGGCCGGTGAAGACGTCTATATCCCGGAAAAGACCCCCGCCTCCCTCGAGCTTGCCTCCATGGTCAAGGTGGAACCGGTGCAGCGTACGAACATATTCGATATCACCGTGCGGAGCAACAACCCCCAACTCTCACGGGACATAGCCCAGGCCTACGCCGAGGAATACATCGCCAGCCGCCAGCTGGCGGCCATCCGCCAGATAAGCGAAGCGCGCAAAGAGGTCTGGAACCGCATCCAGGAGGTGGAGGAGCAGATCCGGGAGGTGGCGGAGCGGGCCAAGCAGTACACCGCTGGGAACCTTCCCGCCGAGCTCCAGGCGGAGGCCCAGCGCGGGGTAAACCTATGGGCAGCTCTATACGAGAAATACATGACCCTGCGCATAGCCGAGTCTCTGGAACAGCGCGGCCTGGAGATCATCCAGCCGGCGCAGGTGGGTACCCGGACGTCCCCCCGGCCGATGCGCAACGGCGTGCTGGCCTTCTTCCTCGGCCTCATACTGGGAACCGGCCTGGCCTTCCTTGTGGATTACCTCGACGATACTCTGCGCTCGCGGGAGGACTTCGAGGAACACTACGGACTGCCCATCATCGGGGAGATACCCATGGTGTTACCCGAGGACCTCCCTCCCCGCCACATCGTCTACCAGGAAAGGCCCCGCCACCCGGCGGTGGAGGGGTACAGGACCCTGCGCACCAACCTCGATTTCCTGGACCTCCAGGGGGAGCGCAAGGCCATCCTCTTCACTTCCGCCGAACCCGAGGAGGGCAAGTCCACGGTGATGGTCAACCTGGGCGCAGCCCTGGTGGAGACGGGCAAGAGGGTCGTCCTGGTGGAAGCGGACCTCAGAAAACCGGTCCTGGACAAGTACTTCGACGTTCACCCGGAGAGGGGGTTGAGCGGTGTCCTGGCGGGAGGCATACCCCTGGAGGAAGCCCTATGTGAGGTGGGAGGCCGCGGCCTGCTCGTCCTCCCCTCCGGAGTCAAGCCACCCAACCCCGGGGAGCTGACCACCTCCGGAGCCATGAAGGATATCGTCTCCAGGCTGCGTGGTGAGGCCGACTACGTCCTCGTGGACTCCCCGCCGGTGCTGGTGGCCTCCGAATCCATAGCCCTGGCCGCCATGTGCGACGGGGTGATCCTCGTGGCCCGTTACGGGAGATCCAACCGCAACAGCGCCCGCCGCGCCGTCGAGCTCCTGCGTAAGGTGAACGCTCACCTGCTCGGCTTGGTCATCACCGGCATCGCTCCCGCCACACGCTACGGCTACTACCGTTATTACTATTACCAGCCCTCTAAGGAATGAGGAGCTATGGGCTGGCGCCACACTAGCCTCGCTACGAATCACCCCTTTCGCCGTAGTGCCGCCGGCTCACTTATCATGGAGCTTCGTCCATGGATAAGCAGGGCGACCTCACACCTGCAACAGCCGCTTCGGCCATAGCTAACGACCCCTCCGCCAAGCGGGGAGGTCCGCCGGCGGCGGAACAAATTGAGCCCACGGTCGCCACAACACCTCGTTCGCCCACTATACGTAGGCTTGAAAAACGTTGGCAGCCACATTAGATGAGGCCTAAAGCCGCGCCAGAACCTACTGATTGATTTACTTCGAGGCTGGAAACGCGGGGTTAGGGCCCCGAGAGGACCTCCAGGGCCTCCACGTCGATGAAGGTGAAGTTGGCCGAGGGATTGCGCCTCCCCGTGCATGCCAGCTTTATGGTATGCGCTCCAGGTCCCAGACCGGAGGCCTCGAACACCCTCTGTTTTACTAGGGTCTCGGTGGCGAAGAGGTCCACCACCGCGCGCAGCTCGCCGTCCACATAGACCTCCATGATCCCGTAATTCCAGTGCCGGGTGGAGATGACCGCCACCCCGTCCCCGGCGAAGGTGTAAGCCAGGTAGCTCCCCGCATATGGGGTGACCATAAGGGTTCCCCCGGTCACCTCTGCGTACCTCTCGAGGTACCAGGTGCCCACGTAGCTCATCCCATCCGCCGTGCAGTCCACTGCCTTGGGGGGGAGCCCGTCCGGGGCGGGCTGACCGCGAAAGGTCATGTCTTCCAACCTCACCGGCCTTGCCATGGGGACAAGTGCGCTTAGCGATTTGGGCTCCGCCACCGGGGCCACGGGCTCGGACCTCCTTCCCTCCCTTCCGTTCTGGTCTACTGGGGCTACCGCGTAGCTGTTGAACATGGTGCCGTCGTCATCGTGGTAAACGGTATCGGACACGATGGCCGCGTTCACGCGTTCGCCGCTATCCCCCTCCCCGCTGTAGCGGTAGATGTTGTACCCGATGACTCTCATGTCCCCTTCCTCCCCCTCCCAGGCGACAGTGGCTCCCTTGTCCACGCTCACCCTTACCTCCCGCGGCGGCGGGAGGTCGGGGTTGAGTATCAGCGCGCGCTCATCTTCGGAAAAGTCCGTTCCGCTGCCCTTGCCCGTCTCCCCCAGACGCAGAAGATAGAGGGATGCGGAAGCGAGCAAAAGCCCTCCCAGAATTGGGAGAAGGAACTTTATCCAGCGAGGTTCAAGCCTGAGTCTCAAAACACCCCACCACGTTCCGTCCAAGCTCTACGATCGTGTCTTGCGAGCCGATTAACTTGTCCCAAGGCCGTAAGACGGCCTTTTAGATTATACCCCGAGGATGGCTGGGCCGCCCATGACGGGCGGCCCTTCTTGTGGGCTACGTTTTTGCGTCCTGTGCTTATCAGAAAACCCAGCCTCTCGTCCCTGGCATTACGCGTCCGCGCTACCTCACCTCAAAGGCGTCCACGTTCACGAAGCAAAGGTTCGTTTCCGGATTCCCGGTGCCCAGGACCTCTATGGTTAGGGAGTGTTCCCCGTACACCAATCCGGGGACGTTCATGGTCACCGAGCCGAACACCGGGTCGTAGCTGTAGAGGTTGACGGTGGTGATGTATTCGCCGTCGATGTACATGGCCGCCGCACCGCAACTCCAGTACATGGCCGAGAACACCTTGATCTGCCGTCCGGTGACGCGGAGGTGCAGTTTATCT
>MU158657.1:0-10568 GCA_015711895.1 Candidatus Solincola tengchongensis | reverse complement strand
CGCTTTTCCGGCCACCAGTATCCTGCCTCCGGAGGCCTCCGGGTACGCTTCGTAGACCCACAGGCCCTCCATGACCACGCCGGCAGCGCATTCCTCGAAATAGGAGGGTGCGGCTAGAAATGCCTCGGCCACTGCGTAATCGGATTCCGTGCCGAAGACGTTGACCGCGGTCACGGCGTAGACGTTACCCGCAACTCCGGTGGGGTGATAGAAGTGATTTTCCGTTACCGGTTGAGCGGTCAGCTTTTGATAGACACCCCCGCTCATCATGTAGACCATGTAGCCGATCACGTCCGATTCCGGGTTGGGCAGCCAATCCAGGCAAACCCCGGGATCGACGGCCGCCGCTGTGAGGCCCTGCGGCGTCTGGGGTGGCAGGTCCTGGTAGGTCACAACCTCCACAGTGTTGGAAGGCGCACTCTCCTCCCCGCTCTTGGAGACCGCGGTCACCCAGTAGACGTAAGTCTTTCCGAGCTCCAGACCGAAATCCTGGTACTGCTCCTTCTTGGTGCTGTCTATGGGGGCCGGATCCCCCACCAGTTCCTCGCCTGCCACCACCCGGTAGATCCGGAACTCGCGCAAGAACTTGGGATGGTTGTTGCCATTCCATTTGAGCAGCACATAGGGCTTCTGCTGGGGCACGAAGGTCCCGGCGAGGTCGGTCGGCGGGTTGACCCCCGTTTCCGGTATGGGGATCTTATCCGGTGGTATGGCCTTCTGCGCTTCGCCTCCATCCACCGGCTTGGATTCCGCGTCGCCTCCCGAGGGCTGCGTTTTCACGCCCTCCTTCACCTTCGGGGAAACTGCAAGAGCAGAAGTCCCTTCGGGTATCGTCACCTCGGGAATCCTGGCGACTTCCCTGCCCGTAAGGGTCACCTTGTCGGCTACCGGTGCCGCCACACCGCTGACCTGCTGCCCGCGGGCGGCCGCCACCGGAACGCCCTCCCTGGCCGCCGGCCCGGTGAAAGCAAGGGAAAGGGAGGCGATGACAAGCAGGGCTGCCAGCGTGGCCCCCGCAAGCTGGTGTTTCCGGTAACCTTTCATCTTGGCTCGCTTTCCCTCGGGGTTCATCTTTTTCTGACTGTCCCTTCCGTCGATTCTTTCTCCGTTCCTCGCTTCAGAGAACGGCGAATAGTTTCTGGGACTTTCAAAAAATCCGGCCATCGGAGCAATATGCCCGTCAGCGGTGTGCATGGGAGGTTGAACGGAAACCCCTTTCCTCAAGCGAATAAACGGCCTTTTTATGTTCGTTCAGGCTGCCTCGCGCCGCCTTTCACAGCGACCATGACGTATAGGGTTCATACCGAACTCATGTGCCAGTTATGTCCAGATAAAAGCCTTATGGATGGCGGAAGGAGGGGGATGGCCATTACGCTGCGGGGCCAGGTACGCGGAAAGGGGGTTCCATATCCCGAACACATGTGCCCGTTATGTTCGTAAAGATGCCATGGTGGGCATATCTTCGGAGGGAGAGCGGGTATTTCCCGGCAAGATCAGCGGCAGCGAGCGGCGCCGGGTATGAAGAGGAACAGGGAATAGCAATTGGGCCAGATGTTCTGGCATCCGCCGAGGAAGAACCGGTTGATGCGCAGAACGGTCATGTCCGGTTTACGGTACTCTTTCCTCTTTCCGGCCTGCTTTTTCATGTTCCAAGACCTCAGACAAGACTCCGGTCATGATGTGTGTCTGCCGGCACCGCTCATGGTTCCTGGTTATCGGTGCACCGTCCTCAAGGTAGGAAAGTGCTCTGCATAATGGACAGATGCTCAAATGCGGGCAGTCCTCGCAAGAAGAGGGGATCTCCTCGTCGCTTTCCCTTATCATCCGTAGCACCGAAGAGTTCTCCCATACCGCGGCGAAGCCTTCCTCCGCTACGTTACCCACCACAAGGGGAAAGGCCACGCAAGGATATACGTCACCGTAGGGGTTGACGGCGAAGACGGTGCTTCCGCAGCCGCAGTGGCGCCGTCCGGAGGCATCCCCTCCGGGTAGGCCGACAAGGCACCCTTCCATGGCGGGGCCGAGGAAAGAAGGGTCACCCTGTTCCCCGCCGGTGAGAGCCCGCCATCGTGTTAGCCAATACCCGCATTCCAGGCGGTAGAAATCCTCCAGACCGCGATCGTCGAGGCGGAGCCCCGTGGGGGCCGGGTCCCCGTCATTGCGCGGGAATATCAGTGGGGAGAAGACCACCTCCGCCTTCAGGTCCTCAGCGAGGGCGGCCAGGTCATTCATCTCCGGGAGGTTGAAGTTGCCCACCGTCACCTTGAGGATCACGGGGACTCCCGCTTCCCTGAGGAGGTTCAGGGACCTGAGCGTCGCAGCGAAGGAGCCCGGAACGCGGGTCAGGAAATCGTGAGTCCCGGGTCGGGCCCCGTAAAGGCTCACGTCCACCCTCACATTGGGCAGGCCCCGAAGGATGCGTACCATCTTCCCGTCAACCAGCACGGCGTTGGTCTGCACGGTCACCGCGAAGTCGAGTTCCACCGCCCGCTCCAGGAGCTCCGGCAGGTCAGGGCGCAGCAGGGGCTCCCCACCGGTGAAGGAAAGGTGGAGGCACCCCAACCTCGACAGCTCCTCCAGGAGCCGGTCCCAGGCACGGGTATCCAGTTCCGCATGGCGCGGCGGCAACTGGTAGCAGTGGCGGCACGAGAGGTTGCAGCGGTGAGTCAGTTCCAGGCTTCCCGAATAAGGCACCCGCGAACGGTAGAGCCTGTCCGCGAATTCCCGGTCTTCCCGCCGCAGGACTTCCGTCCCCTCTCCTTTCGGTGTCCGCATTTCGTATCCTCTCCCTTGCCGGCCGCTTTCCACCATCTTAGATGAATTCTTCGACGTACTCCATGACATCGTCCTGCAGCCCGGCGCTCAATCTGCATATCGGGACCGCGGCGCACAAACTTGAAAATACTTCCAACAGCTTGCTTTCCTCATCCGGCATCTCCAGACGGGGCGCCTCGGCAGCGAGAAGCGACACGGCTTCTGCCGGAGCGCACGCGGCAACGCCCTTCTCCTCCCCAGGCCGGAGGACGAAAACCGCCCTGAGGGGCACACCTCCGTAGGACACCGGGCCCCCTTCCCGGCCAGGCCAAGGGGTCCCGTAGAGCAGGAAACCTTCCCCCGAAGGCGACACGGCCACCAGATCGTCGCCCAGCACCCGGTGCCTGGGAAACCTCCGGGCAAGGGTGGTCTTGCCGGAACGGGTATGGCCGGTGAAGGCCAAGCCCCAGCCCTTCAGCTCGATGCCCGCCGCGTGGAGCATGGTCCCCCCTGTTTCCAGGAGGAGGGCCTGCAGAAAGGCGCGCAGGAAGGCCTGCAGGGCCTCCCTCACCCCCTCCTCCTCCTGGTCCACGCGCCAGGCCGTCCCCAGGTCGGGGAGCCCGAGGCGAGCCTCGCCCCTTCCGGGACGCATAGTCCCCAGGACCTCGCCGCCTCCCGTGCGCTTCACCATGGCCAGTCCCTCGGGTAGGCTCCTCAACCTGAACTGCGGCGGCGTAAAACGTCTCAGGGGGTCAGCCTGGGCTACCTCGTCCTCCGCCAGCTCCACCCACGCCTCGGGTACGCCGTCGTGGAGGAAAGCGGCCAAATCCGGGGGGAGAAGGGCGGAGGGGTCTCCCACCCGCGATCTTATCCGCACCGTGATTCCCGCTACCCGGAGGGTCGCCTCCCACTCAGACAACCTCCGCGACCCCCTTCTCCAGCAGCCGGGAGGCGAAGTCCATCACGTCCCGGAGCGCCTCCTCTTTTTCCACCTCGAACTCAAGGGTCATGGCCTCGGCGATCTCCTCCAGGCTCCTCTCACCGTCCAGCCTGGACCACAGGTAAGATGCGGTGGGGTTGAGATGGAGGACCTCGTCGCTCCGCACGTTCACCAGCACGGCTTCGTCCTCAATCATCCTCCAGGCGATCCCTTTCACCCTCCTCAGCTTCCATCCCGGCTCGAGCATTCCTCCGGGCGATCCAATCTCAACCATCTACCAGCTCCTGGTAACCCTTGGCTTCTCCGTACACCACACGATCCCCCACGCATACCCAGCAATGGCCGCCCATTCCTTCCCCCTCTTTCCTCGCTCCAAAGGCAATCCTGGCCGGATGGCCCTCATGCCTCAGGAGGGCGGCGACGATGAGGGAGCGCACCAGGCAGGAGGGCCTCCTTCCCAATTTCTCGGAGAGGGCGAACCATTTTCCGGCGCACTCCAGAACGGCGCGCTCCCCCGCCCCCGCTCTCCCGGTCTCGATCCTCTCCAGCCTGCGGAGCTCGGCGGTAGGTGAGATACATGCCCTCGCCAGGCGATACGCGGCGAGGCCATGAAGGCGCGCCTTATACGCGAGGCTAATTGCCTTATTTTTCCATGTAGTAAGCGCGAGCTGCTCTTTCATGCTCTAAGTATAGCGCAGCCCCCACCACCACACCTTGAGCCTCATCCCGGGGCGTTTCCCGGGATTCAAAGGAAGCCGTCGGTCCCTCGGGATCCGGACGCGGAAAGGGGCGTTAAAAGGCGGCGGCCGTGTCCAGGGCACCCCAAGCGACCTCCGCTCTCGTTCGCGGTCCGCTCTCATTACGTCGGGCGGGAACGATCCCTATCTCGCGGGCTGCCGATTCTCGGGCTCCCTTACAACAGGCCCTTGGCCCTGTGCGCGCACGGTCACTCACCGCTTCGGAGGCCTTACGGCCGCATGTAATCAAGCATGACTTACGCTTCTGCTGCCGCCAAAACCGCATCCTCACAATGCGCGATCCAGGGGAGGAGTTTCAGCATCTTTCCGGCAGGTGCCGTTAGAGTCTCCGGCAGTGGTGTATAAGCCAGAAATCCTATGACAAAGAAAAACCGCCGTTCCGTCCTTTTCTCGAGGTATCCGCAGGAGAGATTGGAGACACGATGGCCTACAGGGACACCATGAACCTTCCGGAACTGCTGTGCCGGAGACTGGAGGAGGTGGACGCGGACTTGCCGAGGGAGATGATGATGCCGACGGCGCAGGCGCTCATGGACGCCGAGGTGACCTCCATCTTTGGTGCGGAGTACCGGGAGTGAGCGGATGAACGCACAACTCGTGGAATGACCACGGCCGGAAGGCCGCTCCTATATGGGTATAATGCCACTCAAGGCTATATAATTCTGGGTGAGGCTTCGGATGTCCGCGGTTGGCCACGGCGCCCGGGAACGGAAGGTGGTCCTAGGTAGGTGTGCGTAACGCCCGTTCATAAGAAGGGGACGCCAGGCCCCTCACCGCGTGGGTATGGTCACGGCGGGGATCGGTGTACGGCGCAAGCCGTATTCGCCCCATGGAGCAGGGAGGGGTGCTCCCTCCCGTGTCTCAAGCGTCTCGCGTCCGGATCCGGCAACACCAAAGGGCCCCCGAGACCTTAGAGGCGGCGACCGCGGAGCGCGGAATGCCGCGGAGAGGCTCACCCAGGGCTCGACAGAGGTTACACCGGGAGTAAGCGGAATGACGAGTAAAGGGAGGTAAGATCATGGGTTACGAAATCGTGCGCGGTTTTCCGTCCACCTCGAACAACGACTACCAGCTGAACGTCCCCACCATCCTCAGGCATGCGGCGCGTTCCTACGGCGAGGTGGAGATCGCCTCCCGCAACCTGGACGGGAGCGTGTTCCGCTATGATTACCGGGGATGCTACCGGCGGGTATGCCGCCTGGCCAACGCCCTGCGGAAACTGGGGGTCGGCCCTGGGGACCGTGTGGGGGTCCTGGATTTCAACACCCACCGTTTCGCGGAGCTCTTCTACGCCATCTCCGGACTGGGAGCGGTGCTTCTACAGATCAATCCTCGGGTGTCCATGGAGGACCGGGCCTACATAATCAACCACAGCGGGGCCAGGCTGATATGCGTCTCCGATTTGCTCATTCCGCTCATCGAACCCATCTCCAAGCAACTGAACACGGTGGAGGGATACCTGGTCATAACCGACCGCGCGGCGGATTCCCTGCAGACCCAACTCCAACCCCTCTACGCCTACGAGGAGCTCCTCCAGGGCGAGGGGGAGGATATCCAATGGCCCATGGTGGACGAAAAGGCGGCCTGCTCCGCTTGCTACACCACCGGAACCACCGGTAAGCCCAAAGGTGTCTATGTCTCCCACCGCGCCCTTTACCTCCATACCCTGGCCGTGGCCATCAACCTCAACCTCACCCGGCACGACGTGATGATGCAGATAACCCCCATGTTCCACGTTCTGGGCTGGGGGGCATTCATCACCGCGCCCCTGGTGGGCGCCAAGCTGGTCTTCCCGGGCATGTACACCCTGGAGATGGCCAACGTGCTGGTGGACATGCTGCTCGCGGAGAAAGTCACCGTGACCTGCGGCGCGCCGGCCATCTTCATGCCCATGCTGGAATACATCCGCAAGATGGACCCCAAGCCCGACCTCAAGGGCTGCCGCATGGTCTCCGGAGCCAGCGAACCGCCCCTGGCCATGATGAAGGAGTACTGGGAGCTGGGCAAGGCGGACGTCATCCACGCCTACGGGGCCACGGAGACCACGCCCCTGGTTTCCATAAACTTCCTGAAGGACTCCCTGCAGGACCTCTCCGAGGAGGAGAGGTGGGACCTCAAGAGGAAGCAGGGCATCCCGGTGGTGGGCATTGACGTCAAGCTGGTGGACGAGGAGGGCAACGAGCTGCCCTTCGACGGCAAGTCCGTCGGAGAGCTGTACATAAGAGGGCCCTGGGTGACCTGTTCCTACCATGAGGACCCGCGCAGCGCGGAGGCCTTCACCGAGGACGGCTACTGGAAGAGCGGCGACGCGGCGGTCATCGACCCCAACTGCTACATCAAGATCGTCGACCGCTTCAAGGACCTGGTGAAGAGCGGCGGCGAGTGGATCTCCACCGTGGACCTGGAGAACGCCATCATGGCTCACCCCGCCGTCCTGGAGGCGGGGGTCATCGGGATACCCCATCCGGAATGGGAAGAGAGACCTCTGGCCCTGGTGGTACTGCGGGAGGAACACAAGGGAAAGGTCTCCAAGGAGGACATCCTCGACTTCATAGCCCCCAAGTTCGCCAAGTGGCAGCTTCCCGACGAGATCCTCTTCGTGGAAGAGATTCCCAAGACCTCGGTGGGAAAGATCGCCAAGAGAGTGGCCAGGGAGCAGTTCGGGGATTTCTACATGAAGAAGTAGGGAGATCGGCGATCTCCGGCGGACGGGCACTCGCCTTCCGGACGGCCTCCGAACGGCACGGTTTTGACGACACCCAGGTTGCCGCATCCGGACCATACGCCGCGTCGTCTAGCCGGAGAATACCGTGACCCGCCAACGGGAAGGCACGAACGGTGCGCGGGGAGGCCGGCAGATGCGACTCTCTTCCAACGGTGCGAGGGCGAATCCTCGGGCAGGGGACGACTTCCCGGGAATGAACGGGCGGGAAACGGCTGTGTCTCCGCCGCCGGGTTTGCCCGACGAACCGGGCACGTAAAAGGTGTCGCATTGTTCAAGCGGGCGTTCCCGCGCCCGGGTCGATCCAGGAGACGACCTTGCCGTCCGGGAGCGACAAACAGGCCGAACGGGACGAGCTCTCGACGTGCGTCTCCGAGTACATGCCGTGCCGACCGACATGGAAGGCGAAGGGTCCCTGGAAACGGGGTGAGTAGGCCGGCCATGGCCCGCAATCCCGGAGGGGCACCCGACCCGGAAGGCGCAGAGGTATTCCGAAGGTCTAGCAAGGGTGGAGCAAGAAACGATGCCCTTCCTTTCGGTGGGCACTTCCGGATCCAAAAATATCGGAGAGGCCTTTTCGGCAAAACATGGGTATCGAGTGTTTGCAGGCGATGATCGCTATACTCCGGTCCGAGGTGAAAGGCGCCACTCCGGGCACATGTAGGGAAGAACTTGGAGCAAGGCGAAGGACGGTTAAGTTGAGGTTCTCCATGTGAGTCGTTTGGGGTTCTCCCGCACGAACGATATAGGCGATGCCGACGGCTTTCTCCTGGCCGCCGTCTCCTACCGGTTCGGCGATGTTGGGGATGCCCGCAGCCTCTCCCGCCTCTCAAGCCGTCTGGGCCCGGGAGACGAGGAGAGGCTGAGCGGGCATGCCCGCTATCACGAGCTTCTTCCGCTACTCCACCTGGTGGCCGCGGACTGCGCCTCCCTCGGCCATGCCCTGGGCCTCCCATCCTCCACCTTGCGTCTCTGGGAGGAGGAATACCGGCGGGAAACGGTACGCTCCTCCTTGGTTATCCACGGCGCCAGAGCGGCGCTTACCGTTCTGTCCGAGTCCGGGATAAGGGCGATCCCTCTCAAAGGCGTCTACCTTTCCGCGCGCTACTACCGGAAGCCCGGCGCCAGGCCCTTCCGGGACTTCGACCTGCTGGTGAGGGAGGAAGACCTCCGCGGGCTGCACTCCGCCCTGTGCGGGGCCGGTTTCCGGCCCCTGGAGGGCAGGCCCTCTTTCGTCCCCTCCCCGGCCTGCACCGTGTACTCCCTGACCCTGGAAGACGGAATCACCGCTGTGGAGGTGGACGTGCACGTGGGCATGCACTGGCCGGCCGAATACGAGAGGCGTACGCGGTTCCGTGTGTCCGACATCTGGAGGGATGCGCGAGGGGAGAGTTGGGAAGGAATCCCCATCCTGGCCATGCGGCCCGAGCACCTTCTTATCGTCACCCTGCTGGACCTGGCCGTAAACCACCGCTACGCCCGTCTCATAAAACACCGTGACCTCCTGGAAATAATCGACATGGAGGCCATCGACTGGGATGAGGTCTCCCGATGCGCAAAGCGCTGGGAGGTGGCCAGCCAGGTGGGGCCGGGCCTGCTCTACCTCCGCCACCTGGAACCGGCGAACCGCGTCCCCGCCTCGGTGGTCGGGGAGCTCACCCCGGGGTACCTCGCGGGGAAGCTCTTCATCCGCTCCCTTCCCCCATGGAATCTCCCCGCTCACCGCTCACGTTCCTTTTCCCCCGCCAACTTTCTCTTTTTCCTGCTCGCCGACCGGCCCGGGGAGCGTCTCCGCGGCCTGGCATATATTCCCGGACACATCAGGCGAGGCCTCAGGCGCTTCTGACCCTCTTCGCCGACCCGCTCCTCATCCACGCCGGAAGGAGAACCTCCGCGGGATTCGGTCCCGTTCCCGGGCACCCCTTCTTGGGCTCATGCGCATGGGCGACTTCAAGAGCGCAAGAACGGCGCGCAGAGCCGCATGTCGTTTCCTGCGCGAGGGCGTTGGATCTTGCTCCGCTTTCAGAGCACGGGGATGCCGATGGAGCAGTGGGAGCCCTGCTTGTTGTCCGCCGTCCACATGTACATGGCCCGCTCGGAGAGGATGCCCGCTCCGTTGAGCGACTCCACCACGGCTGCCAGATCCCGGAACGGAGCCAGGTCGTTGGGATGCACGTTGAAGCGGCTCTGCGGAAGCATGACGAAGGTCTGCTGGGCCACCGGCCCCGAGGGCCCCAGGAGGGTGACCCTGACGGGGACCTCCGCATCCTTGGGGTTCTGGACCAGGATCCACTCGTCGAAACCGGGGCGGGTACAACCTTCCGGCAGGTACCACAACCTCTCGGCGCGGAAGGAACCGATGGAATCGTGGGCTCCCCGCTTCCCGTCCGGGGTGTTCATGTACATGGCCCGCTCGGCCAGTATCCCCGCCCCGTCCAGGGAGACGACGGTCACCGAGACGTCGTTGCCGGGAACGACCTCGTTCACGTGCACCGTGGCTCGCGACTGAGGGTTCATGCCCATCTCGCGCACCGCACCTATTCCCGAGGGCGTCAAGAAGAGGACGCGCACCCAGGTGCCCGTCTCATTGGGGTTCATTATCAGCACCCACTCATCGAACCCGGGACGCGTGCATCCCTCAGGCAGATACCACTCCGGCGCGGGCGTGGAGGAGCCGATGGAGTCGTGGGCTCCCCGCTTCCCGTCCGGGGTGTTCATGTACATGGCCCTCTCGGCGAAGACCGGCAGAGGGACGCCGCCCTCCCGGGTGAGGCACTCCACGCGGGTGGAGAACTCCGTGGCCGGCACGTGATCGTTGGCGTGAACGGTGTAGCGGCTGCGGGGAGCCACCTTTGCCTCCAGCGACTTGGCCGTCCCTCCCTGGGTGTGAAAGGAGACCTTCACCGTCACCTCCACGTCGTTCGGGTTCTGGACGAGCACCCACTGGTCGAAGCCGAAATAGGTGGCCCCTTCCGGCAGATACCACAGGTGGCTGGGGGTCATGATGCCTATGGAGTCGTGGGCTCCCCACTTGCCGTCCACCGTACCGTACATGTACATGGCCCTCTCGGCCATGATGTCCCCCCCGTCCATCGCGGTGACCATGGTGGAGACCTCTTGCCCCGGCGTCCAGTCGTTGACGTGGACATTGATTCGTGAACCCGGCATCGCCGTGAAGAGGGGGCCCTCCACCTCTCCCTGAGCGGTCTGAAAGAGCACCCTGACCTGCACCCCTTCCTGGCTGGGATTCATGATCAGTATCCATTCGTCGAATCCCTGTCCCGTATACCCCTCCGGCAGGAACCAGGAATAGGTCTGGAACTCGTAGACCACGCAGTCCCCCGCCTCGTTGTACCAAGCCACGTTGTAGACCTCCATCCCGGAGACCTTGTAC
>JACVJH010000373.1 GCA_015711895.1 Candidatus Solincola tengchongensis | reverse complement strand
GTTTCGGGGCTGACGGCGCCGATCGTGAACGTACCGGTTAAGCCTTGAGGGGCAATGGCATGGAGGTGCCAAGGAACGGCTTGCGCGTCCGCGAAGGGCTGCGGCGTGGATAGAGGGCGCCGGGATGGCCCTTCGCCCTCATCCCGCGTTGGACCAGGTGCGGTCCACGCCCATCCTCTGCAGGTAGCGGCGGTAGCGGAGCATCTTGGAGAGGATGCCTGCCGCCTTTTCCGGGGCGGTGAAGATGACCGTCTCCCCGGCCTCCAGGTCGCGGAGGTTTTCCTCCCCGATGAACTGCATCTCCACGAAGACTATGGGTTTGCCGTAGGAACGCATGAGCTCCTTGGCCCGGGCGAGGAGCCTCAGGTTGCGCTCCTTTAGCTCGGTGAAGAACCTCTTCAGGGCATCCTCGCTCATCTCCATGATCAGGTTCTGGGAAACCAGGACGTTGAGGCCGATGATGGTGCCCGTCCCCAGGGAGCCGAGCACCACCACGGCGTCCACCTCCGGCGAGGCGGCCATGGCTTCCAGGATGGCCAGGTGGGTCTCCATGTAGATGTTCCCCACCAAATCCACGGGATTGCCGTGGCTCCAGAAGGGCGGAAGCAGGTTGTCGCATACCTCCATGACCTTCCGGTCCAGTTTCGCCAGGCGCAGGCCGGCCAGGGCCGTGGCGTCGGTGGCCAGTACCCCCCAGCCTCCTCCCAGGGTGATGATGCCCAGGCGGTCTCCGGCGGGGAGGGGGAGCCTCTCGAATGACTTGGCCAGGTCCAGCATCTCCTGGGAGGTGTCCGCCCTGATGGCCCCGCACTGCCGGAAGGCCGCCTCATATACCTCGTCGGATCCGGCCAGGGAACCGGTATGGGACATGGCCGCCCTGCTCCCCTCCTCGGTGCGTCCGGACTTGATGACGATCACCGGTTTGCTCAGACTAGTCCGGGAGACGACCTCCATGAGCCTGCGCCCGTCCTCCACCCCCTCCAGGTAGGCGAGGATGAGCGAGGTGTCGGGGTCCCTTCCGAAATAATCTATATAATCCGAGGCATGGAGGAGGGCCTCATTGCCACTGCCCACGAACTTCCCGAAACCTATTCCCTGATTCATGGTCCACCCCAAGAGGTTGGCGCCCACGTTCCCGCTCTGGGAGACGAAGGATATCCGTCCCGGCCTGAGCTGCACGGGAGCCCCGACGGCATAGAGGTCGTGCGCGGCGTTGACCACTCCCATAGTGTTGGGCCCCACCACGGTGAGCTTCTTGGCTCGCGCCACCCGTACCAGCTCTCTTTCCAGGCGGGCACCCTCCTCTCCCACCTCGGAGAAGTTGGAGGAGATGACCACCGCGTGCGTGATTCCGTGGCCGGCGCATTCCTCCAACAGACCGGGCACCGTATGCGCCGGAGTGGTGATTATGGCCAGGTCGGGGACCACGGGGAGGTCGGCGACGGAGGAATAGGCGGGAAGGCCGTGGATGCTCCTCTCCCTCGGGTTGACGGGGTAGATCCTGTCCCGCGGAAAACCCCCAGCCATCAGGTTCACCAGGAGGAAAGAGCCCCACTTGGAGGGCACGTTGGACGCTCCCACCATGGCGATGTCGCGGGGTTTGAAGATCCTGTCCAGGTCCGGGTGCATGTGTGACCTCCTTTCCGAATCGTGGACGATTATAGGCCAAGGGGAGAGGGGGGACAAGGAAAAGACACGGGTCGGGGCCGTCCTCGGGGATGGCGGACAACTGGGGTTGACAAATTTTGTTCTTATGTTATATTAATGTTGAAATTGTTAAATATATATAATTTTGTTCAACATGAGTAACGAGGTGGGAGCATGAAAGAAGCACCAAAGCTGCGTTTGGACGACTTCTACTGGTGCGACGACCTGCATGTCCTGCGGGAGCTCCGCGACGCGGAGACCCTCGAGCTGCGGGGCTTCCGGGCTTACTGCGGGAGGATGAAGAAGGATATAGACGATTCCTTCTGTCATCGCTGCTTCCTGCATTGATCGAGCGGCCTCATCGCATCTCGTCCTTCAACCGGTCGGGGCGGCTCCTGCCGCCCCGACACCCCTTTCGGGGAAAAGGGGATGGAGAAGAGTGAGGGCAGGTGGGAGGATGGTCGCAGCCTGGAAGAGAGGTACACCCGACAACGTTGCCGGGGATGACTCCCGCGATGCTCGACGGGGCATCGCGGTGACTCCCTTAAGCCAGGGAGAACGAGAGGCAGGAGAGAATGATTAAAGCGCTGTGGTCATCGAAGTGAGCGAGGTGTTGCGGAAGGAAGACCGAGCGCGGGAGAAAGCCGAGCGCCGCAGGGGTTGAACGCCGAGCCAGGGACGGGTGATAATCATGTTTATGAGCGAAAGCAGCGCGAGGAACGAGAACTCGGAAAGGGTTCCCACGGGAATATCAGGGCTGGACGAGATGTTGGGGGGCGGTCTCCTCTCCAACTCCGTAGCCGTGGTCAAAGGCGCTCCGGGGACCGGTAAGAGCTGTATTGGCATGGAATATATTGCCAAAGGGATAAGGGATTACGGGGAGCCGGGCCTGATCATAACCTTCGAGGAGTTCCCGCGCCAGCTCTACCGCGACGCGCTGTCCATAGGCTTTGACCTCCGGGAGTTCGAGCGGCGGGACCAGTTGCGCACCATATTCACCACGCCCGCCGTCTTCCTGCGTGAGATCCAGCAACCGGGCGGAATCTTCGACCGCACCATCGAGGAGATCTCCGTGAAGAGGGTCTTCGTGGATTCCATGACCCAGCTGGAACGCATCACCCAGGACCCTGTGGAACTCCGGGAGATAATGTACACCTTCCTGAACGGCCTGCTCCGCTACAACATAACCGCGGTAGTGACCCAGGAGGACGCCTACATCACGGGGAACATGAGCGTTGCCGAGGCCGGGCTCTCCTATATCGTGGACACCATCATCCAACTGCGCTACGTGGAGATAAGCTCCAGCGTGGACCGGGCCATCTTCGTGCTCAAACACCGGGCGTCGGATCACGACAAGAGGATCAGGCGCATGAGCATCACCTCCCAGGGGGTGAGGGTGGAGGAGGCCTTTGAGGGGAGAGAGGGCATCCTGACCGGGAATCCCTCCGTGAGCCGCAGGGTGCGCAGGGCTGAGGAATTCCTCAAGTGAAGCGGTTGAAGTGTACGGCTTGAAAGGTCGCAAGAGGTAATGCTCGATTTCGAGAACCTGGATCCGCAGGTCGGCGCTTTCGTGGAGGAATATATAGATTCCTTCATCAGCTGGGATCTCATACTCTTCTTCCACGAGAATCCGTACACCGTCGGCTCCCCTTCCAGCATCGCCATGAGCATCGGGCGCCTGGGCTCGGATATCGAGCCCTACCTGGAAAGGTTGGCCGACAAGGGCATCCTGGTCAGGGAGTACAGGGGCCAGGGAGGGACGGAGACCATATACGCCTATAAACCGGAGCCGGATTTCGAGAAGATGGTCATCGAGTTCAAGCGGGCGTTAAAGGACAGGGCCAGCAGGCTGATAATCGTGAGTAAGGTGCTCCAGAAGGAGGCCAGGCGCTGACGGGCCGGGGTATCGAAAGTTGATGCATCTCGAGGAGCGAAATCTTGAGAAACGGCACTCCTGATGTTAAAATAAGCAACGGTGGATCGGGCGGAAGTGGCTCAGTTGGTAGAGCATCACCTTGCCAAGGTGAGGGTCGCGGGTTCGAGTCCCGTCTTCCGCTCCAGAGAGGAAGGGTAGGCGGAAAGCCTACCCTTAATTGCGATATTGCGAGACCGGGCGGCGTGGCCAAGTGGTAAGGCAAAGGTCTGCAAAACCTTGATCACCGGTTCGAATCCGGTCGCCGCCTCCAGCACCCGAAGGGCCCGGAAGGGCCTTTTTCGTTCGTCCATCTCGGAGGACAAGGCCACCCTCACTGCAGGCGAGCCACTCCGCCGGAAATGAAAACTCGTCCCGGCTCGCCCCTTTTTACGGATGCATTGCCTCCGGATGAGGCCCTTCGGGAGGGTGGGGCAACGTGTCCGTGAATCGGAGCGGCGATGCGGGGCGGATAGCGTGGCTGCTTTATCGCCGTCAGGAGGCCGGGTGACGCTCCCCGGTGGAGAGAGCCGGAAAACACTCTTCCAGGCGGCGCATGCGCTCGGCCATGGTAGGCTGGGTCCGAAAGGGGCGATAGGAGGCGTAGTCCACCACCGGGTGGAAGAGAATGGCGTCCAGGTTGCGAGGGAGGAGCATGATGTCCCGCACGTCCTCGGAGGCGTGTTCCACCGCCAGGTACACGGCTTCCGGGTCGCGGAGGACGTTGGAGGCCTGAAGGTCGGCATAATATTCCCTCTCCCGGTCGAGGAAGAGGCGCATGAGGCGGTACAGGAGAAGGGACATGAGGGACGCCAGTACGGCGAAGAGAAGGGCCAGGGAAAGGGGATAGAGGAAGGCGGGAGAGGGCTTGCGTCCCGAGTTCAGTGCCGCGGTCAGGACCAGGGCCGTGAGGGGGATGGCGAGGAGGGCCGGCAGCCCCCGGTATGATGCCCCGGTGAACCACGAGGTGGAGCGGCCCAGGGAGGGCCCCGGCCCCACCAGCCGGAGGAGGACGCTCTGGATCATGGTGTCCCCGGATGTGATGTGCGCCAGCTCGTGAGCCATTACCGCTTCTCGTTCCCGTTCCGGAAGCTTCTCCGCCACCCCTCTGGTGACGAAGAGGGCATGGGAGCCGTCAGGGAGGGCAAAGGAGAAGGAGTTGATGTCCGGGTGCGGGATCTCCAGGAGGCGTACGTGGATGTCCGTCCCCGTGCCCAGCAGAGCTGCCTGTAAGGCGTTCTCCAACCTGCGGTCCACCTGTCCGGGCGGCAGCGCGGCCACCTGATTGAGGATCCACCTTCCCCCCAGGGCGAAGCGCAGGATGGCGTACAGGAGGTAGAGAAGCCAGAAGAGCAGGAGAGTGAGCCAGAAATCCGCCCTGGCAGCGAGGAGCCGGCGCACGAGGAAGACCCCGGCGGAGGAAAGCCCCATTACCAGGCAGGAGAACACGAAGAAGAGCAGGAACATGCGCCGCCTGTTGGCCTGGAGCAGCGAGAAGAAGTCCTTTGGCTGCATGCTCATCACCTTCAAAGGGATATGGTGAAGCACCGTCTCGGCCGGCCGTCCCCTCTCCGTCGATGCCTGAAGGGGAATCCGCGAGCCCCTTTGACCGGAGGGCCGTAAACCCGCACGTCGACCACGGGGATCACATGAGGACCCGACCTTATCCGGCTCCACACGGGCGCGGCTCCCTTCCGGAATGGCGCCCCTCTTTTCATCGGCGCGGGAAAGGCGTGGGTTGACCCCGGACCAGCTGCGACCCAAGACGTTCCGGCCCTTGGCATTCGGGAGAAGGAAGGAGAGCGAGTGAACCTCTGGCGGTCTGGCGGTGGCTCAAGACCGGAGCCGGCTTGCCCGATAGCATAGATCGGACGGTATCTCGACGCCCGGGGAAAGCATGCGGCTGACTGCGGAAGGAGTGAGGGAGCCCGGATTCCGGCTTCGCCAGAATGGTTTGTGACCCATAAGGAATACGCTTTCTCGCCTTGGGAAGGTTACCTGTAGAGAGCGGAATGCCCATCGTGCGGGGATTGTGGGGGCAGTTGCCAAAAAGGAATAAATACCCGAAAATAATGAAGCTGCGGGCGCGTAGCTCAGTGGGAGAGCGCTTCCTTGACGCGGAAGAGGTCGTGGGTTCAATCCCCTCCGCGCCCACCAGCCAGAAACTTCCCGGAACTGAGCGGGGTCTGGTGATAGACGGATGCTCAAGGCGCGGTGGCGAAGGACATCGCCTGCCGCGCGCCTTTTTAGGGCTTAGGGAAAGCGGAAAAGTGGAGCGGCGGAGACGTCGCCGGTATGAGATCGATGCGCCGGGCTTCAAAGGCGCCCGGTCGGTCGGAGGGAGCGGAGTGAGATGAAATGTCCGCAATGCCAGGCCGAGAACCCTGACGACGCCCAGTACTGCTACCTCTGCTACACGCGCTTCAAGGTCATGGAGAGGTCGGCGGAGGCGGAGGAGAGGGCACGGCGCTTGAGGGAGAACAACATCGGTGCGCGATTGCGCTGTCCAAACTGCGGGGAGCTCAGCCCCGTCGAATCCCCCTTCTGCCTGCGTTGCGGCTTCGCCTTCGAGGATCCGGAGGCCCTGTTGGTGCCCGAGGAAGAGGTGCGTGAATACACGGAGAGAAGGACGTGGAAGGAGCGCCAGGAGGAGGAGGGCCTGCACTCCCAGCCCATCCGTGTGGACGGTGAGATGGACGGGGCGGAGCTCATGAGGCGGTTGGACGACATACTGAATGCCGGGTACAGGGCCCGGTTGCAGGCCAGAGGACGCCAGAGCAT
>MU158656.1:4004-10039 GCA_015711895.1 Candidatus Solincola tengchongensis | reverse complement strand
GAATCACGCCTGCGGTCACAGTGCACGTGGCTCCCCAGTCCGGCGGGGACCCCATAGGCAACCACCTCGAACACGCCCCCCAGGCTGTCGCCCTCACGGCGGGCGCGGTCAACCTCCTCACGCATGCGCCGCGACGTCTCGGGCTCCAGGCAGCGCAGGGGATCTCCATCGGCGGCGGCTATCTCCTCCCTGCTCGGGAGGGCCCGCCTCTCCTGGACCCTGACCTCCCCCACCTGGAGGACGTGGGAATGCACGTGTACGTCAAGACAGAAGAGAAGGGACTTGGCCAGCGCGCCGGCGCACACCCTGCCCACCGTCTCCCTGGCCGAGGAGCGCTCTAAGATGTCGCGTATGTCCCTGGTATCGTACTTCAACGCTCCCGCCAGATCGGCATGGCCCGGGCGGGGCCTGGTGAGCGGTTCGACCTCGACATCGCCGAAGGGGGACATCACCTTGAGCCATTTCCGGCTTTCCGCGTTCCGGACCAGCATCGCCACCGGGCTTCCCAGGGTCCGCCCTCCCCTGACCCCGCTCAGGACCTCCACCTCGTCCCTTTCCAGGGACATGCGGAGACCACGTCCGTACCCCAACCTCCTTCTCGCCAGCTCGGATTCGATGAATTCCCTGCTCACGGGTACCCCCATGGGCAGGCCCTCCACCACGCAGACGATTCCCGCCCCGTGAGATTCCCCCGCATCAAGAAATTTCAACATGTGCCGTTCCTCCGGATGACAGTGGCCTTCCTTCTTTGGTCGCCTTCCTTCTCCCCGTAATCCTCACCCCGGGCATCGGGCGCGCCCCCACAACCATTGGATCCGCGATGTCGAGGCAAAGACTCAGGGGGTCTATGTCTCTACCAGGGAGTGATCTATGGCCGGCCTGGCTTCCTTGCCCAGGACGCATAATGAACCTGTAATCGCTCACCTCCGGCGATTATGAAACGGGATGAGCCACCTTCCCTCTCTCAAAGCGTAAAAGCAGTATTGATAACCACCTATGCGATTGCGAGCCTGAAGTGAGCCACAACACTCCTTGCAGTGCATAAAGGGGGCGGCACGCTCGCCGCCCCCTCTCCCCTCGTCCCGAACCTCATATCTTGCGCAGCTGGTTCACCTTGAGCTCGTAGGACTCGTCTCCGCAGGTCAGGATGACCGTCTGCTCGTCCTTTATCTCCTGCACCTTGAAAACCTCCGCGAAAGCGCTCCCGGCCTTCAGTTTCTCGTAACGGGTATCGTTCACCTTTATGTCCGCATACCGGATACCCCTTATCTCGTAGATGTCGGTCACCATCACCACGCGCTGGGAGAGGCCGGTGGTCACCGGTGTCGCGGAGGGCGCCGAGGTCACCGGAGCCCCGGTCGTGGTCCCGGTTGTGGTCCCGGCTTGATAATTGGGGAAGCCAAGCATCTGCCACTCCTTGCTTGCCAGGTCGCCGCTGTTCTGGCGGAGATTCCCCACCTCCCCCATCAGGGGATAGAAAGGATCGTTGAGCACCCATACCTCCACGTAAGGTATCTCCCCGGGTTGCTGCTCCATCTCCTCCATATGGATCTGGAACTTCTGCTCCACCATCCTGGAGGCCAGGGCCTGGGAATCCAGCCTCAGGCTCCCCTTTCCGGAGAGCAGGGACTGAGAGAGGGTCCCGGCACCGGCTTTCTCCCCGCCGGGCTCGGCGGCCATCACCAGCACGGCGGTGACCATCAGGGCCAGCGCCATCCCCACGAGCAACCTGGCCCTCGCCGGCTCAAGCCTCATTCCCTTATCGCCCTTGCCCTCGAGTCTTCGGTTCATGGTCTCTGTCACCCGCTTGTCCTCCCGCTCCGCACGGAGCCGTCAAGGCGTGCCTCCGGCAGGCGCCCCACCGGGAGCGGTGATTAGCCCCTCTATACCCTGCGTGGTGGTGAAGAAGACCCTGAAGGTGATGCGGGCCTGGATGTAGGGCAGCCCGGCATCCGCTTCCTGGATCTCCAGCTTCACCACTTTCACCGAACGCGGCAGGCGTTCCACGTGATTGAAGAACTCCACGAGGTTGAAATATCTTCCGTTCAATGTGGCATCGCAGGTCATCACGTAGAAGTTCTGGGCCACCACGGGAATGGAGGGTGTGAAGGAGAAGAAGTCCATTCCCGCTTCTTCCGCCGCGTGGTCAATCTGTTCGATGACGTCCGCCAGCTCGACGTTCTCAGGAATGCGTTGCTTGAGAACGTCTATCTGGCGCAGGAACTGTTCCGGGTCCTTCTCCAGCTGCCTCAGCTGGTTGAGGCGGTTCTGCTCTGTCTGGATCCCGGTCTCTACCTCGGCTATGCGGTCCTCCACCTCCCCCACCTTGTTCTTCTGAGGAAAGACGATGAGGAAGAGGCCCAGGATGAGTACGATGATGCAGATGATGGCCACCGCCAGCAACCACAATCCCGCGCCTATTCTAATCCTCATACCCTCAGCCTCCCGTGGTCGCGGAGGTGGCCTCCGCCTTCCATATGGCTTTCTCCGGGTTCCACTGCCCGGTGATGGTGAACTGGATGGCCCAGTCGCTGAAGGTCTCCTCCTGCACCTGGGTCACCCCCTGCGCGTCTGTGGTGGTCACCATCCGGGTCTCGGAGATGGTGGTCTGTGTGGATTCGGTTATCCACAGATTCGACCATTCCTCCATGTTCTGCAGCCTTACGAAGAACTCCGCCACCTTTGGGTGGCCGCGGAAATAGTAATAATAAGGATAGGCATCCAGAAATCCCTTGGCCTTGAAGTCGCTCGCCCGGGGCAGCCAGGTCTGGATGCACAGCCATGCTGGGGTGGCGTAACCCCTGATCTGGATCGGGGTGCCACCGGCGGCCTGCTGCCCCACGGGTGCCCCGCCGGCCATGGCCTCCAGGGGCTGAGCGTCGATGGTCAGGCTGGTGAGCCAGATGGTGGGTGCCCTGGGGTTGGATGCCGTGGCCAGTCCCTCGGGCACGTACATGGCCAGGTCATTCAGCATCTGGGCCCAAGCCACCCTCCCGGCATTGGCCTGCTGATAGAGGGCCTGCAGGGCTTTCAGTTCCCTCTGCTGGGCCTCAAACCTCTCCATTGGCTTGGTCTGCTTTTTCAATTCCTCGAGCTCCGCCTGCTTCTGCCTCAGGGTCTCCTCCTTCCCCGACTTCTGTGCATGGAAGAGGAAATAGAGGCCGGCGATTATCACCACCGTGACCAGGCCCATGAGCACTATCCAGGGCGCCAAGCGAGGTTTGGCTACCTTCTCCTTTATCTCCGGCGGCAGGAGGTTGACCCTGGTCATCCCTCAACCACCTCCCGCAGCGCCAGGCCCACGCACACGGCCACCGTGGGCTCGATCTCCGCCAGTTCCTCCGGAGTATAAGGCAGCCTCCCTAGCTGTACGTTCTGGAGGGGCTTTCCGACCTCCACCGGTATGCGGAGGCCGCGGTTCATCTCCTGGACCAGGTTCACGGTGAGGGAACCACTCCCGGAGAGGATGACCTTGCGGAAGGCCCTCTCCTGGGTCTGGGCGATATAATAATCGATGGAACGTCGTATCTCGCCCACGAAACCGAAGATGTCCTGCTGCAGGACCTCCTGGGCCTCGGGGTTGGTAACCTTCCCCCGGCGCACCGCCTCCGCTTCCTCCCACTGCATGTCCAGGCGGTTGACCATGTTCCTGACGAAATCGTCCCCACCACGGAGAAGGAAACGTGCGAAGCGGGGGACGTTCTCCTTGAGGATGGTGATGTTGGTTATGCCCGCCCCCACGTTTATCAGACATACGGCCTCCGCCTCCTCGTAGGCGGCCTGCAGTTCTGCCAGGGGAATCAGGGAACGGGGCAGGGCGAAGGCCTTGAGGTCGATGGCTGAGGGCGTAAGGCCTGCTTCCCGGAGCACCTCGATGAAGGTGTTGATCATATCCTTGTGGGCCGCCACCAGGAGCACGGTGAGCATCCGCTCTTCCTCAGCGGTCATGAACTCCTCGATGATGTCATAATCCAGGATGGCGTCCTCGATGGGTATGGGTATGAACTCCTGCACCTGGAAGCGCAAAGCGCTGTCCAGTTCCTCCTTCTCCATATAGGGCAGCTCTATGGGCCGCACTATGACCTTCTGGTTGGCAATCCCGAGGATGACCGATTTTTCCTTGATGCCGGTTATGGACCAGAGTTCCTTGAGCGCTTCGGCCAGCGTGACCCCGTCCTCCACCTCGCCGTCCCGGACCACCCCTTCAGGTATGGGAACCGTTCCTAGGTTGGTAAGAACCGGCGCTTCCTTCCCAGCGGTCACCTCGGCCACCTTCACGGAATTGGAGCTGATGTCCAGGCCGACATAGACCTTGCTCTTCCTGGGGCTCATGTCAACCCCCCGATCCTATCCCTTCTCCACCCTCTGGGTGCCCCTGGAGAGGTACTCGTTGACGTCACTTTCCTTTATACGATAATTCTTGCCCACGCGTATGGCGGGTATCTGGCCGCTCTTCACCAGACGGTACACGGTCATGTTGGAAACCCTGAGGATGTTGGCCACCTCGTTGACCGTCAAGAGCTTGTTGCCGCTTTCCCCAGCCACTTATCCTCCAAACTATACACTTCCACGCGACCGGTACACAATCCTTTCCCCTCAACCGGGAAAGCCCGCAGCTGCATTGTTCAACAATAAGCGGCATTACATTAATTCGCCCACAACCGCAACAAACTTTAGCACTTTTTTATAATTTTCACATTTGACTAAAATCTTATGATTTTTTGTTTTTAATTGTCAATAGTTAAAGAATTCAACACACACAACAAGAGCATTCCGCCGCCCAAACGATTTACCCCCAAGCTCTTCCCTTTTACGGATCAGCCCTTGGAGAACTGGGATATGAGGGAGAATATGGGCATGTACAGAGACACCACGATGGTTCCCACCACCACGCCCAGAAAGACTATCAACATGGGCTCCAGTAGGGAGGTGAGTGCCTCGACGGTCGCCGCCACCTCGGAGTCGTAGAAATCCGACACCTTGTTGAGCATGGTATCCAGGGCGCCGGTCTCCTCCCCAATAGCCAGCATCTGCGTGACCATGGGGGGGAAGAGCGGGCTCTGACCCAGGGGCCTGGCGATGGATTCTCCTTCCTTAACCCCCGTACGGACGTTGTCCACGGCTTCGGCCACCAGTACGTTGCCCACCGTATTAGAGGTGATCTCCAACGCCTGCAGTATAGGTACGCCACTGGCCACCAGAGTTCCCAAGGTGCGCGAGAAACGCGAAAGTGCCATCTTATGGAAAAGCGGGCCGAAGACAGGCAGGCGCAACTTCAGAGAGTCGAGCTTTTTACGCCCAGCGGGCGTCCTCAGCCAGCGACGCAGGAAGACGACGCCCACGATGACCAGTACCAGCAGTATCGCGCCCTTCCAACTGGCCAGGAAATGGCTTATGCCCACGATGATCCTGGTGAGGAAAGGCAATTGAGCCCCCATGTCCCGGAACATCTTCTCAAAGATTGGGACCACGAAGATGAGCATGACGAAGAGGAGGAGGATGGATATGGCGAACATGGCCGCCGGGTAGGTCATGGCCGATTTTATCCGCCGGCGGATTTCGTCCTCCCCCTCCAAGGTGGTTGCGATACGCAGCAGCACATCGTCCAGCACACCGCCGATCTCCCCGGCCTTCACCATGCTCGTGTACAGGTCCTTGAAGATGTGGGGGTGCTTGGAGAGGGCGTCGGAGAGGGATCGCCCCATCTCCACCTCGTGCTGCACGTCGGTGATGACCTCGGTGAGCACCGGGCTCTCGGTTTGCTCCGAAAGGATACTGAGACACTTGACCAGCGGGAGGCCGGCGTTGATCATGGTGGCGAACTGCCTGGTGAAGACGGTTATGTCCTTCGACTTGACCTTGGGTTTGAATAGACGGATCTCCCGCTTGGTGATGGGAATTCTTTCCTCTTCAACACCTATGACGAAGTATCCCATTTCCCTGAGGCGTTGGGATACCGCAGCCTCATTATCTGCCTCTAGCTTGCCGGTGATTATCTTGCCTTGGCGATCTCTGACCCGGTAAGAATAGGTGTG
>MU158656.1:0-3994 GCA_015711895.1 Candidatus Solincola tengchongensis | reverse complement strand
CACAACCCCTCTCCTTTTCCGCGCCCCTCTTACTCCATATTAAAACATATAGAATTTATAACAATATTGTCAATAGATTACAATCCTTAACAATTTACAACTCTTACAACAATCGTTTTTCTAATCTTATATCGTATTTATGGCAACAAACCTTAATTCCCTTTAGCCCCATCCCCTCCCTCGGTTGTCCTCTTTCCTCGGGGCAAGGCTTCGCCGCAATCATCATTGATTAATTTGACGAGTAGGCTCTGGTCAACTGAATCCCTTTGCGTGACCAATCTCAGCCGGTTGTAAAGGACTGCTTCGAGATATACGCGGAGAGCCTCGCCTGACCTTCCGGAGGCTCCGTAGATCACCGCTAGATCCTTGATAAGTGTATAGTGTGGCACTATGCGTGGTTTTAATTCCACTGCCATCTCGAACGCCTCTGCGGCTTCGTCGATCCTCCCTTCCCGCAGATGGATATCCGCCAGGCTCGTGTAGAGATCGGCGGAATCGGGGTTGGCCTCTATTCCTCGTTCGTTGAGCTCCAGTGCCTCTCGCGTCCTGCCCGCCTCGTATATCAGCCCGCAGACCACATAGTAGGCATCCACATAATGCGGGTCGAGATAAATGGCCAAGAGATAGTAGGGTACCAGTTCCGGATCGCTGCCGTACTCGTGGTAAAGCCTATCCGTCTTGATGAAGAAGGTGTAGGCGAGATATTGCCGGATGCCTCCCATGAAGCGGGCCAGGCTGGCCGCGGAGGGGAAGTTTCCCGCCCTCTCCCCGGAACCGGCGGGAGTGCGGTCCAGGCTTATCTGGAAGAAGGCGGCCAGGCACAGAAGGATGACCGCCGGGACCAAGACCCGTTTCCAAACGCCGTTCTTTGGTGCGCTTTTCATCTTCCGTTTCCCTGCAATCAGAGCACGGCGGGGCTTCCGTGTTCGCCGCCCTTCGGGGAAGCGAATCCATAGACGGATACCGGGGTCTGTGCCCTCTCACCTCGCTTCACCGCAGGACACCCCCCTCCACCTCGCGCTTCCGCCGAGTCCCCATCCCATTCCTTGAGGCACCGCCGGGAGTCTGGGAATCCCTCCTTCACGGCGGCACCGCTGGCCGGACCCGCCGGTGGGGCTCGGCCCTCCGCTTCTCGCGCCCCTTTCCGATGCCGGTGTTCCTCCTATGGCCCTGCCCGACAGCGACGCGTAGGTCACAGGTCCTTCCTTTCCAGAATGAAGGCGCCCAGGACCAGGAAGATGACCACGAAGGTCGCTGCCAGGCCCAGCAGGAGGAGGAACTCCACGGCACCCACGCGGAAGACCCTCTCCCCGTGGGCCACGGTCTCGTTTATGTTCAACCTCTCCAGATTGGGCAGAAGGTAATAGGCCAGTCCCGCCATGCCCCTCAGCACCGCAGGATGTCCGGAGTCGGTCATGGTGCGGTAGAGAAAATCGCCCTTCACATGACATACGACGTAGAAGAGGCCGGTGATCAATATGCAGACCACGGGGCTCAGGTGAACGGAAGCCAGCATGGCTACCGCGGCCAGCACCGCCGCCTCGAGGAAGATGGCAAACACCGCCTTGACCAGCCCCGGGCTGAACACCCCGAACTTCACGCCCACCAGTGCCAGGATCACCAGATAGGCGACGATGAGACTTACGGCCAGGACGGCCAATATCCCCAGATATTTTCCGATAAAATAGCCCTTTCTGCTCACCGGGCGCGACAACGTGTTGTAGATTGTCCTCTTTCTCATCTCCCCCGAAAGGATGGTGGAGCCCATGACCGTCGCCAGAATGAAAGCCATGATGCTCACCAATCCCAGGGACGCTTCCCTGGCCAGGTCCAACTGGACCCCGACCTCCGCAGAGGGGAGCATGGGGACCAGGAAGATGAGGATGACGGTGAAGGCTAGGACGGCGTAAAAGACCTTGCGATGTACGGCGTCCTGCACCACCCCCCAGGCCACGGTGAGGAGGTCGGTGAACTTCTTGCTCATCTCACCCGCCTCCTTCCCGGCCCACCCGCTCCAGGAAGAACTCTTCCAGGCTCATGCGCCTTGGCCCCACCCTCTCCACCGCAAGCCCGGCATCCAGGAGCGCGCGGAGGACGGCCTCCAGCGACTGCCGCGGCACCACAACGCCGCCGCGATCCCCGGTCCAGGCCGCCGCAGGAGGAAGTCGCGGTTCCGTGCCTTCCCGGGGAGGGGAAGCGAGGGAGACCAGGAACTCGTCGCGGGAACGCAGGAGTTCCTCCAGGGCCCCGGATGCCACGTTGCGACCCTCGGAGATGATGGCCACCCGATCGCAGATCTCCTCGATTTCCGATAACTGGTGCGAGCTCAAGAGCACGGTGACCCCCGAGCGGCGGAAGCTTTCCAGGAGGTTTCGCACCTCTATCTTTCCCAGGGGATCAAGGCCCGTGGAGGGCTCATCCAGGATGAGGAGCTCCGGCTCGTTCAACAGGGCTTGGGCCAGCCCGACGCGCTGCAGCATCCCCTTGGAGAACTTCTCCACGGGAAGGTCCGCCGCCTCTTCCAGGCCCACAAGGCTGAGGAGGTGAGCGGTGCGGGCCGCTATGCTCTCCCTGGACATGCCCGAGAGCCTCCCGTAATAGTGGAGAAGCTTCCGCGGGGTCATGTAAAGCTCGTAGTAAGGCTGTTCGGGGAGAAAGCCCACCCGCGCCCGCGCCCTGGGGTCCGAGACCTCGAGGCCAAGGAGGCGGATCCGCCCTGAATCCGGCCTCACCAGCCCCATCACCGCTTTAAGGGTGGTGGTCTTCCCTGCCCCGTTGGGCCCCAGCAACCCCACCACGCTGCCCCGGGGGACCTCCAGGTCGAGGCCCCTTAGAGCCACAAGAGGAGGCCGGCCCCACCGAGACGGATAGCTCTTGTGCAGATCCTCTATGCTGAGGACCGTCTCCATTGCCGTCTACCCTATAAGCCTCTCCATCTCATCGCGGTTGTTGCAGCGGGACATGGCCACCTCGTAGGAGATTATGCCCCGCTTGTAGAGGGCGGCGATGGACTGGTCCATGGTCTGCATCTTGTACTGGCCGCCGGCCTGCATGGCGGAGTATATCTGGTGCACCTTGGCCTCCCGGATGAGGTTGCGGATGGCCGAGGTGGCCACCATGACCTCCACGGCGGGGACCCTGGACTGGCCGTCTTTTGTGGGCAGCAGCTGCTGGGTGACGATGGCCTGGATGGTGGAGGCCAGCTGCATGCGCACCTGCTGTTGCTGATAGGTAGGGAAGACGTCGATGATGCGGTCGATGGTCTGCGGCGCGTCCTGGGTGTGGAGGGTGGCGAAGACCAGGTGTCCCGTCTCCGCGGCGGTGAGGGCCGTGGAGATGGTCTCCAGGTCCCTCATCTCGCCCACCAGGATGACGTCCGGGTCCTGTCGCAGCACGTACTTGAGGGCGTTGGAGAAGGAATGCGTGTCCCCTCCCACCTCCCTCTGATTGACGATGCACTTCTTGTGCACGTGGAGGAACTCGATGGGGTCCTCCACGGTGATGATGTGCAAGTTGCGGTTCTCGTTGATGACGTTGATCATGGACGCCAAGGTGGTGGACTTCCCCTGCCCCGTGGGCCCGGTGACCAGGACGAAGCCGCGGGGCAGCATGCAGAAGTCGTAGAGCACCGGGGGCAGGTTCAGCTCCTCGATGGTCTTGATGCGGTAGGGGATGATGCGGAAGGCGGCCCCGATGCTGTTCCTCTGGAAATAGGCGTTGACCCTGAAACGGGCGCTCCCCGGCACGGAGTAGGAGAGGTCGAACTCCAGGTTGCTCTCCAGCTGCTCCCGTTGCCGGGCGGTGAGGATGCTGTAGACCATGTCCCGGGTGTCATTGGAGGTCAGCCTGGGATATTCTTCCAGGCGGACCAGGACCCCGTTGATGCGCATCACCGGCGGCGCCCCCACCGTGATGTGCAGGTCGGAGGCGCCTCTCACCAGGACTTCCTCCAGCAGCTCGTTGATGTCCAGCTTTGCCACTATCCTCTCCTCCT
>MU158655.1:2622-12647 GCA_015711895.1 Candidatus Solincola tengchongensis | reverse complement strand
AGAAGACCGTCCGCCGAAGACCCTCTGTCTGTTGCTCCGCTCCCCGGAGGTGGGCATATGGTCCGAAGCCTCCCGGGAAGAGGTGGGGGAGCCGGCCGAGGCGGGCACCGTTCTGGGGCGGGTCATCGCCCTTGCCGGTGATGAGGCGCTGCGCGCTCCCTGCAGGGGAAGGGCGGCGATGCGCCTGGCGCGAGATGGTGAACCGGTGGGGGTGGGAGAACCCCTCATCCTCTGGGAGGTGGTCCGGGAATGAGGCCCGTATATGTCTTTCCGGGACAGGGAAGCCAGTACCCGGGCATGGCCTCCGGGAGGCTCGTGGAGGACCGCGATGCGGCGCGCGTCTTCGAGTTGGCCTCCCGGATATCCGGCACGGACGTCGCTTCCCTCTGCCGGAGCGGCGAACCTTCCCTGCTGGCGCGCACGGACCTCTGCCAGCTCTGCGTGGCGGCCGTCTCGCTGGCCTGGCTCATCCTCCTGGAGAAGGAGGGCCACCGTCAGCGGGCCACGGCTGGACACAGCCTCGGTGAATACTGCGCCGCCTGCGCCGCGGGATGCCTGGGCGTGGAGGACACCCTGCGCCTGGTCTGGGTGCGGGGAAAGGCCATGCTGGAGTGCGCACTCTCCAGGCCCGGTTCCATGCTCGCGGTGACGGGCCTGGACGAGGGAACGGTGCGCGAGCTGGTGGTGGAAGCGCGCGGAGGCGGGTTCCTCCACCTCGCCAACCTCAACAGCGAGAGACAGTACGTGGTGGCCGGCGACGCCGCCTCCCTGGAGAGAGTGGAAGCCTCGACCGTAAAAAGGGGAGGGCGCGCGGTGCGGCTCAAGGTGGGCGGCGCCTTCCACACACCAGCCTTCCGAGAGGCCGCCGAGGTGGTGGGGGAAGCCCTGGAGGACATGACCCTGCGGGACCCCGCCGTGCCCTTTTACTCGGGTCTCACGGGCACCGCCCTCGATGACGGACCATCGGTCGCCCGCGCCCTCGTGGAGGGGATCTGCTCCCCGGTCCGTTGGCGGGACGTGCAGCGCGCCCTGGTCCCCCTGGCCGAGGAGGGGCAGGTGGAGGTGGGACCCGGAAGGGCACTCAACGCCATGGCCCGCAGGGACTACCCCCACCTCACCGTATATCATGCCTCGGAGCTGGTACGAAGCGCTTGAGGTTTTGATGCCGGAGGTGAAGCCATGTTCAGGAGAGTGCTGGTGGCCAACCGAGGGGAGGTCGCCCTGAGGGTGCTCCGCACCCTGCGGGAGATGGGCATCCGCGGCGTGGTAGCCCTCTCCTCCCTCGACCTGGCCGCTCCGCCTCCTCTGGCCGAGCGGGTGATCTGCGTGGGGCCCGGCGACCCGGAGAGGAGCTACATGGACGCTCACCGCCTGCTCACCGCCGCCGTGGCCTGCGGCGCGGAAGCTGTGCACCCGGGATACGGCTTCCTCTCCGAGGAACCTCTATTTTCCAGAAGTTGCCGGGAAATGGGCATAACATTCATAGGCCCCTCACCGGAGACCCTCCGCCTTCTGGGAGACAAAGAAGCCGCCTGCCGCCTGGCCGGCGAGCTGGGCATACCCACCCTCCTCCTTGGAAGGCTGGCCGCGGAGGACGAGGCACGCCTGGCCGCCCGGAGCTTCGAGTGCCCGGTGGTCATCAAGCCCGTGCAGGGGGGCGGCGGGAGGGGCATCCGTCTCGTGCGCGATCCGGCCGATCTCCCGCGACTGTTCCGGGAGGCGATGGCGGAGACCCCCGCCCGTAATCGGGGCGCCGGGCTCTACGTGGAGCGCTTTCTCCCGGAGGCCAGGCACCTCGAGGTCCAGGTGATGAGGGACTGCCGGGGAGGGATCGCGGTCTTTCCGGCCCGCGACTGCTCCCTGCAGTACCGGAACCAGAAGTGGGTGGAGGAGACCCCGGCCGCGTGTTGTCCCTCGTCCAGAGTGGAGAGCATGGCTCGAGACGCCGGGAAGCTGGCGGAGGCCGCCGGACTTGTGGGTGTGGCCACCGTGGAGTTCCTAATTTCCGAAGATGGTTATTTTTTCCTGGAGGCCAACCCGCGCTTACAGGTCGAGCACACGGTGACGGAGATGGTCACCGGGATGGACCTGGTGAGGGAACAGATCCGCCTGGCGGCGGGCGAGTCCTTGGCGGAAACCCTTCCCTCCCGCGGCCACGCCGTGGAGGCGCGGGTCTACGGCCTTGCCCGGGAAGCAAAGCCCCGCCTCACACTTCCGGGAGGTCCAGGTATAAGGGTGGACAGCGCCCCACACACCCCCCAGGCGCTCGCGCGCTACGACCCTCTGCTGGCCAAGATATGCGCCTGGGCCCCGGACCGGCCTTCCGCCATTGCCCGCTTGCGCCGTGCCCTCGAGGAGACGGAGGCCGAAGGATATGTTACCAATATCTACCATTTAAATCTTCTGTTCGTTTCGGACCCTTTTCAGAGCGGAGATTATCACATCCAGACATTAGCGGAAGTGACCGGAGGAGAATCTTGGATCACCTGCGGGGAATAGGGGAGTTCATGCGCCGGGAGGGAATCCGGGAACTGGAGGTCGAGGACGGGGAATGGAGGATATACCTGCGCCTCGCGCTTCCCACGGAAGCGGAACCGGCAACCAGAGAAGGACCGGGAGAGCTCATCACCTCCCCTCTAGCGGGAATCCTCCACCTTTCTTACCCGGGGGAGAGAGGGCCCTGCTGCGCGCCAGGGGAGCACAGGAAGAGGGGAGAGGTCCTCTTCTACGTCGAGGCCCTCAAGCACCTCAACGAGGTCCACGCTTCCTTCGACCTGGTGGTGGAGGAGGTCCTGCTCCCCGACGGCGCTTTGGTGAGCGATGGTCAGGCCGTCCTCCGCGTGAAGAAGGAGATCCCATGTTGAAAGGAGTGACCGTGCCCGCCTGCGGTTCCTGCCTTCCGGAACACGTGCTGCACAACCGGGACCTGGAGGTTTTCCTGGAGACCAGCCACGAATGGATATTCTCCCGCACGGGGATAGCCGAAAGGAGGATCGCCGGACCCGGGGAGGACAACCTCACCCTCTCCCTGGAGGCCTCCCGCCGCGCCCTGCGGCGAGCGGGGCGGGAGGGCGGGGACATCGACCTCGTGGTCGTCGCCACCACCACCCCCGACCGCATGGTCCCCTCCCTGGCCTGCAGCCTCCAGAGAGAATTGGGGGCGCGAGGCCCGGCCTTCGACCTAAACGCCGCCTGCAGCGGTTTCCTCTATGCCATGGCCGTGGCCTCCCGCTTCCTGGTATCGGGCGAGGCGGCGAGGGCGCTGGTGGTGGGGACGGAGACCCTCTCCCGCATCCTGGACTGGAAGGACCGTTCCACCTGCGTCCTCTTCGGCGACGGGGCGGGGGCGGCGATACTGGAGCCCTGCCCTTGCGGGGAGGGGATCGTCTCCCTGTGCCTGGGTTCCGACGGGAGAGGGGATCGTCTCATCCGCGCCGAAGGAGGGGGTTCGCGTATGATGGCCTCCCTATGCGGCAATCTGGACGGGAGCGACGAGGCCCTGCGGGAGCTCCTGCCCTTCCTCTCCCGCTCCGGGGAAGTGGATCCCTTCCTGCGCATGGACGGCGGCGAGGTGTTCAGGTTCGCGGTACGAAAACTGGAAGACGTTGCCAGATCGCTGTGCCGCCGCGCCGGCGTCGACCTTTCCGCGGTGGACCTCATAATACCCCACCAGGCCAACCTGCGCATCGTCGAGGCCGCGGCGCGCAGGCTGGGGGTGCCCTTGGAACGTTTTCATCTCCACATGGAACGCTGCGCCAACACCTCGGCCGCCTCCATCCCCCTGGCCCTGGAAGAAGCCGCCCGCCTGGGAAGGATCTCCAGGGGCGATCTGGTGTTGCTGGCGGCTTTCGGGGCGGGCCTGACCTGGGGCGGGGCCCTCATCAGGTGGACGGAAGAAGGCGGCAGAAAGGAGGGAGGGACATGAACGCCGAGGGAAGGGCGGTACTGGTGACCGGAGGCTCACGCGGCATCGGGCGGGCCATCACCTTGAAGCTGGCGGAGCGCTGTCCGCGGGTTGCCATCAATTACCATTCAAACCACGAGGCGGCCGCGGAATGCCTGGAGAAGCTCTCCGCCGCGGGAGTGGAAGCTCTCGCCCTGCAGGCCGACGTGTCCCGACCGGAGGAGGTCCGGCGCATGATGGAGAGCCTGGAGGAGAAATGGGGAGGGGTGGACATCCTGGTGAACAACGCGGGCATCCGCCGCGACGGCCTGGCCCTGCGCCTGGACGACGAGGACTGGGACCGGGTCCTGGACACCAACCTCAAGGGCGCCTTTCACTGCTCCCGCGCCGCCCTGCGGGGAATGCTCCGCCGCCGCTGGGGACGGATAGTGAACGTGGCCTCGGTGGCCGGGCTGCTCGGGAACCCCGGCCAGGCCAACTACTGCGCCTCCAAGGCCGGCCTTCTGGGGCTCACGCGCAGCCTGGCCCGGGAGGTGGCGCGGCGCAACATAACCGTGAACGCCGTGGCCCCCGGCCTCATCGCCACGGAGATGGTGGAAGGCCTTTCCCGAGAGGCGCTGGACCTCATCGCCTCGCGCATAGCCCTGGGGAGGCCGGGCTCGCCCGAGGAGGTGGCGGAGGTGGTGGCCTTCCTGGCCTCCGATGCCGCCTCGTATGTGACCGGCCAGGTGATCTGCGTGGACGGGGGGATGACCTGTTGAGCGCCGACGCGGAGATCTTGAGGCGGAGGGAAACAGCTTCCAATATATGGAAGAAATGCACGGGGTGCGGTGTGCGGGTCGAGGCCGAGGCCCTGGCCGCAAACCTGGGGGTCTGTCCCTCCTGCGGGCATCACCGCCGCCTGGCACCCTTGGAGCGGGCCTCCTGGCTCTTCGACCCGGGGACCTTCCGGCCACGCCGCCACCGCCTGCGCTCCACCGACCCCCTCGGCTTCCGGGTCCGCTCCGGTGAGGACCCCGCCCCGGAGGAGCCGGTGATCTACGGCACGGGGAGCATCGACGGCGGCCGGTGCGCGGCGGCGCTCATGGACTTCTTCCAGGCCGGCGGCACGCTGGGGGCGGTGGCCGGGGAGCTCATCTGCCGCGCCGGCGAGCTCTCCCTCTCGGAAGGGATCCCGCTCCTTCTGGTCACCGCATCGGGCGGGGCGCGCGTGCAGGAAGGCGCGGTGGCCCTCCTGCAGATGGCCAAGACCATGGTGACCATGAACGAGCTCCACGAAGCGGGTATCCCGGTGATCGCCCTGTTGTGCGACCCAACCTCGGGCGGGGTCGCCGCCAGCTTCGCCTACGCCGCGGATTTCATCCTCGCCGAACCGGGGGCGCTCGTCTGTTTCAGCGGGCCGCGGGTGGCGGAACAGGCGGCGGGCATACGTTTTCCGGAAGAATTCGCGCGTGCGGAGAGGCTCCTGGAGCGAGGTCTCGTGGACATGGTGGTGCCGCGGCATGAGCAGCGGCGGGTCATCGGAGATCTCCTGGCTTTTCTGGAGGGAAGCGAACGGAGGTTCATGCGGCGAGAGGACAGCCGGGTGCGGGAATCCGCCGAATGGGAGCAAGGGTAGGAGGAACATATACCTAGGCATGGGACCAAGACCTCCGAAAGCACCGCCGCCCGGAAAAGGTGTGGCATTCCGTCGCTCCCGTCCCGGGTTTCGGAGAGTTCATGCCGTGGAACACGGGTCTGCGGCTTCCGGCATCGGGAGAGCGCGGGAAGCCCGGCAGGTAGGGGAATCTCACCCCCCATCCGGAGGTGCCGTCTCCGCTGTTCCTGATCCGCAGGGACGGGTCGGAGAGTCCGCGATGCCCAACAGCGGTTCCCCGCGCGGCCCAGGACCGGCAACAAAGAATCCGGGGAGGAGGAGACGGCCGGGACCCGGGGAACGTGGGTGATTGTCGAGCGGAGCGAGGAGGAAAGGAGGAAGCGTTGGACGAGCAAGCGGTGTTCGAGAAGGTACGGGAGATCCTCGCCGAGAGGCTGGGAAAGGGCGCGGAGGGGATAACCCGCGAGTCGCGCCTCAACGAGGACCTGGAGGTGGACTCCCTGGACCTCGTGGACCTCTCCATGACCCTGGAGGACGAGTACGGGATAGACATCCTCGAGGGCGATGCGGCGGACATCGTCACCGTGGGCGATGTGGTCAAGCTGGTCCTCGATCGCGTCCCGGAGCGGGAAGGTGAGGCGAGGTGAGGCGCCGGGTGGTCATCACGGGGATGGGCCCCGTGACCTCGCTGGGAACGGGAATTACCAATTTCTGGAATGCCATCAAGGAGGGGCGTTCGGGTATAGCCCCCATCTCCTCCTTCGACCCCGAGGGGCTTCCCAGCCGCATAGCGGGAGAGGTCTCGGACTTCGACCCCCTGGCCTTCATGGATGCCAAGACCGCCCAGCGCCTGGATCGTTTCTGCCAGTTCGCGGTGGCCGCCGCCCGTCTGGCCCTCGACGACGCCGGCCTTCCGGAGGGGGAGGAGCTGGAGGCAGCGGGCGTGGAGGAGGGCCGGGCAGCCGTGGTGGTGGGCTCGGGCATCGGTGGGATGTCCACCCTGGAGGGCCAGCACCGGGTGATGCTGGAAAGGGGCCATTCCCGCGTCAGCCCCTTCACCATCCCCATGATCATACCCAACATGGCCGCCGGGGTGCTGGGCATGGTCCACGGCTTCCGGGGTCCCAATCTGTGCACGGTGACCGCCTGCGCCGCCGGCGCCCACGCCCTTGGCACGGGTTTCCAGCTCGTGGCGTGGGGCCTCGCCGACCTGTGCCTGGCCGGTGGGGCTGAGGCCAGTGTGACGCCTCTCTCCGTGGCCGGCTTCTGCTCCATGCGCGCCCTCTCCACCCGCAACCACGACCCGGAAGGGGCCAGCAGGCCCTTCGACGCCGAGAGGGACGGCTTCGTCATCGCCGAGGGAGCGGGTCTGCTGGTCCTGGAGAGCCTGGAGGGAGCCCTGCGGAGAGGGGCCCGCATCTACGCGGAGCTGGCCGGTTTCGGCATGAGTTGCGACGCTTACCACATGACCGCGCCGGACCCGGAATCGCGGGGGGCGGCCCTGTGCATGGAGGAGGCCCTGCGCTCGGCGGGGATGCGCCCCGAGGAGGTCGGCTACATCAACGCCCACGGGACCTCCACCCCTTACAACGACCGCGCCGAGACCCTGGCCGTGAAGAAGGTCTTCGGGGAGCTCGCCTACCGCATCCCGGTCTCCTCTACCAAGTCTATGACCGGCCACCTGCTGGGCGCGGCGGGGGGAGTGGAGGCCATCGCCACGGCCATGGCCCTTCACGAAGGAGTGCTGCCCCCCACCATCAACCTGGAGCACCCGGACCCGGAGTGCGACCTGGATTACGTCCCCGGCAAGAGCCGGGAGGCAAAGGTGCGGGCGGCTTTAAGCAATTCCTTCGGCTTCGGCGGCCACAACGCCTGCCTGGCCTTCCGGGCCTGGGAGGGCGCCTGAGAAGTCGGTTTCACGGACGCAGGAGCTGCACGGTGACCTCGGCGCCGGGCTCCAGACGGCCCACCTCCTCCGGGAGCACGGCCAGGGCGTTGCCCAGGACCATGGACTTGAGTATGCCGCTGCCCTGGGGACCGGTGGGCCGCACGTGGTATCGCCCTTCCCTCCACTCGGCGATCACCCGGATGAATTCCGTCCTCCCCGTGCGCCGTCCGATGGGGGCGTCCAGGACGGCGGTCACCTGGGGGCGGAAGAGCGAGGAGCGCCCCATCATCTTGAGCAGGGCGGGGCGGACGAACTGCTCGAAGGAGACCATCACCGATACCGGGTTCCCGGGGAGGCCGAAGAGGGGTTTTCCCCCGATATGCCCGAAGGCCTGGGGCTTTCCCGGGCGCATGGCCACCTTCCAGAAGTTCATCTCCCCCAGTTTCCCCAGGACGTCCTTTACCATGTCGTAGTCGCCCACGGAGACCCCTCCGCTGGTCACGAAGAGGTCTACGCGGTCCAAGTTCTCGAGGATGGTCCTCTCCAGGAGAGCGGCGTCGTCGCGCACGATGCCCAGGCGCAGGGGTATCCCCCCTGCCTCGAGCACCATGCCGTAGACCGTGTAGCTGTTGGAGTCGCGTATCTTTCCCGGGGAGAGCTCCTCCCCCACCTCCACCAGCTCGTCTCCGGTGGAGATGATGCCCACGACAGCGCGCCGGAAACAGCGCGCTCGGGCATGACCGAGGGAGGCCAGCATCCCCAGCTCGGCGGGCCCCACGAGGGTCCCGGAGGCGATGACCCTTTCCCCCGCCCTCACGTCCTCCCCGGCTCGGCGGACGTTGTCCCCTCTGGAAACTCCTTCCAGTACGAGAACGCGCCCTTCGACGGCCCGGGTCCGCTCCACAGGGACCACGGCATCCGCCCCCGCGGGGAGGGGTGCGCCGGTCATGATGCGCAGGGCCTGTCCCGGACCCACCGTAGCCTCCGCCGTGTATCCCGCCGGCAGGTCCCCGAGGACCTCGAGCTCCACCGGGTTCTCATCCGCGGCGCCGGAGACGTCCTCGGCCCGCACCGCGTAACCGTCCATGGCCGAGTTGTCGAAAGGGGGTATGTCGTTCCCGGCCACGGCGTCCTCGGCCAGGGTCATCCCCAGCGCCTCCAGAAGAGGAACCTCTACCACCTCCAGGGGACTGACGGCCTCCAGGACCCTGCGCCTGGCCTCCTCCACGCTCAACATCTTCGATCTCCTCCTCACCCTCATCTTCTCAAAGGCTCGCCCTCCCGGCATCCGCTGCGCTGACCGCGTGAGTACCGGCTCAAGATGCATCACCTCCGGTCCCCGCCGACCCACGGGTTCCCCGGGAGTACACGCCAGCGAACCGCGCCCTCGCACTGCGGCCGTACTTCCGTGAGGGCCCGCCTTCCAGCCATCCGCTCCGAGGTCCAAGCCGCGTCTCGCCGCACAGCGAGTCAGTCATGGCCTCGGAGCGTGTGACCACATCGCGCCGCCAATTTCCCGGACCCCGAAGAGGGACTCCCCCAACGGCGGCCCTTCGGTGCCGGCTTCATTCGGGCGGCCTCCAGTCACCTTTTTCCATCATCTTCCTGCCGTCTTCCGAGAGCAGGTAATCGGCAAAGCGGCGTGCGCCCTCGACGTCGGTGTCGGGATAGACCAGGCTGCCGACGGCCATGACATGGTAATGGTTGGGGATCTCTCCGTTGGCCCCGAAGAGCGCCTCCAGTTCCAACTCGGGAGCCAGCCTCAAGAAGGTGCTGCTGTCCGCCAGGGTGTAGGCGGACTCCCGGGAGGCCCTGGCCAGCACATCCTCCATGCTCCCTTCCACCTCTCTTACCCAGGCCGGCGCCTCGCGCCCACCCACGGTACCCAGCAGGAAGGCCACCCCGGCCGCGGTACCGGACCTGTCCGCCCGCGCCAGGAAAAACCTTCCGGAGGCGGCTATCCTCCGCAGGGCCTCCTGCGCGTCCTTCGCCTCCCTCACCCTCGCCGGATCGTCCGGCGGTCCCACCAGGAGATAAGAATCGCGCATAACCTCCAGCCGGAACTCCAGGTAGCCGTTCCTCTCCAGGCGTTCTTCCTCTTCCGGGACGTGCAGGAGCAGGAGGTCGCATTCCCCGTGCACGGCCATCTCCAGGCCGTCGGCGTCCGGCACCGTAACCAGCTCCACCCGGCGTCCAGCGCGGTCCCGGAACCCCTCCACCCACTCCTCCAGGATGCCGAACTCCCGGAGGTCGGAGGTCGCCGCCATGACCAGCGGACGCCCGCCGTCCCTCCCGCACCCACCCGGGGCGAGGGAAGCGGCGGCCAGCGCGGCCGCCAGGAGCAAGGCCGTCAGGCGCTTGGTGCGGGCACCTACGGGCATATCCCGTACCACCTTCCGTTCAAGCTCCTCCTCCATATCCCGGATCTCGCGCACATCACCTATCCAGTATCGGCTTTCCGGGGTCCCCCGTCAAAACCCGCCCTTGGTTAGTTGCTGTCCAGAAAAAGTAGGCACCCCATCCCGACAAAACCTCAACAAGCTATCCTCTCGTATCCCGCAAGAGCTTTAAGGACGTCCTTGACCCAGGGGTCTCCGCTCCTTGTCTCAAGAAGGGGCATGCGCTTTTTAAGCCAG
>MU158655.1:2010-2612 GCA_015711895.1 Candidatus Solincola tengchongensis | reverse complement strand
TCCTCTACAAGACGTAGTATGATTTCGTTCAGCAAGAGAGATCACCCCTTTCTTCCTGTCGACTTAGCTTGTTTTGTCAGGATGATAGGGTGGTCTCTCGACCTTTTTCAACCCGGAAAGCGCCTACTGAAACGATACAGCATCCCTTGGTTACCACGCATTCCCTGGCGGGACGCCCCGCGCGTGCTCGCGGGAACACACGGCTTAAGGCTCCATCCCTCGCCGGGGAAGAACGATTCGGCACGCGCATCGGAATAAGAGACGTGGTATCTCTCGCCGGCCGGTGAGAAAGACCCCATGAAACCCTAACCTCTTACGAGAAGACCGCGTCCTTACCCCTCATACCTCTCGGTCTTTTTCCCTCCCGCATCGGGGAGGCCCGCTCACGGTCGGAGAAAGGCGAACGCCTTTCCTCTCAGCTCCGTTCGACAACCCAAGACGGATGGAGGAACGGCTTGCGGACCCAGGCCTGTACCATCCCCGGCGAGCACACCCCCCTGGGAGCCGGCCTCCGGTAATCTACAGCCTCCGTCCTCTAGCGGGGTTCCCCGCTGAAGGGCATCACGTGCAGGGCGGTGGCCTTCAAGGCCACGGGTAACACC
>MU158655.1:0-2000 GCA_015711895.1 Candidatus Solincola tengchongensis | reverse complement strand
CCTTCCCGGGGCGATCCCCATCTCCTCCCGCGAAGCGCGGGTGACGTGCGCGGTAAGGGGGAACCCGCAGTCCAGGCGCACCTTCACCAGAGCGCCCATCTCCCTCACCTCCAGCACGCGGGCGTCCAGGCGGTTGCGCGCCGAACCGGCCTCCCCGCCGGGAGCGTGCAGGACCACCTCCTCGGGATGCACGAGCACCTTCACCCGGGAACCTACCCGGTGATCGCCCAGAGCGACCAGCTCCCCCTCCCCCACCTTTATGCCCACCATCTCGCCGTCCCGGCGGACGACCTCCCCCTCCAGGAGGTTCTCCGCCCCCAGGAATGAAGCCACCTCCTCGGACACCGGCCGCGCGAAGACCTCGCCCGGCCTTCCCACCTGGTGGAGAACCCCGTCGATGAGCACCGCCAGGCGATCGGCTATCTCCAGGACCTCATGGTAATCGTGGGAGACGTAAAGGGCGGTGACCCCCGCCTCACGTACCAGTTCCGGTATGAGGCGCAGCATCTCCCGGCGGGAGGGGAGGTCCAGGTTGGAGAGGGGCTCGTCCATGAGCAACAGGCGGGGCTTGAGGACCAGGGCCCTGCCCAGGGCCACTTTCTGTGCCTCACCGCCGGAAAGGGTGCTCGCCTCGCGCGAGGCCAGGTGCTCGAGGTCCAGACGGCGCAGCATCTCCCGTACCCTCCCTTTCCTCTCGCCGCGCGGCATCCTCCTCACCTTGAGCCCGTCGGCCAGGGTGTCCTCCACACTGCGGCGGAAGAGGATGGGGTCCTGGAAAAGCATGGCCATCTGGCGCGCCAGCCCCATCCGCTCCCGGCGCCCCAGAGCCGAGAGGCGAGACCCGTCCCAGAAGACAATCTCCCCTCGGGATGGCCTCTCCAGCAGGTTCACGATGCGCAGCAGGGTGCTCTTCCCCGATCCGTTGGGACCCACCACGGCGGTGATCATCCCCTGTTCGATGCCAAAATCTTCCACATGGAGGACGCGACGCCCCTGGTAGTCCTTCCCGATGCCGCGCAGGGAGAGAAGGACGCTCATGCGGCCTCCTCCCGCCGCCAGCGGCGGATGAGCCTCCGAGCCACGCGGGCCGGACCGGAAAACGCCGTTCCCTGCTGGAGAAGGGTCATGAACCACACCAGGAGAAGGGTTATCGCCAGGAGGATGACCCCCAGGGCTATGGCCCGCACACTGTCGCCGCGGCCCACCTCCAGCACGGTGGCCGTGGTCAGGGTGCGGGTGTATGGTTCCCCGTTCAGAAGCAGGTTCCCGCCCACCATCATAGCCGCTCCGACCTCGGAGATGACGCCGCCGAAACCGGCGATCACCGCGGCCAGGAGGGAAAGCCGGTTCTCCCGCAAGAGCGTCAGAGCGGCCCCCGCCTCACCGGCTCCCAGGGACCTGGCCTGGAGCCGGACACGGGGATCGGCGTTCTGCAGCGCGGCCATGGTTATCCCGGCGATGAGGGGCATGGCCAGCACCACTTCCGCGAGCACTATGGCCTTGGGCGTATAAAGCCAGTTGAGGAAGCCCAGGGGCCCGCGCCGCTTGAGAAAAAGGTAGACGAAGAGGCCCACCACCACCGGCGGAAGGCCCATGCCCGCGTTCACCAGGGTCACCAGGATGCTCCGCCCCCGGAACCGGTAGAGGGCCAGTACGGAACCCAGGGGGATGCCCAGCACCATGCCCGCCGCCGTGGCCAGGGCGCACACGTAGAGGGTGACGAGGGTTATCCTCATCACATAGGGATCGAGGTGCGCGATGAGCCGCACGGCCTCCACCAGACCCCGCCATATCTCTCCCATCAAACCCTCCCGGCTCGCTCTCCTCGCCCCTGCTCTGTATCAGTTCTCGCGGGGCTGCCTCCCCTTGAGGGTCCCCGCCCTACCAGTCGGGCGGCTTCCACACCCTCCGCCTTCTAGGCACCGCTTCGCCCGATGACGAAATCCCTCCGTCAGGCGAAAACCCCTTTTATGTCCTCCATCCGGACACGCGTCGGAAAG
>JACVJH010000367.1 GCA_015711895.1 Candidatus Solincola tengchongensis | reverse complement strand
GTCCCCTCCGCCGGTCGCTCCATCGGGGAGAGATGGCCGGCATCCTCGATGTGCACCAGGCGGGTATTGGGGATGTGCTCCGCAAGGTACTCGCCGTATTTGACGGGGGTCAGACGGTCGTCGGAGGCCGCGAGGACGAGCACCGGAACGCTTATCTCCCCCAAGCGCTCCATGACGTCGAAGGTGTCGCAGGCCCGGAAGTCCCCGAGGGTGACCTCGGGAGGGCACTCGGCCATGCTCTCGAGGAGCGGCTCTATCCTCCTCGGGTCGGTCTTGGGGCTTATGGACATGGACCTGGAGCCGGCGACATAGGACAGGTAATCCCGCTCGATGGCCTCGAAGATGAGGGGCATTACCCGCAGCCTGGCGCCCGTGTTCACCAGGATGCCGGCCTTGTAGTTCGCCTTGCCTTCCAGGAGGAGTTGCAGGGCCACAGCGCCCCCCAGGCTCAACCCGCAGGGGACGGGCCGGGGCACCTCCAGGTCGAGGATGAAGCTCTCGACGGAAGCGGCATAAGCGGTAACGCTGTCCGTGCCCTGACCGCCGCTCGCGCCGTGGCCGGGAAGGTCCAGGGCTACGGTGTTCATATCCCCGGCCAGGGCTTCCACCTGGGCGTGCCACAGGACGCTTGACCCCCCGGAGCCGTGGATGAAGACCACGGTGGGCAAATCAGGGTCCAGGGGCCACCGACCGGCCACGAAAGCCGTATCGCCTGCTCTCGATTCATGCATCGTGATAAAGAGCATAACACATGTTCTCCGCGCGCCGTGGGTGGGCGATCCTGTTCTCGGTCCCCCGCCCTTTTTACCGCCTTATCCTGAGTCGTCCCGCGGTCCGCATCGGGAGGCGAGTTCATGGCGGTAAGGACGGAAGAGTTACGTTTGGCTGGGCTGACGGGCGGAAGGGAGAATCCCCGACGATGATCAGAGGCGGGAGGCGGGGACAAGGCCTTGATGACGGCTCGCGCTCGTCTTCTCTCAAGGCGCCTCACTTCTTGGCCATGCCCTCCACGGCGAGCTTGAAACACCGCCGGCCCGCTTCCCGGAGGGAAAAGGAGCCTCCGACGAGGCACCAGGCGAAGAGGGTTCCCACCATGGAGCGGTAGAGCACCCTTGCCAGTTCCTCCGGGCTCATGTCCGTCCTGATCTCGCCCGAGCCCTGGCCGTCGGCGATGATCCTTTCCAGTTCCTGGTGAGGGCGGAACATGTCGGCGGTGGCCAGCGAATACTTGAAGCCGGGTTCGATCTGGGTGGCGAAGGCCGTCTTCAGGGCTTCCGGCCCCGCCTCCTCGATATATTTGAAGAACAGGTCCAGGTAACGGGCCAACCTCTCCAGGGCGCCGCGGCTCTCCGCCCTGGCCTTATGGTTTATGGCCTGGTAGAAGGAGTCCACCTGCCTGGCGAAGGGAAGATACCTCTCCAGGAGAATCTGGTCTTTGGACCTGAAATGGTGGTAGAAGGCGCCTACGGAAAGCCCGGCCTCCCGGCAGATGTCCGCCACGGTGACCTTTTCGTAACCCCGTTCGTCGAAGAGGCGAACGGCGGTTTCCAGGATTTTCCGGCGCGATACCTCCGCCTGTTTCCTCCTGCGGTTGGAAATCCGCTCCTCCTTCTCTCCCCTTCCGTCTCTCGCGCTTTCCGGCATCGAGTCCTCCTCGGGGCCTTGACAGCTTCGTTTCATCTTATCATAATACAGAATACATTCGGCGAATATATTCGGTGAAATACGGCATGGGGAAATGAGGCTGTTGCTGGCGCATGGTGGGGATGAAAGGGGGTCCGGCGCATGGAATCCGTGGGCTTGAAGAGCGAAACCGGCACTCTTTCCGCAAGGATCGGACGCCTCAAGGAGGAGGCCCTTGCCAGTCCCCTGCATATAGATATGGCGCGCATACGCGCCTATACAAGGGTGTGGAGGGAGACGGGGGAGGAAGGGGAGAGAAATCCCTGCATGCGCGCCGCCCTGGCGCTGCGCGAGACCCTGCGCACCATAGACGTGGTCATCGGCGAGAACGACCGTCTTGTGGGGAGCAAAGGGGCCAGCCTCATGACCGACATCATCCCCATAGAGAGGTACAATTTCGAAGGCAGCTGTAGCGTCATTCCCCTGCTTCCCCTCTACATCGCCATGAATCCGCCGACCCAGAAGGAGTTCATCCGCGCCTTGAGGGATTGCAGGGAGGAACTGGAAAAGGAAATACTGCCTTTCTGGAGGAGGAGGACCGTCCAAGAGAGGAAGCTGGAGGCCTGGAAGAGGGAGGGGTTGTACAAGCCGGTCAGGCTTCCCCTGAAGACCCCATGGGACATCGTAAAGGCCTACCGAGCTTTTGGTGGTCTGGAGAAATTGAAGAGCGTGGCCTCGGTGGCCAGGAATGACGGCGGCGCCGAGGGAAAGGGAGAGAGGGGGAGAGAGGGCGCCGGGCGATTCCCGCTCGGGCTACGGGACGGGCTGCGGCGCCTGCGGCAGGGATGGGGAGATGCGTGTGTGGCCCTGGGCATCTCGGGGCTCAGGAGCGCGCTGCGCCTGCCCTCGCGCGTGATGGCCTTCATGAACGAATGGTTCCCGGATCTCCTGTGGTTCAGCGGCGCCATGCAGGGCCATCTTATACCTGGATTCCATCGGGTCCTGGAGATCGGTTTCGAGGGCCTCGCTGGCCAGGCGAGGGAGAGGTTGGCCCGGCTGGAGGAAGGAGACCCCCAGTATCACCAGCGCCGCGATTTCCTCGAGTCGGTCATCGTTTCCGCGGAGGCGGTAAGGGAGTTCGCCTGCCGTTATGCCGAACTAGCGGAACGGATGGCGGAGAGCGCCGATGTTCCCGAGCGAAAGGAGGAACTCCTGGCCATCGCCGAGAGATGCCGGCGGGTACCCATGAAGCCGCCGCGGGATTTCATGGAGGCTCTGCAGAGCCTGTACCTGACCCATGTGGTCCTGATCATCAGCTACGGGTTCGACAATGTCTTCTCTGCAGGAAGGGTTGACCAGTACCTTTATCCCTACTACCGGAAGGACCTGGAAGAGGGAAGGATGACCAGGGAACAAGCCCTGGAGGCGCGGGAGGCGTACCTCAGCAAGATATCGCGCAACAGGTTCTTCGGTCCCAACAACATCACCATCGGCGGGCTGGACAAAGAGGGGAAGGACGCCACCAACGAGTTGTCCTATCTATTCCTGGAGGCCCTCGAGAGCTTGGGGGGCATGGGAAACGGCCTCTCAGTGAGGATCTCCAGGCTGACCCCCAGGGATTTCCTGCTACGCGCCTGTGCCGTCAACCGGCGAACGGCCGGGGTTTCCTTCTTCAACGACGAGGTCATCATACGCGACCTGACCGCGGACGGCTACGCGCTGGAGGACGCCAGGAACTACAGCATAGTCGGGTGCGTGGAGCCTCACGGCACGGGAGACAGCTATTCCCCGACCGCCCTGAACGGTTTCTGGATGGCGGGGGTCCTGGAGATGGCCTTAAACCGGGGGAGGAGGAAGGTGACCGGTTCGCGCCTCATCGGTGTCCCCACGCCGGACCCGCGGAGCTTCCGGTCCTTCGAGGAGGTCAAGGAGGCCTTCGCCAGACAGCTCTCCTTCGTCATGGAGAAGGCAGTGCGCATGAAAGAGGCCTCCGACAGGGTCTTCGCCGAGTCCTTCCCCAACCCCCTCCTCTCCTCCACCATTGAGGGATGCCTGGAATCGGGCATGGACGCCACGCGGGGCGGCGCCCGGTACAATCATGGGTGCATCAACATCCAGGGATTGGGCACGGTCGCCGATTCACTGGCCGCCGTCAAGTGGGCCGTCTTCGACGAGAAGGCGGTCACCATGGAAGAACTATTGCATGCCCTGGACAGCGACTTCAGGGGTCACGAATCACTGAGGGCGACCCTGCGGCGCAAAGCCCCCAAGTACGGGCACGACGATCCCCGGGCCGACGGGATAGCGGAGTGGATATCCCGGACCTTCACCGGGGAGGCCCGAAAGTACCGGAGCTTCCGAGGCGATGCCTACCGGTGCAGCTGCGTCTCGTCCGCCACCCAGCTGGTGGAGGGGTACTTCTGTACAGCCACTCCCGACGGGCGTGGCGCCCTGGAACCCGTTTCCAACAGCATGTCGCCCTCCAACGGGATGGAGAGGACGGGGCTCACCGCGGTGCTCAAGTCGGCGGCGGTGGCGGGAGACGCCGACTACAGCGACGGCACGGCGCTCAACGTGAGGGTCAATCCCCTCGCCTTGAGGAGCGGCGAGAACGTGGAGAAGCTGGCCTCCCTGATCGAGGCCTACTTCGCTCTCGGAGGGAGGCATGTCCAACTCAACCCGGTGGACGCGGCGACCCTGCGGGACGCCCAGGCGCACCCCGAGCGCTACCCGGATCTGACGGCCAAGGTCTCAGGTTGCTCGGCTCG
>JACVJH010000366.1 GCA_015711895.1 Candidatus Solincola tengchongensis | reverse complement strand
GACGAGCTCGCCGAAGGAGTAGCCCCCGTCCTCACCGGTGGCCGTCTCCGCCACCTTGGCCCCGTCCTTCCACAGCTCCACGGTCACCCCAGGGACCGCCGGCTCGCCGGGGTCGTGTTGGCCGTCCCCGTCCAGGTCCTCGTACTTGTGCCCGGAGATGTGGAAGAGGGGGTCGATGAGGAACGTCACCTGCTGCCAGGTGCAGGTGGGCAAGCAGCAGTAGCATTTCAGCTCGAAGGTGCTGAAGGTGTCCGTGTAGGTCCTGCCGGCCCACTCCACGGTGAGGGCACGCCATCCCTCCGGGACGACCATGTGCACCTGGTAGCGCCCGTGGAGGTTCTCGCCCAGCGGCTGCCCCAAGAGGTTATAGTTATTACATGGCATGTTTTTCCAGCTGGAACATCCATATGGATATGGAGGAATCGGCCACCATGAAGGGCCGGCGCCCGTCGGCTTCTGGTAGGGCCCGTCCCAGCCGTCGGCGGGGACCAGCATGCCGTCCATGTCGTGGAAGAGCTCGATGATCACCGGCTGGGGATGCAATGAATCACCATCATCCAACTGGCCATTGCAGTTGGTGTCCTCGAAGACCAGGACCTCGACCTGTCCCTTGAGGCACTCCGCCCGCTTGTTGAGGAAGTCAACGTCTTTGATGTCCTGGCCGGCGGCCACCTGCAGGCCGTCGTGGGAACCGTCGGCGGGATTGGTGGGTGCCCAGCACTCGGAGAGGACCTCCTTCACCTTGTAGGTGCCGGGTTCCAGTTCCTGGAAGGAATAGCTGCCGTCCGATCCGGTGGCCGTCTCCGCCACCTTGGCCCCGTCCTTCCACAGCTCCACGGTCACCCCGGGGACCGCCGGCTCGCCGGGGTCGTGTTGGCCGTCCCCGTCCAGGTCCTCGTACTTGTGCCCGGATATGGAGCCCAAGGGTTCCTCCATCGGCGCGTTGCCGAAGAACACGGTGACCGTCTCGCCGCAGGGCGGCGGCCCCCAGCACTGGGTGCTGGAGCCGGTGCACAAATCTATCTCGTAGGAGGTGGGGGTGGTGGCCCGGTAGCCGGGGGGAACGGTCTCGCTCACCACATAGGTGCCGGGAGCGAGGCCATCGTAACAGACCTTTCCGTCTTGTCCCGTTTGATGGGGATTTACGCCGTTCAGGGTGATGGTCACTCCGGACATCCCGGTTTCACATTCGTCTTTGTTCCCATCCTCGTCCAGGTCCAGGAATTTGACCACGCAGATCTCGCACTGCGGCTGCGGCGGGGGGCAGCACAGGGCCTGGGACCCCTCCGCGGTTGGCGCGGCTTCCCTCTCCCCGTCACTCACGTTCCCTTCGGGTTCAACGACCTTTCCGTTCTCGGCACCCTCCAATGCCCGGCCCTCGCCGCTGGAGGGTATCCCTGCCGTGCTTCCCTCTCCTTGAGCCGAGGCCTCCGCTTCGCCCGATACCATGGTCGCCGCCGCGCTCCGCGACTCCTCAGGCGCCGCTCCATCGCCGGCCAACGCCGAGACTATGCCGCCGAGCAGGGTGGCCAGGAGCAGCAGGCATACGGAAAGGAGCACCAGTCCCTTCCTTGACCCTTTCATTCACTTCACCTCCGTTTTGAAGATCCTTCCATCTGAATCTTTGACAATCAGAATGGTCGGCTTCCGATGGAAGGGCTTCTCGTCACGGGGACAAGGGGAGGATTATAGAGAATGGTCAACCAGAAAGACCTTGCCGAGTGAGTTCTGGCCCAGACCGGAAAACCTGCCCCTTTTCCAGCCCTCCCTGGTTTTGTGTCCTCCTTTTGCCGTCCCTCCGCCAATATACCCTTTATACAAAAACCCGATCGCCACGCGATCGGGCCGGTTTCACCACTCGCTCCCCGCCACCCAGGTGACCAGGTCACGGATGACGGATCCCAGCTTTCCCCATCGCCAGTCCAAAACTGAACGAATCAAAATTATCCGTGTAGATTATACCCTTAAAAGGTGAAAAATTAAACCATTGTCCTCGTCAAGAAGCCCCGGCCATCCGTTCCTCCCCCCTCTCCGCAGGGAGCAGTGAGGCCGCCAGGAGCTCGGGCAAGTTGTGGAAGAGGGGTTCCCTTTCTTCCACCGCTCCCTCCCGGAAGATGTCGTATAGGGCCCCTCCCATGGCCAGGTAGACCCAGAAGAGGGTGAGCATGGGGATGGCGAAGAGGATCCAGGCCCCGAACATGTTGGACACCGCGTAGCCCACCATACCCAGTATGAAGGCCTCGGCGTGGAAGTAGATTAGGGGGTCGTCGCGGGAGCGCGAGCGCACCCGGAGCAAAATGCCCCAATATATCCCGAAAAGGAGCAGGAAGGCGGTCAGGCCCACCAGGCCGTGGGACACAAGGTAGGTGAGGAAGGCGTTCTCCACCGCCGCCCAGGTCTGGCGGATGTTGTTCTCGATGATGCGCTGCCCCTCCATGCCCATGCCGATGCCGAAGATGGGGTGCTCGAGAAAGTAGTCTAAGGCCAGTTTGTAGGTATAGACGCGCACCTGCGCCGCCTCCTTGGCGCTGAGGCTGGAGAAGCGCTTCTTCACGAACTCCGGCGGGTTGAGCATGACGAAGATGAGGGCCAGCACGAGGATCACCGTTGCCGCCGTCAGCCACAGCCGGCGGTCGAAGAGACCGAAGAGGCCGTAGAGTACGGCGATGACCCCCGCGGCCACCCATGCGGCGCGGGACCCGGTGAGGAAGAGGGCGGCCATGTTGATGCCCATACCGGCCAGGAGGAGGAACCAGGAGAAGTAGCGGCGACTCCTCCAAGCCAGACTCAGGAGGCTCACGAAGAAGGGAAGCGCGAAAATGAGGTACCCGCCCAGGACGTTGGGGTGGAGGAATGTGGAATTGATGCGGTAGGCCTGTGCCTCACTCTCCCCGGCCACATAGTTCACCGATTCGGGGTAACCGAGCTTGGCGAGTACGTGCTGGGCGACCCATTCCGTCTTCGCCTGGCCGATGGCCTTCTGGACCAGACCGAACAAGGCCACCAGGGTGAAGCAGACCATCATCAGGATCACCAGGTTGCGGAAGGCCTGGCGCGTCCTCACGATGCTTATGACCACGAAGAAGACGTAAGCGAAGACGACGGTGCGCACGAAGCGGAAGGCCATCACCAGCCCGTTGGCGTCGTGGATTAAACCCACGAAACAGGCCAGGATGGAGGTGAGCACGTAGGCGGCGACGGCGATGGTGATCGGGTTTCGGACTTTCAACTCCGCCTTTCCGTTCACCGCCTTGATGAGCAGGGCCACGAAGGTCAGGGCCATGACGATCTCGTGGATGTTGAAGTGAATCGCCCTCGTCTCGCCCACCATGGCCACCTGTATGCCCAGGTTCCAGGAAGGACCGGCCTGGGGGAGGGTCAGGTTGAAGAAGATGAAGATAGCCACCCCCAGCCAGAGCCATTGGTAGATGACCACCAGGAGCAGGGTTCCCGCGGCCAGGAAGAGGATTATCTTCACCGGGAGTTGGGTGGAGAGCAGGCCGGCCAGGATTCCGCACAGGGCCGCCGCAGCCAGGATCGCCGCCATCTTGCGGGAGACGGAGAGCCCCGGCGTTCTTCCCTTCCTGTCGAGGGTCTTATGCGGGGCCCACATCGCTTCCCCCTCCGCTCACCGTCCCCATTCCGCGGCCCATCGCCTCACCTCGCCGCCCGGCGGTAGAGGTCCAGTATCCTGCGCGCGGCGTCATCCCAGGTGAAGGAGGCGGCCCTCTCCCTTCCGCGGGAGGACAGCTCCGCCCTCAAATCCGGCTCCACCCAAAGTTTCCGCATCCCCCCGGCGATCTCCTCGGGGTCCAGGGGGTCCACCAGGATGCCGGCCTCTCCGACCACCTCGGGTATGGAGGAGACGCGGGAGGCCAGGACGGGCGTCCCGCAGGCCATGGCCTCCAGGACGGGGAGCCCGAAGCCCTCGTAGAGGGAGACGCAGATGAAGGCCGAGGCACCCCCGTAAAGGGCCGGCAGGTCCTCCTCGGGCACGAAGCCGGGGAAGAGCACCCGGCCTTCCAGGCCCAGCTCCTCCACCTCGTCCTCCAGGTAACCCTCGAAGCCGCGGCAGTCGCCGGCCATGACCAGGAGCAAGTCCTCGCCGGCGGAGAAGAGGAAGAGCTTGAAGGCCAGGAGGAGGTTGTGCAGGTTCTTGCGGGGGTCGAACCCTCCCAGGTAAAGGAAGTAAGGCCTGCGGATGCCATAGCGGGAAAGCGTGCCGTCCACCGTCCCGCGGTCCTCGAGAGGCCGGTATTCGGGGGTCACCCCCTCCGGGACCACGGCTATTCTCTCGGCGGGTATCCCCCAGATGCGCTGCACGTCACGGGCGGTGTTCTCGGAGACGGCGACCACGAAACTCGCGCGCCGGGCGGCTGCCCGGTGGAAGCGCATCCAGGCCCAGGCCGTGGGGCCCAGGTAGGGACCGCGCAGGACGAGGAGGATGAGGTCGTGGACGGTTACCAGGCTGGGGCAGGTCAGGAAAGGGCTGAGGTTGTGGTCGATGCCGTGGAAGACGTCCACACCGGTCTCGGACACACGCCGGGCGAAAAGCAAGTGCTCGGCGATCATACCTGGATAGGAATAATTTTCCAATAATGGAACGCTAACCCAGTCTACGCGATCGGTCGTGCCGGCGTCCAGCAGGTCCCCGCCGGGGCCGTCCCCATAGCCGAAGAGAATGAACGCCGTATCCCCTTCCGCGTTCCGCACCAGGGCCTCCACCAGGCGGGCGGTGTAGCGACCTATGCCCCGCCAGCGGTTGATGTTCCCCAGGCCCCGGGCGTCTATGCCCACCCGCATGACCTCAACCCTCCGCTTCCCGGCCATCCCTTACCGCCCGCAGCAGTATAACCCGGCCCCTCTCCCCCAGGCGGGGCATCTTTTCCAGGAAAAGGAAAAAGCCCAGGTCGCCGCGGTAGAGCGCGGGTAGCTTGAGGTCGGGGAAGAGGGAGGTCACCTCTTTCACCCGGAACCCCTGCTCCTCCAGGAGGGCCCGCAGGGAGGCGGGGGTGAAGGAGCGCCTCGGAGGGGTGCCGGGGCGGGGCTCGAATCCACGGAAGAGGGCGTTGCGGGCGGCGAGGACCAGGGTGCCGCCGGGTTTGAGAACCCTCCGCCATTCGCGCAGGGCTCCTCTCGCGTCCTCCAGCCGGTCGAGGGTGAACTGGGCGGCCAGGGCGTCGAAATGCGCTGGGGGGAAGGGTAGCGCGGCGGGGTCCGCTCCCAGGTGCCTGATCCCCTGAGGGGAGACGTTGACCTCCCCTTTCCCGTTGCTGCGCGCTGCGGTGTCCGCCCAGGTGACCTCCGTCTCCGCCAGACCGGCGAGGAGGCGCGCCAGCTTTCCCTCCGCCTCGCCGACGAGGAGCACGCGGGCTCTGCGGGGAGGGCGGAGCATCTCGGCCAGGCGGCCGGTCCTCACCTCCGCCTCCCTCCCGTGCAGTCGCGGCCGGGCCACGGCCATGAGGCTGGTGCAGAAGAAGTATCCCTGGGGAGGTGCGAAGAGGATGCGCATCGCCAGCCTCTCCCAGCGGTTGGGGCTTATACCCACGAAGAAACTGCGGGGGACCACCCGGACCCGGAATCCGGCCGCGCCGAGGCCCCGGTAGAGGCTCCAGGGGCTCTGCTCGTTGACGTGCATCACGTCGTCGTACTGGCCGCGCAGGCTCTCCGGCAGTTCGCGACGCAATAGGAGGCGGGCCGCGGCGCGCACCAGGGGGTATCCGAAACGGTAGAACCAGGTATTGGGTCCCGTGTGCACGATGAAACTCCCGCCCGGACGGAGCACCCGGAGGACCTCCCTGAGGGTCTCCTCTATCTCGTAGGGATGGAGGTGCTCGTAGACGTCGATGAAGAAGACCACGTCGAAGGAGCCGTCCGGGAAGTCGAGCCCCTTGGCGTCGGCCAGGCGGAACTCCGCCCTGCTCCGGGCCTCCTCGTCCAGCAGCGAACGTCTTTCCAGGGAGAGCTGGATGGCCGCTTGGGCGTAATCGATACCCACCGCGCGCGCTCCCCGCCGGGCGGCCTCGCAGACCAGTTCCCCCCGGCCGCACCCGATGTCCAGAACCCATCTCCCGGAGAGGTCGCCGGCCAGCGCCAGTGCTTCCCGGATGCGGTCGGGTATTCTCTCCGGACCCTCGCCGAAGAGGTGATAGCCCTCGCAGTCGGTGGTGAAGTACTCGCGTGTGTAGAGGTCCGGAGAGACTGGAGCGGGGCGTCGCCGACTTTTCTCGGTCACCTCTACCGCCCCCTTGGTCCTCTCCGGCATCCCTGACCGCTTGTGCACGGGCAGCCGTCCGCATCCGGCGTTA
>JACVJH010000365.1 GCA_015711895.1 Candidatus Solincola tengchongensis | reverse complement strand
AGGCGAGGACCTCTTCGTCGCTGAGGTCGTGGAAGTCGAGGTAGAAGTCGGCCACGGCGAAGGGATAGCGGTCGGAGACGTGCAGGCAGTGGAAATGGTCCACCAGGGGGCGTACCCGGCGGGCGGTGTTCTCCGGACTCACCGGCACGGCCACGTTCACCGATTCCGGTTCCATCTTGCGCACCATCTCCACGGCGGCGATCATGGTGTATCCGGTGGCCAGCCCGTCGTCGGTGAGCACCACGTTCTTCCCGTTGAGTTCGGGGAAGGGACGGTCACCCCTGTAGACCCTCAGGCGGCGGCGGACCTCCACCAGCACGCGCGAGGCGATGGTCCTTATCTGATCCTGCGTGAGGTGCAGGTGCTGAAGCATCTCCTCGTTGAGGTAGAGGGACCCGTCCGGGGCAACGGCACCGAACCCCGCCTCGGGATTGTGGGGGACGGGGAGCTTGCGGGCCACCAGGACGTCGAAGTCCCCGCCGAGTTCCCTCGCGAGGCAGAACCCGACCGGGATGCCCCCGCGGGGAATCCCCAGCACCACAAGATCGTCGACCGGACCCCGGTAGGACTCCGCCAACTTCCGGCCGGCGTCCTCCCGGTCGCGAAACAACACCGGCATGATTATTACCCTTGCTTCGGTGCGGCCGTTATCTCGATTATATTATTTTCCGCTGTTTCGGACAGGGAGGTGACGAACGGTCCTCTATCCCATTCGTTCCCGAAATCGGACGTAGTATGATTTCGTTCGGTTCAGCAAGAGAGACCCTCCCTTTCTGCAGGTTTGCCCACCTTGTTTAACCGGGATGATATGGTGGTCTCTCAACCTTTTTCAATCCCAAAAGCACACACCGGAACGACACGGCACCGAGCCTTCTCCCCTCCGCCTTGAGAAGGCGGAAAGGGATAAGGGTACGTGAAAGAAAAAGCGAAAGCGAAACAGGAGCTTTTTCTCGCCACCTCCCGATGGCTCACCGTTTCGCGGATCGGCCCGCATGCCACCTCCTTGATTTTGAGCATATGAGAGCCTCGCCACCCCACTGCCTTTCTTGTGACGTCCCATCGCCTGCGAGACAACGCTGATCGGGATGAACCTTTTCTCCCGAGCACGACAACGAGTTTCGAATATTTTCGCAAGCCGGAATCCGGGTGCCCGCTTTTTCGAGTGTACAGGACTGAAATCGAAGTTTGAGCAAAAGAGGCTCGATATAAAGAAAAACCCGGTCAGGTCCTTCCGGCTTGCGTTCGCCGTTCCTCAAGCCGTTGATACGAGGCTGAGGAGATTCTTTTGACCGCGTATAAGCTCATCTGTAAAATGTAACCAAACGGTAACCGGGCTGTTCTCAAGAGTAGGGATGTCGGGCCGATAATAAAATCGGCTGGAGTGGTGACTTGCTGGGCGTATGGGGAAGGCTTCCTCCTTTCGCATCGCACAGTCCAAAGAGGGAAGCAAAACCTCATGTTGCGTGTCGCGGGTGAAGGAAGAAAGGAGGAAAGATGGTCTCACATGGGGGCACGGGCAGGAGCATCTTTCACCGTTTTTCCCCCTGCCATGCGTATGCACGGACTTGGAGATCGGCCATTCTCGAGCTAACGTCAAGCCTCGGGATCGCCGTCCTGGGTTTGATGCTTTCCGCGGTCTGTTGCCTCGGGCTACCGTCGTCCTCGTGGCCGGGGAAAAGGACTACCACCCGCGCCGATACGGGCATTTCGGCTGCGGATGCGAGTGGCCACGTTCTCGCTTGGGGGTTGAACAACAGCGGCCAGTGCACTCCCCCTTCTCCGAATGAGGGCTTCATCGCCGTCGACGCGGGCCTCGATCATGTCTTGGGGTTGAAGTCCGACGGGAGTATCGTGGCCTGGGGCAACAATTCGTATGGGAAATGCGATGTCCCTACGCCGAATTCAGGTTATACCGCCATATCAGCGGGTGAGCATCACAGCCTGGCCCTCAAGTCCGACGGAAGCTTGGTGGCGTGGGGATACAATTATTACCATCAATGTGATGTCCCGCTTCCCAACACGGGCTTCATATCGGTATCCGCGGGTTACTACCACAGTTTGGCTCTGAAGTCGGACGGGAGCATCGTGGCCTGGGGATCAAATTCCTACGGCGTCTTACAGATTCCGTCGCCCAACACCGGTTTCGTCGCCGTATCGGCGGGCATCAATCACAGCCTGGCTCTCAAGTCCGACGGCAGCGTCGTGGCTTGGGGATACAACGGTTTCGGGCAGTGCGATGTCCCCAGCCCCAATTCCGGGTTCATCGCCGTGTCGGCGGGTTATAACTACAGCGTGGGGTTGAAGTCGGACGGCAGCGTGGTGATGTGGGGCAATGTCTACACGTTCGGCTCGGTACCTGCGCCGAACGCGGGGTATGTTGCCATATCCGCGGGTTACGGACACTGTCTGGCACTCAGGGCTGATGGGAGTGTGGTCTCCTGGGGCAGAAACGATTACGGCGAGCGGCAGGTTCCCCCGGGTTGCTACGCCTTTGCCGTTTCCGCCGGAGATAGATTCAGTATCGCGCTGACCTCGGTTTATTCCACCTGGTTCCTGGCGGAGGGTTCCACGGACGGGGGGATGGAAACCTGGGTGCTGGTGCAGAACCCCAACGATTTTCCGGTCAGCGTGGACCTCACCCTGATGACCGGCCAGGGTGCCCTCAACCCCCCGCAGCTGCAGGGCCAGCTTCTGAACCCGCAATCCAGGCGTTCCTTTCCCCTTCACGTCTACATCACCACTTACGACCTGTCCACCCTGGTGAAGAGCTATGACGGGGCGGTCATCTGTGAGCGGGCCATGTATGGGCCGGGCAGGGTCTGGGCTCACGATTCCATCGGCGTAACGGAGCCCGCCTACACCTGGTACCTGGCGGAGGGATCCACGGACGGGGGGATGGAGACCTGGGTACTGGTGCAGAACCCCAACTCCTACCCGGTGGAGGTCAGCGTGGATTTTCAGACCCAGAGTGGATACCTAGAGGGCCCCAGGGAGGAGATCCCCCCGCGTACCCGGCGCTCATACGAGGTCGCGAAGTACGTGCGGACCTACAACGTGTCCACAAGAGTCACCTCCACCACGGGGATGGTGGTCTGCGAGCGGGCCATGTACGGGAACAACCGCCGCTGGGCCCATGACTCCGTGGGGGCCACGGAGCTTGGCGAGGGGTGGATTCTGGCGGAAGGGGCCACCGCCGGGGACATGGAGACCTGGGTCCTGGTGCAGAACCCGACTTCTTATTACGTGGGCATGGAGATGTATTTCCTGGCCGACGGCCAGGTCATAGAGGGGCCCTATGAGACCATCCCCCCCCATACCCGGCGGTCCTACCCGGTGGACCAGTACGTGAGCGCCTTCAACGTCTCCACGGTGGTCTTCACTGCCGACGGCAGCGCCTGCCTGGTCTGCGAGCGGGCCATGTACGGGGGAAACCGCACCTGGGGACACGATTCCGTGGGGGTCACCTATTCCGCCAACTTCTGGTGCCTGCCCGAAGGGTGCACCGACGGAGGTTTCGAGACCTGGGTCCTGGCATGCAACCCCTACGACGAGCCCACCGCGGTGGAGATGCTCTTCATGACCGACAAGGGACCGGTGAAAGGGCCGAGCTTCACCATGGGCCCCTTCTCCCGCCGCTCCATATTCGTGGGGGATTACGTGAAGACCTACGACGTCTCCACCTTCGTTATCGCCGACAAGCCGAACATCGTCTGCGAGAGGGCGGTGTACTGGGGCAACCGCACCTGCGGCCACGAGTCCATCGGCTTCTTCCCGGAGGAGAGCTCGGAGGCGGACGTGGCCGCGGCTCGCGCCGGGAGCGGTCTCAGCGTGGAGCGGATCCGGAAGGCCTTCAGCGCTTGGCTCCCTTGACCATGCGGCGGGCCAGGGCGAGCCCGGCCAGGGCCGCGCCCACCCGGGTGGCCGGCTTGATGAGGGGCACCAGCCCCTTCTTGGGTTTCCACTCCACGTTCAGGATGTGAGATTTCCCCAGCTTGTCCAGGGCGATGAGCTCCGCACAGTGGTTGGCCGTCCAGATGGCCGCCTCCATGCCCCCCGAGGAGACGTGGGTGCGGGTGTAGTCCCCGGCCAGGTAGAGGTTGTCCAGGGGCGAACGCTGGTAGGGCCGGTGCTTCTCCATTCCCGGCAGCGGTCGGTATACCCCCTGCCTCTCCCGGACCACCTTGTACTTGCGCACTTGGGCTTCCCGGGCGGAGGGGAAGAGGGAACGGATCTGCTCCAGGGCGATGTCGAAGATGATCTCGTCCGGGAGCCCCTCGATGTGATCCGCGGGGGAGAGCACCATCTCGAACATGGACCCCCCGGTGAAGATGTGGGGCAGCACGTTGGAGAGGTCGGCGTAAGTGTTGAAGATGCAGTTGTTGGAGAAGAAGGTCACGTCCACGTCGGTGAGCTTGCGGTCGAACCATACCTGGAGGGATAGGCTGGGGGCGTACTGGAAGTGCCACAGGTCACGGAAGTACTGGTATCGGAAGGCTTCTCGGGGCAACACCCGCCGCAGGGAGAAGGGGGGAAGGCATGAGACGTAGAGGTCCGCGGTGCGCTCTTCCTCACCGTTGACGGTCACGCTGCGCACCCGGTTTCCTTCCAGGTTGATGGAGGTGACCGCCTTGCGCAGCTCGGTCTTCCCGCCCTTGCTGTGGATGTAGTCCAGGCAGGTACCCACCCAGATGTCTCCCAGGCCGCCGTTGGCGAAGCCCACACGCGCGCTGTCCGGGTCGGCGGCCACCTTGCGGAACCAGTTGAGCATGACCTTGGCCGAGACCATCCAGGAGGGGGTGAAGGTGAGCCCGTTGATGCCCGGTTCCATGGGCAGGAAGGCGTCCACCGGAGCGCGCCGGACGGCCCACTGCCCGAAGGTCATCTCGTCCAGTTTCTCCAGCTTGCGCTCCGAATACATCACCGCCCCGCCCATCCCCGCGGCGGTGAAGAGGAGCTTCCACCTGGGGACTCCGGTGTAGGACCTGAGAAGGGTGTAGAAGGCCGCCGCGGCGTGGAAGGGGGCCGGGAGGTTGGCGAAACGCAGCACCGCTTCCCTGCCTCCCTCCTGCATATAATAGAACTCGGTCTGTTTCCAGATAATGTTGTCCTCGATGCCCATCTTGCGGAAGAAGTTGAGCAGGTTGGCATAATATGGGAAGAATACGTGGAGGGCGTTGTCGATCATGTCCCCGTCCTCATCCTTCCAGGAACTGGCACGCCCCCCGAATATCTCGTCCGCCTCCACCAGCTCCACCTCCAGCCCCAGGTCCAGGAGGTTGATGGCCGTGGCCAGGCCGGACATCCCTCCGCCCAATATCAGCGCCTTCATGCCTCACCACTCCTTTCCGTAACCGAGGTCTTGCTGCGGAGGGCAGCGTCGCCGACGATGTTCCTGAGTATCTCCCTCACCGCGAGCAGCGCCTTGTCGCGGGTCAGGACGTCCCCCAGCCCCATGAGAGCGGCGTGAACCAGCGTCACGGCCAGTGCCAGGATTTGCCAGGCGGCCACTAGGGTGTTCAGATCTTCCCGGACCGAGCCCTCCTGCTTGCCCATCTCGAACATCTCCGAGATGACCAGGATGTAATCCAGGAACCTCTCCCCCAGGGCCTCTCGGATGTCGGGGTCGCGGGCGGCGGTCATGACCTCGAAGAGCAGCAGGGCGTCATCGGGATTGTCCATGACGAACCCGTAAAAAGCCTCGCTCATGCGCAGGATGCGCTCAGGGACCGTCCCCTCCTCGCCGCCCACAGCCAGCAGCGCCTGAAGAGGAAGGCGGCCGAGTTCGTCCAGGGCCTCCAGGATTATCTCCTTCTTGGAACGGAAATGCCGGTACAGGGCGGGCTCGGTGATCCCCACCCGTTCGGCTATGCGCCGGGTGGTGGTGCCCTCCAGGCCTCGTTCCTTCATGATGGAGAGCGTCGCCTGGAGGATCTGCCTCCTCCGCTCCCCCCTCTCCGTCTTGCCTCTCTTTTTCATCCCGTGTTCACGTGTATCGAGCTCGCGAGTGGCCATCAGAAATCGACATGGAAGTTAGTTAACATTAACTAACTTATAGCATCATGGATTTTGCGGGTCAACACCGTCGGAAATCGCCCTTGATAACTTTCAATAACTGACCGCCTACCGAAACGCTGCCAGATACCGCCCTTTGAAAGGGACTTTCCGACGTGCGCACCTGCATTGAACTGGAAGCGCGGATTCGTTCTTTACAGAAGAGAGGCCATCTTTAGATGGGAACGTCGGCGCGCGCAAACGCACGTTACGGATTTGTCGGGATGACAGCCTCCCTTCTCGACCAGGCGAAAATGGACCGGGAAGACCCTCATGCAAGATGGTAGGTATTGGAGAGGACGGGTCGAGGGATAGGAGGAGAAGAAGAGCTGGCATTGCGCAAAGAGGAAGCCTGATGCTTTTTCGCTTTGGCGGGCGTGTTAAGGTGGGAAAAAATCGAGAGAGCGCCCTTCGCAAGAGAAATTGAGAGATTACCCTTCATCCTGCAGAACAAGGGAAATGTCGGTAGGACGAAAGTGGTGGTCTTTGGATGTTCCGCCCTGAAGATTAGTGCTGCGGGGCGTTAGGTGGTATATTCTGTTTCGTACGTTTATTTATCTGTCTCGGTTCCGGAAGCCGGCATAATGCCGGGCAGAGCAGGGAGGTGCGTGATGTCCGTCGTCGCCGTCACGGGTTGTTCCGGCTACATCGGTTCCCGGCTGCTCCACTTCATGGACCGCAGCGACAAGGTGGAGAAGATACTGGGTATCGACCTCAACCCACCGCGATACCAATCCGCCAAGATGGACTTCCACCGCCTGGACATCCGCGACCCCAGGCTGACCAACCTCTTCGTCCTCAACGAGGTTCGGACGGTGGTGCACCTGGCCTTCATCGTCAACCCCCTGCGCAACGAGAGGCTCATGCACGACATCGACGTCAACGGGACGCGCAACGTCCTGGCCGCCACCGCCGCTTGCGGCGCCCGGCACCTGGTCGTGGCCTCCTCCAGCTCCGCGTTCGGGGCCTTTCCCGACAACCCGGAGTGGCTCACGGAGAAGGACCACCCCCGGCGGATGCCCAATTACACCTATGCCTCGGACAAGTACGAGGTGGAGATGATCTGCCGCCTCTTCAAGGACGACCACCCGGAGATAAAACAGGCCATCGTGAGGCCGTGCATCGTTGTGGGGCCCAACGTGGACAACTATCTCTCGCGCTTCATCCTCCGCCTCCCCTTCTTCCCCGCCGTGGGCGACTCCCGGCCGGAGCTGCAGTTCGTGCACGAGGACGACGTGGCCGAGGTCTTCATGCGCGTGCTGGAGCTGGAGGCGGAGGGTTTCTTCCACGCCTGCGGCGAGGGGACGGTGAGCCCCGAAGAGGTGGCGGAGATGGCGGGGAAGCGCATCGTCTCCCTTCCTCCCTTCTTGGCCTATCCCATGGTGGAACTGCTGTGGAGGCTCCATGCCCCGCTCATCGAAGGCCCTTCCGGAATGCTGGATTTCATCCGCTACCGCTGGACCATCTCCGGGGAGTGGACGAAGGAGGCTCTGGGCCTGGGGCCGCGCATGAGCAGCCGCGACGCGGTGAAGCAGATGATCGAGACCCACCGATCGGATTGATCCGTAGGTTGCCGTGGCCATCACAAGCCCGGGAAGGTGTTAAAACGTGAGGGACGGTCGGTGGAGGCCTCCCCCGGTCGGGCGTTTGTGTTTCAGTGCACACGGAACGGTTGAACGAACTGAGCCTTTCCGGAGTTGTACTAGTTGCTTTTCCCGGCACGCATTCGAGATTTCCGTTTGGTAGCGACATCCTGCGACGATGAAAGAGGAGAGCAAGGAAGTTCGCGCTCCGTCTTTCCTGTGCGATCGGAAGTCGTTAGATTAAAGAGGAAGACCTAGGCCATCAAGGGCGATATATCTCCCCGTCTTCTCCCTTGGGGAGATGGTGTTGGGCAGTGACCTTAGGCCGGGGGGTGTTCCGTGACCTTTCGAATTCGAACGGGAAGCCTTTAGTTTAAAGAGGGAGCCTCGGCCGTCAGGGGCGAGTTATCTCCTCGGCTGCTCCCTGGAGGGAGAGGATTCGGGCAGCATCCTTATGGGGAGGGTGGGGCCTTGGGGTTTCTTGACCGTTTGCGGCGTAAGCCGGTGGAGGAAGTGGTCTTCGCCGGGGAGAGGACGGAGGCCGAGCTGGTGGTGAACCTGCTCCGGGAAGAGGGATTCCATCCCCTGCTGTGGGCGGACCTCCCGACCCCCCTCTACGCCGGGCCCATCGGTACCGCCCGCGTGGTCGTCCCGCGCGAGGAAGCGGACGGCGCAAGATCCTTTTTAAAGGATCTGGAAAGCCGAAGGATGGAAGGGGAAGAAGAGGGATTCGGGAAAGACGATGACCTGGATTGAAGGGCCTGGCGTGATCCACCTCCGCAGCGAGGATGGTAACGGCCGTTTCTCGGGCTTGAAAAATGATTTGGGGAGACCTTGAGCTTCTACTCAACCGCTCCTCTCATCCTCGACGGAATGCCTATGTGGATAAAAGAATGCTCATGTAGATAACAAGCGATAAAATGAAAATGTGGATCGGCCCTCTCGCTAAGGTTCCCGTTCTTTCAGCAGCCTCAGGAAGGAGCCCGTGAAATCCGCCTGCAGAGCGCGATCGAACTCTCCCAGCCAGTGGAATACATACTGGCGGTCAAAATCCGGATTCTTGGTCAGCACACCATCCACGTCCTCCAGGTCGCGCGGCCTTCCGGCGACCACTTTGTGGATGATCAGATCCTCCAGGGAAGCGAATTTCACGTCGATGTCCTCAAGTCGGACGGTTTTGACCCTGCGCAGCGCCTCGTCTTCGTAAGAGGATTGCGAGAAGATGAAATCGATTCGGATACCGGCGTTCTCTTCCAGGCAAGGAAGAACAAAGGTCCGCTCCGCGAATTCCTTTGGGTCCCCAACGAGGGTCTTCAACCCGAGTTCCCCCGCCAGTTTCACGACATCTTCCGCCCTCTGGGGGCCTATGCCCAGAGTGATGTCTATGTCCCTGGTCAACCTGGGTTCCCCGTAGAGAAGGACCGCTTGTCCTCCGATGACCATGTAAGGAACCCCGTGTTCGTCGAGCAGGCGACCCGTCCTGGCGAGGAGCTCTTTAAACACTGTTGACGACTTTCGCTATCCGGATGTCCGTTTCGATGCCCTCCAGAGGATCAGGGGCAGGAAGAATTTGAAAATATACCGCCTCTTCCCACATGGCGTCCAGGAGGCGGAAATTCTCTTCCGGTGTGGACCTGTCGTTTTTCAGCAGGTCTCGTTCAAGCCTTTCCAGTGATTCCCTGTCGCGGATCATGCTGCTCCCCTTCGATCTTCGGCAGCGTTCATTTCGCTTACACAATTATAACCCCATGCTCGTATCAGCCGGAGGGATCACGCCTGCCCCGCGGAAGGCGGGGGGGCAAACCGCGCCGGTTGCGGAGCGGACCGCGGCAACCTGCCCTCCGCTCATGGGGAAAAACGAGGGTCGGTGGAGAGACGTCGTGTGCGGAAATTATCCGGATGCCGACCGGAGATGAGGGAGAGCGGTTTTCTTTCGTGAAGCGAAAATCGCGAGAGTCGCCCGATTCTGCTCTTGCCCGGCTCCTTTAACCGGAAACGGGTATCGGCCCGCTTTCCCTATAGGCAAATCAAGATCTTGATTCGCTCCCGGGCCATTCGTACCGAAGGACATGGGGTCACCTATATCGGGGGCGGAGTTGAGCGCCCCGAGCTTCCGTTCCCTCTATCATCCGGCCAAGATAGCGATACTGGCGGTATGAGAAATGGCTCTATTCCGTAGTGATCAGGAAGTCGGTCCCTCCACCTTGGGCTGGCGAAGGAGGGGGACCAGGACGAAGACCCCGAAAATCGCGGTCAGAGCCGCATATAGTTTGGGGTTCTTCCCCCGTTTCGAGGCGGCCAGGTAGGCGATGGGTGCCTCCACGGCGTGCATGGCGGCCAGGCACAGGATGACCTTCCTCGCCTTTTCGTTCTTGAGCAGGTTCATTCGACCTCCCTCCTTTTACGTTCCTCACCCCGAATCGGAGGAGGAATGGCCCTTCGCGTTCGCGTCCGAAACCGCTCGGAAGACCGGCGCACACTGCCGGTAGCCTGTCTTGCGGGAAATGAGCAGATTATCCGCATATCCGGGTTCGCTATTTATATCTTCCGCGAAATGCCCCTCATATTCCGCATGCCTTCCGGTGAAAACCCCTCGCGATAATGAATATTATCATCAGGCCATCACCCGGGCCACATCTTCGTGGCCTCCTCCACAGGAGCGGTTGACCCATCTTGCGCCGTGCACATGCTTAAAGGACGGCCTGTCGTTCATCGATAAAAAAACTGAGACCGTTGAAAGTCGTGAAATGGACCTTACGGTTGAAGGAGGCAGTGCGATGGCGCTTCGCTTTGGGAAATGGGTCTTACCCGTCTCCCTGGCGCTGGCTTTCTTCATGTCCGCCTTTTGCGTTCTGCCGGCGGCGGGGGCGGAAACGGCGGAAGAGGAGAAAGGGCTCACCTTTTCACGGCTCCAGGAGGAGCTCGACGAGTTCCTGGCTCTCATGGGCCAAGGGGATGTGGAAGGAGCCTTCGAGGCGCTGAATCGTTATGTGCAGGATCTGAAGGCGTTTTGCGAGGCCGAGGGGTCGCTCCCCGAGGAAGAGATGCGCATCGCGCATGTCCTCTACGTCACCTCGAAGCACCTGGTGGTCCTGGCGCGCGTGTACGGGAAGTTGCCTGAAGCGGCACGAAAAGGCGTGGGCAACGCGTTGGTGCGTAGCGTCAAGGGACACGGGCATTTCTATGCCGCTCTTGATGGCGCATCCTCGAGTGAGGAGCCCGAGGGGGAGGCGGCAGAGGGGGCATTTGAGGAGAGGGAGCGAGGCAAGGGAAACTCTGGCGGCCGCGGTAACCCCGGCTCGCGTTCCGGGAAGGGCAGGAAGAGATGATTTCCCGTCTGTGAAACCCGTTGCCTCGAGGGGGCGCGGGCTTCTCCCGAAGCCGGAAAATGGAAAGACCTTTCCGCGGGCCGCCAATATTTTTCACGAGCTCGGCGCATGATCCGGAAGACGGATCGAGGACTCCGTGGAGACCCGTGTGCCCTGAAGATGAGGCCGGCGGGCCGGGAAAACAGGGAAGGGCAAGTTGATGGCTCCCGCTCCAACGTCCTGTCTCACCTCCACTTGGCGTTCTTACCCCTGCCGCCCTTTCGCGTCGCGGTTCACTGCCTTCTTCTTCGTTATACCGGGGAAGCCCACTGGTTTCCGCCTGCTGCATTGGGGGATTGCTGGGCATATCCCACGATCTAAGGGTAAGGGCTGACCCCGGCCGTCGTTCGCGATCACAGACACGCTGTATGCCATATGAGCGGCTCTTAAGGGGCAAAAGGAGAGATCGTCACCTCTCCCCTGGGAGCGGTGACGAACCGCACGACGGATGGGATCGAAGGGGCAGGCGTGGCATCCCCGCTGTACGGGTCGTGTCCGGTGAACAGGCCGCTTCGAGACGTGGAGGGAAGAATACCTTTTCCTCCTGTGCGAGACAGGGCCTCCCGGCTGTATATTGAGGACACGGGCAGGCAACATGGGGGGCTTGCCTGCCGGGTTGAAGGCAGGGGCCCTTCAGGGTAGGCGGGAATGCCGTGTTGACCGATGTTATCTCCCCCTCCGGCGTATGGGGTAAAATCATGTTGTAAAAGGGAAGGGAGGGAGAGAAGCGCATGAGCGGACTCAACGAAAAATTGCGGGCCATCTACAAGGCCATCGAGGACAGCGGGCTTTACATCAACCTCAACCACGACGTCCGTTTCCACGAGAAGAAGGAGGTGCCCCTGAACCTCAACGAGACGGAGTCCATCGTCCTGGCCGAGGAGAGCTACAACTCTCCCCTGCTCTTCGCCCTTCTCACCTCGGTTCTGCGCAACGGGACCATGATCCTCTACGGCTCCCCGGGCTCGGGCAAGACCACCTCGGCGGAGTTTGTGGGGGCCTTCGTGCACGGCACCCTTCTGCGAGAGACCTTCGGCGACGGGAGCGGGGACTTCAAGGTCATGGAGGCCATCCACGAGGCCACCATCCACGGTCACCACGAGCTCACCGAGGAGAAGATGATCGGCCGCCCCCACTTGGGGAAGCTCATGCGCGACGGGGAGGAGGAGATAATACCCCGCAAGTTCATGCTCTCCCCCTTCCGCATGGTGGACGAGGTCAACCGCCTCACCCCCGGCCGCACCAACAACCTCCTGGAGATGATGGACCGCGGTTTTTCCGTCTACGGGGACACCAAGATCTACGCTGCGGAGGGAGCCACCTTCCTCACCGCCAACTTCCGGGACGTGGCCTCTTCGGACCTCACCCCGCCCTTCCTGGACCGCATAGACGTGGGGGTCTTCGCCCCCACCCTCAACCCCTATTTCCTGGAGATGGCCGGAGGCGGGGAGGACCGCAAGCTCACCGGGGACGAGGAGGCCCTGGTGTCCAGGCTCAGGAAGGAGATCGGGGTGGAGCTCACGGCGCGGGACTTCGAGGCAATCCGCAGGGAGATAGCCGCCGTGGAGATAGAGCCGGAAGCCCTCTACATACTCTACAACTTCATCTCCGAGCTCAACGGCTGCGCCCTGGCCTCCCCGGACATCGAACGCAAGAGCAAGGGCTTCGCTTGGTTCGTCAAGCCTCCGGTACTCTGCGCCCAGGTGGACGACGGGGGCATGGCCGGGGGAGGCCACCTGGGAGGCTGCCACTACCACAACACGGAGAACATCTGCTACAAGACGGAGAACGAGGTCAGCGTGCGGGCCGGGAAGACCATCGAGCGCTACGCCAAGGCCCTGGCCTGGTTCCGGGGAAAGGAGAGGGCGGGACTGGAGGACGTGGAGGCGGTGGTCCCCTACGTCCTGTGGTTCAAGCTCATCCCCACAGACCGCGCCTGGGCGGAGCGGCCGGAGTTCATGAACGACCGCATCGCCCTGGTGAAGGATCTCTTCGAGACCTCCCGGAACCACTACCTGAAGAGCCGGCGCATGATAAAGACCCTGGATGCCGTCCTGGACCTCTATGAGAGGGCGGTGCACGGGGAGCAGGTGGACCCGGAGATGGTGCTCGAGGCCCTGCAGTCGCTGAAGAGCTACGACTCGCCGGCCAAGTACCCCATAGCCACCATGCTCCGCCAGGTGTACCGGGAGCTGGAACGCCAGGCGGCGGGACGGGGGTTGTGAGGCACTTTTCCTGAGACGGAGGCGAACCGGCCATCATTGAAATCCGTCATCGGGAAATGTCCGGGCTCTTGAGGCCCGAGGTCCGCGGTCCGGTGGTCCGTGAGCCCCTTTTCGCCAGGCGGAGCGGCTCGGCCGCCGTGGAAGAACGCCTGAACCGCAGGGGGCGGCATGACGCGCGGTCCGGCTTGAAACAAAACGGCGATAGAACGCAAGGAAGGTCCCAAGGTGCGCATTCTGGGAGTGGAGCTTGATGAGGTGCTGGAGCGGGCGCGGGCCTTCTGCGGCTATCCGCGCATCATGGAACCGGAGTTCGTCCTCAACCCGTCCTCCCACCCTCACGCGGCCAAACTCCACGACCGGTACGGCTTCTGGGAGCCCTCGGAGAACCGCATCTACATAAACGTCCCCGAGGTTCTGGAAAAGCTTGGTATCCAGAACATGGAAGGGGTGCTGGTCTACCAGCTCCTGCACTACGCCCTGGCCCCCTTCGACATGCGCACCGCCCTGCGCCTCACCGCCTCGGCCAAGCTGGCCCTGGAGGAGGTCAAGGACCGCGGCAGGCCGGTGACCTTCCAGGAGGCCATGGCCATCCAGCGGCTCTTCTGTGACCTGGTGAACGTGACCTACGCGGCGCGCAACGGGATGCGGGAGCAGATGATCTCACTCTACCGGGCCCAGGACCGGGCGCTGGGTTGGAAGCAGAGCAGGATGTGGAAGTTCCTCCTCTGTTGTTTCGAGGAGCTGTGGGAGGCCCCCGAGGCCCTCGTCGGTAGGGTTCCCGCCGAGATGCGCCAGGACGCACGCCGGCTGGCCTCCCGTATGCTGGACCGCCCCTTCGCCGCCGCGGGGTGGGAGCAGAAGGTGCGCTTCCTGGTGGGCTACCTGCACAAGTACTACGAGGACCCGGCGGAGATGGACGAGAGCCGGCTCATGGACCACGGCATCGACGACCTGCGCTCCCGCTCCACCGAGGAGGCCTTCCGCTCCCTGGCCCTGGAGATGGGCATGCAGGACTTCAAGGAGCTGGTGGGGGGGCTGGGGGCGGGCACGGAGACGCAGGCCCTGGTCTGGTACTACCGGGACCTCTCCCGCCGCTACGAGGTACGCTTCCAGCCGGTGCGCAGCGAGGCGGGGGAGGAGGTGCCCCATGCCCCCCTGGCTTGGGGGATGGCCGACCCCTTCGAGCGCCTGGACCTGCCCTACACCCTGTACACGGCGGGAAAGGCGGTACCCACCCTGACCACCAAGCAGTGGGAGAAGGTGCGCATGGAGGTGGTCACGCGGCGCAGGACCCCTCCGGACGTGATCATCATCCTGGACGCCTCCGGCTCCATGACCAACCCGGCCTCCGAGGTGGCCAACGCAGTGCTGGCCGGCTTCGTCATGGCCCGCAGCGCGGGGAACCTGGGGGCCAAGGTGGGCCTGGTGGTCTACTCCGACCAGCAGCGCTCCCTGGTGGTGGAGCCGGTGTGGGACATTCGCAGGGTGGAGGAGGGCCTGGTGACCTACTACGGAGGGGGGACGGTCTTCCCGGTGCGGGAGTTCCGATACCTGGCGTCGCTGGAACCGCACCGGCCCAAGCACTTCTGCCTCATCTCGGACACGGAGATAACCAACATCGCCGAGGCCTCGGAGCATCTGGGGGAGGCCCTGCAGATGCACCCGGAGAACTCGGGGTCGGTGTTCCTCATAGACCAGGCCTACAACGAGAAGGCGGAACTCATCCGCCGGGCGGGTTACGACATCTTCCCCGTGTCCCGGGGAGAGGACCTGGTGCGCATCGTGGCCGGCAAGGCTCAGGAACTCTATGCGTGAGAGGCGAAAGTGAGCGAGGCACCGGCGTATGCGCGTACGGTCATGGGATCAGGACTCCTTGGGCCGCCTGTTGTTGGGCTAGGGGTAAGCTTTTCAGAGGAGTCCCGCAACGAATCGCGAGATTGTACATCCTGCCCGCATGTCGCCCTGATCGCCGGCGGAGTCTTCCTT
>JACVJH010000364.1 GCA_015711895.1 Candidatus Solincola tengchongensis | reverse complement strand
GGCGAAATCGAACCAAACCGTGGCCTCCTGGGTCGAGGTGTTCAGAATGCAGATGTAAGGATGAAATCCCGGCCTGGTGGTACCCTCGCCCAGCATCCAGGATACCCCGGGATTCTCCGTTCCCGTGGAGACGTGCCCCCCGGGACAGGAACCGAGGTAGTTGAAGTACATGGGCCGCTCAGCCACCAGGGGGAGGGAGCCGGTGACCTCCAGGGAGAGCTCCCTTCCCGGGCCGGCGAGCTGGTTGATATTGAGGGTCTGGCGTCGCCCGCGCTGGAGTCGGAAGGTGAAGACGTCCTCGCCGCCTCCCTGGTACAGGCAGCGTACCTGGACATCGTTCTCCTCCACCTGTGCCTCGACCCTCCAGGGCCAGTAGAGGCAGAGCCATTCCTCGAAGCCCGCTCCGGTGTACCCCTCGGCGCAATAGGACTTCTCGCGCGGCGCGGTGAGCCCGGTCGAGGCATGGCCCCCGCACCAGGCGCCGCGGTACTTGAAGTACATAACCCTCTCCGCGCATACCGGACCGCCCGCCTCCACCTCGATGGTGACGTCATGTCCCGCCCCCACCACCTGGTTGACGGGTACGGTCCAGCGTGACTGGGGGAGGATATGGGTTGCATGCACCATGCTCGTTCCGTCCTCCAGGGTGAAGCGGGCGCTGGCGTCCACCTTGTTTCCCGTGGGATTGGCCAGCAGGAGGTATTCCTCGAACCCCTCCCGGGTGCACCCCTCGGCGAAATACCACTGCTGGGAGGGGGAGGTCACTCCCTGGCCCAGGGTGCATCCCTTCCATTTATTGGCATAGAGGAAGTACATGGGCCGCTCGGCGACCACCGGCCTGTTGGCCAGAAGGCGCAGGGAGAGTTCCCTTCCCGCCCCCGCCAGATGGTTTATGTTCAAGGTGGAACGGCACATGGGCGGTATCTCCGCCATGATGCCCCCCGGTGGGGCCCCGTTGTAGAGGAAGTCCACCTGGAGTTCGACGGGTTCCCCGTTGGGGTTGAAGACGCATAGCCATTCCTGGAATCCCTCGCCCGTGTAGCCCTCGGCGAAATACCATTCTCCGGATGCCGCGCTCACGGCCGTCCCGCAAGTGCCGTCCGCGGCCAGGGAGTGGCCCGGGCGGAGGAACGCGTTTCCTGGGAAGAAAAGGAAGCCGCATATGAGAATGCAGGAGATGAAAAGGAGCGCGGGAGCGGAAAATCGGGCGAAGGGGCGAAAGAAGGGAGTGAAGCGCATGCCTCCTTCACGCCTGCTGCCCCGGTCATGCGCGAAACCCGATGCCCCCTGCGGTGTGCGCCCTTCATCGCGCCTCATCGTCCCCTCCCCTCAAATGCCGGACCTGACAGGGCCGGATGTTCAAGACGCCTCCCCTCAAATGCCGGACCTGACAGGGCCGGATGTTCAAGACGCCTCCCCTCCCCGAACCGAGTCAATCATAACACCTCGGCCTTGAAAATATCATCGAAGAGGCGTGAATCGCCTTGCGTCCATTGCCGCTCTGGTACCGGAGTGGGCCATGGCTTTGAGGTATGCAGGACACCCGAGGGATTGTTCTTCGGCTGGTGGACGGCCCGGCCAGCGCTATCAAGCCATTGCGTCATTGCCACCCCTTCCCGTGCGGGCTTTGAGGGCACCGGATTTTGCGCGCCGGCGTCATCCGGCTATCCTCTCCCCCTTCCTATACGGGCTTAGAAGGCACCGGATTTTGCGCGCCGGCGTCCATCCGGGCGCCGTCGTCCCCGTGGCCTCGTGGGCGGTTCGCCGGTCAGCCCTCGCGCAGCGGCAGCTCCAGGAAGCTCAGACCCTCTCCGTAGATCACCCGCAGGCCTTTTCCGGGTACCGGGAGCACGAAGGGGAGGTTGCACCCGGCGAGAGTGAGGCGAAAACAGTGTCCCCGGGGAAGAAGGTAATCGGTGGCCACCAGCTCCACGACCTGTTCCAGTTCCTTCCCCGGCTCCACGTCCTCCAGGGTCGCCGTACCGTAGGTGATGAGGCGGGGAAGCCCCTCGTCGTCCGGTGGCACGTCGTAGAGCAGGGCGTTGATCTGCGCACTGCGGTCCCTGGGCACCACCCTGAGGCGCAACCGCGGCGCGCCCAGGAGCTCAAAGTCCCGCTTTGCCGGGGACGTGGTGAAGGAGAAGAAACCCTCTCCCGCCTCCCTCCGCGGCCCGGGCACCGGCAAGCCCATGGCCTGAGGACGGATGACCGAGGGGCCGGAGTTGGCGGGGGTGAGGAGACGGGGCCGCAGTACCGTTTCCTCCCGCTTCCCCTTGGGCTTGGAGGTCAGCTTGAACCGGCCATCTTCCCGGCCCAGGTATATGGTGTGGGTGCGTATCCCGCGCGGAGGCCAATCCTCCTCGGGTTCAACCATTTTTTTCCAGGGGCGGTACAGGCGCACGGGCGGTTCGTCGAGTATCCCGTTCTCCTCTCCCTTGAGCCAGTAGTCGAACCAGCGCCTGGTGATCTCCCAGATCTCCTTTCCCGCCCAGCGGGGCCCCACCGCCGGGTCCAGGCCGTGGATGCCATTGGAGATATAAAGCATCTTGGGGGTCTTGAGGCGGGTGTAGAAGTCCATCATCTGGTTGGGCTCGAACAGGTCGTCGTTCCAGGAGCCCACGATGAGCATGGGCTTGTCGCATTCCTCGGCGAGGTGCAGGCAGGACCTCTTGCGCATGTCCTCCAGGAACTCGTCCCTGTCGCCCCGACCCAGCAACAGGGTGGAGGTCCAGCGGTAGAGGACGTTTCGGGGATCGAGGCGCGTGGCCCATGTGGCGGTCAGGAGCAGGAAAAGGCCCCAGAAGAATTTCACCGAGCCGTGGGGGGCGAGGCTGGAGGCCAGATCCGTCCATCCCGCCATGGGTACCACGGTCCTCACCCTGGGGTCCCGCAGGGCGATGAGGAAGGAATGCCCTCCGCCGTAGGATATTCCGGTCACGCCGAGCGCGCCTTCCTTGAGGGGCAGCCCACTCTTCTCGGTGAGCCAGTCTATGGCGTCCTCGAGGTCATTGAGCTCGTGGTCGGGACCGGCGCAGTGCACCTCTCCCCCCGAAGAGCCCCACCCACGGCAGTCGTAGGCCAGGACGACGTAGCCCGCGGAGGCGAAATAAGGAGCGTAAAGGTGGCACTGCCAGCGGTTGAACATCCAGGAATGGACCATTATGAGGGCCGGGAAGGGCCCCTCCCCGCTGGGGACATAGAGGGCGGCGCTGAGGCGCGTACCGTCCCTCGCCTTGAGCTTGAACTGCTCCACACGGAAGCCCTTGCGCCGCCCCTCTGCCTGGGCCAGGCTGCGCATCAACGCGGGTAGAGCGGGCAGGGAGGCGGCTACGGAGGCGCGGAGGATGCGCCTCGCCCTCCTCCTGGCCTCATGGCGGGGCTGCGCGCTCCCCCCTTTCCTTCTACCATCCCTGCGCTGCTTCATGCTCGGCTTTTTCTCGGCCATAAGGAAAACCCCCTATCGTCCGGTAAACGCCCGTTTCCCGCAACATGATAACAGAAACCGTCGCTCCGTTTGCACGGCCACGGGCGACCGGACCCTTTGTCTTGCGAGAATCCCGGCAGGAGCCGGCCGCTGACCGGGTTGAGGGGGCGTGTACGGCTATTGACGGTTTGCTTCGGAGATCACTGCTGGCCGGAGGCGCAGGCTTTTTTGGGGGACGGCGGAGTAGAACGTCGTGGTTGGACACCCTATTCCGGTAAGCCCGGCAACGGGGGTGCAGCTTGCCCGGTTGGTCAGGAAGACCGGCCCCCCGATGGCTGCGGCGGTGGGACGCCGAGGAGGCCGGGAAGCGCTTCTTCCCGTGCCCGTGCGCGGGGATGGGGGATGTCTTGTGCGTCGGACACTCTTCAGGCGGGAGGTATTCTCAGGGTGCGGGCCGCTTTCGCTGGACCGCCCGGCCCGCGTGGGCACGCCGGGCATGGCCGAGGTGGCCTTTCCGGGGGCATGGAGAGCGTCGGGGAGTGTTATGCTTTGGGATGCGATGACCGACAGCCGGGCGGAGTTCCGCCGCCGGATGCCGACGGGGAGGACGGGATATGGACGGATGGATGGGGCGGATGCTTGAGGTGGACCTGGGGAAAAGGGCCTTCCGGGATAGGGAACTGGACCCGGAGCTCCTCACCCGCTGGTTGGGCGGGAGAGGGCTGGGGGTGAAACTGCTCTTCGATTCGGCCCTCGGCGTGGAGCCCCTCCACCCTTCCAACCCGCTGATATTCGCCGTGGGGCCGCTCACGGGGACGCCCGTGCCCACGGCGGGCAGGTTCTCCCTGGTCTCGAGGTCGCCCCTCACCGGCACGGTGTTCGATTGCAATTCCGGGGGGCGGTGGGGGGTGGCTTTGAAGAGGTGCGGCCTGGACGTCCTCATGGTGACCGGTCGTTCACCGGAACCCGTGTATCTGGAGGTCAGCGAGGAGGGGGCACGCCTGCACCCGGCGGGCCGCACCCCGGGGCCGGGGTGGCGGCCATTGGTCCGGCAGGTGAGAACGGTAGCCTGATGGCCTCGGTGATGAACGACGGCGCACGGGCGCTGGGGCGAGGAGGCCTGGGGGCGGTCATGGGTTCCAAGAACCTCAAGGCCGTGGTGGTGCGGGGCCGTAACCGGGTGAGCGTGAGCCGGCCCGAGAAGCTGTCCTTCGTCCTCAACGAATCACGGAGGTGGATAAAGGGCAATCCGGTCACCGCGGTGGGGCTTCCCCGTTTCGGGACCGCCGTGCTGGTAAACCTCATGAACGAGCTGGGCGTGTTTCCTGCCAACAATTTCCAGTATTCGCGCTTCCCGGAGGCGGAGTCCATCTCCGGGGAGGCGCTGGAGGAGAGGTATCTCGTGAAAAGGCGTAGCTGCTGGGGCTGTCCCATAGGTTGCGGAAGGGTCACCAGGGCGGGTGGCCTGGAGGGCGAGGGGCCGGAATACGAGACCCTCTGGGCGCTGGGGGCGCAGTGCGGGGTGGGCGACCTGGAGAAGGTCGTTCTGGCCAATTACCTGTGCAACGACCTCGGCCTGGACACCATATCCGCGGGCTCGGTCATCGGGTGCTGCATGGAGCTCTCCCAACGGGGCCTGGTGGAGGGAGGGCCACGTTTCGGAGACGCCGACGCCGTGCTCGGGCTGCTCGAGGACATGGCCCTGGGAAGGGGTCTGGGAAAGGAGCTGGCGCAGGGAGCCCGGCGTTTCGCCCGGCACCGGGGAGCGGGGGAATACGCCATGCAGGTGAAGGGTCTGGAGCTTCCGGCCTACGACCCCCGGGGGCTGCAGGGCCAGGGGTTGTCCTTCGCCACCTCCAACCGGGGAGGATGCCACCTGAGGGCTTACCTGGTGGGGCCGGAGGTGCTGGGCATTCCCAAGATGGTGGACCGGCACTCCACCATGGACAAGCCCGGACTGACCATCTTCGCCCAGAACCTCAACGCGAGCGTGGATTCTCTGGTGCTCTGCCGCTTTCTGCAGTTCGCTTTGAGCGACGAGTATTTCGCCCGCATGCTCGAGGCGGTGACCGGCGTGCCTTACAAGGCCGCGGACCTGCACCGCATAGGGGAGCGTATCTGGAACCTGGAGAGGTTGTACAACCTGCGTTGCGGGATGGACCCCGCGGAGGACACCTTGCCGTTGCGCCTTCTCCGCGAACCGGCCTCGGAGGGACCGGCGGCGGGTAGGGTCGTGCTCCTCGAGGAGATGCTCCCACTCTATTACCGGGCCCGCGGTTGGGACGAGAGGGGCATACCCGAGCCTCAGAAGCTGGCCTCCCTGGGCCTTGCCCCCTGACGGGGGCTCGGAAGAAGATCCGGGAGAGGAGATGGAGGAGACGGGGCCGGGGCGCGACCGTTTGAGGCGCGCCGCTCCCCGCCGGGCACGGTACAACAAGGCAGAGGAACCCCGGTCTTTTCATCACCTGCCGCCTCACCGTTTCTGCAGGCGTTTTTCGGGTTGAAAAAGGCAGAGAAACCGCCCCTCATCCCCAGGAGACGAGCAGATTAGAAAGAGGAAGGGCTCTCTCCCGTTTCCCATCCCCTCCGTTGGAGGGGTAAATCCCGTCGGGGGTCATATCCGTCGGAGGTCATGTACATCCCCTCTCTCGGAGGACATCGTTTTCAGGGTCCTCCTGTCTGCTCTTCCCCGGTGATATTATTGAAGGGCGGAATACCGTACGATCCTTGCGGGAGTGGGCTTGCCATGCTGGAACAGTTCAGTTTCTTCGGGCGCGAACTGTTTCTGCAGGGGGTTAATTCCTCGCACAGCGGGAACATGAGCGTCCGCGTGGGGGACAGGATATTCATCACCCGCCGCGGTTCCATGCTCTCCCACCTCAAGGAGGGGGACCAGGTGGAGACCGGGCTCCAGGACGACGACAGCCACATAACCCTGGCCTCCACGGAGATAAAGATACACAGGGCCATATACAGGGAGACCTCGGCTCTGGCCGTGGTGCACGCACACCCGCCCTGCGCCGTCGCCCTTTCCCTCCTCGAGGATGAGATACGTCCCGTGGACACCGAGGGCATCTATTACTTCAAGGTCGTGCCCGTCTTGGGGGCGGACCTCACGGTGGGCTCGGACGAGGTGGCGGAGAAGCTCCCTCTCCTGCTCCAGAACTACAAGATCGCCATGGTCAGGGGACACGGCAGCTTCGCCGTGGGGCAGATGCTGGAAGAGGCGTTTCAGTGGACCTCCAGCCTGGAGGCCTCGTGTCGGGCCCTTCTTTTTTACCGCCTGCTCTCTCCGCAGCCGAAGCGGGAAGGGAAAGTCCGATGGTGACCCGTGGCCGTCTCTCAGCCCTCCGGAATCTGCTCCGGTTCACGAGGGGTTCGACCAGCAGTATAAGGAAGCAGGAGGCGGAGAGCGCGGCGAGGAGGAGGGCCGTGGTCCCGCGGCTCTCCGCGGCGGAGCTCAGCAGCAGCCCGAGGACCAGCAGAGCGGTCTTCGTCGAACTCATCCACACCTTCCTTTACTCTCGCGCCTGTATATCCGCAGCCGTTCGCAACATGCCGATGTTAGCATCCGGCGGTGACAAGTCCCTTCCGGGTGAGAGTGGGGAGAAACGGGTGGGGGGGAGGTCGGCAGTGAGCAAGCTGGAGAGGTTGATGAACCTCATCGCCATGCTCCTAGAGGCCCGCCGCCCAGTCACCCTGGAACAGATACGCAACAGCATACCCGGTTATCAGCAGGAGAGCGCGGCTTCCTTCAAGCGCATGTTCGAGCGCGACAAGAGCGAGCTCCGGGAGATGGGCATCCCCATACGCGTGGAGCCGCTGGACGCCTTCGGAGAGGAGACGGGTTATCGCATCCCCAAGGAGGATTACTACCTCCCCGAGGTGGATTTCACACCCGAGGAGAAGGTGGCCTTGCTCCTGGTGCACCGCTTCGCCTCGGGAGGGCTCATACCCCTCTCCCGCGAGGCCTCCTCTGCCCTCCTCAAGCTGAGCCCGGACCTGGGGGGCGCGAACCCCCTGGGTGGAGCTCGGCCGGTCCCCGTCCGCTTCGACCACCCGGCGGAGGCGCTGGAGAAGCTCGGCGCGTTCTGGGAGGCCTCGGTGAGGAGAAAGACGGTGCGTTTCGCCTACCGTTCCCTGGGTTCTTCCAAGCCCCGGGAACGGCTCGTTGACCCCTACGGGATGTATTTCGACCGCGGGGCCTGGTACGTGGTGGGTCACTGCCACTTGAGGGGGGAGATGCGGATCTTCCGCGTGTCACGGGTGGAGTCCGACGTGGTGCTGGAGCATCCCGAGAACCCCGGCCCGGATTTCGAGAGGCCGCCGGATTTCCGGTTGAGCGACCATTCCCGGGTGCTCCCCTGGGAGTTCGAGGAGGGCGCACCGCAGGAGGCCGAGGTCCGCCTCTCGCCCCGCATTGCCTGGTGGGTGGAACGCGACCTCGGGGACATCTATCCCTTCCGCTATCTGGAGGACGGGAGCGGGGTCATCAGGGTCACGGTGCGGAACGAGGAGGCCTTCTGCAACTGGGTGCTCTCTTTCGCCGAGGACGCCGAGGTGCTCTCGCCACCTGGCCTGCGGGAGGCCGTCAGGCGCAGGCTTCGGGGCATCCTGCGCGGACTGGAAGGAGGGCGGGATGTCCGGTCCTGAAGCGAGGTTGCGCCGCATGCTGGCTCTCATTCCCTACGTCCTGAAGCACCAGGGCGCCACCTTCCGGGAGCTCTGCGAGGTCTTCGGGGTGACCCGGGAACAGCTGATAAGGGATCTCGAGCTCATCTTCCTGTGCGGCCAGCCCGACTATACCCCCGCGGACCTCATCGAGGTGAGCATTGAAGGGGACCGCGTGTTCATAGGCATGGCCGATTATTTCGCCCGCCCGGTGCGCTTCACGCCTTCCGAACTGGCCGGGCTCTACCTGGCCTGCAGCGCCCTGGCCAGGCTGGCCGGGCCCGCGGCTTCATCGGCCTTGCACTCCGCCATGCGCCGTATTCAGCGGGCCATGGGGATGGAGGAACTTTCCCCGGAGGAGGTGGAGAAGAGCCTGGAGATGGCCACCCCGGATTCCAGGGAGGAAGTGCTCTCCCCGCTCCTGGAGGCCTGCGAGGAACATCGGGTGGTGGAGATGGAATATTTTTCCTACGGGAGGGGGGAGCTGACCCGGCGCCGGGTGCATCCCCTGTCCATGGAGTTCGGGATGGGGCACTGGTACCTCCACGCCTGGGACGAGATGAGCGGAGAGGTGCGCGTCTTCCGGGTGGACCGGATAAAGGACCTCGAGGTCACGAAGGAGAGGTTTACGCCTCACCGGGAGGAGGAGGCGGGGAGAAAGGGCACTTCCACGACGCCGGAATCGGGGGAGATCGTCGTGAGGCTGCGTTTTTCGCTCGCCCTGGCGCCGTGGGCCAGGGAACAGGCGCTGTTCAGCGAATTCCAGGAGGAGAAGGAGGGGCTGGTGTGCACCCTGAGGACGGACAGCCTCTCCTGGCTGGAGAGAGAGCTGCTCCGCTGGGGGACTGAGGTGGAGGTGCTCCACCCGCCGGAGCTCCGGGAGAGATTGCGGCGTCGCGTGAAGGGCCTTCTGGCCCTCTACGCCAAACGCAGCGGCCGCAGGCGAACCGATGAGAGTCCCGCCTCATGTGCGCCGTAACTCGTATTTTTCAGGCATGGAGCGTCGCATCAGCGGGAGGGACGGGGCGGTCCTGGGCGGTCGGAGGGCCGGGGACGGCGTGAACAAGAGCCCCCGGCGGGGCGGCAGTAGGTGAATATATCCCCGGAATACATGTGCGTATACCCCCGGTATACCGAGGTACGGCGAAAGCGGGGTCTTCTCCGCCCCGCGATACATGTCAGCGCTTCGGTAGGAAGTGAAGAGCGGCGAACACGTGCGGGAAGAAATTTCTCCGCCCCACGGTACAGGCTCCCAGACGAAGGGCAAAAAACGGATTTTCACCTGCGGGAGGCGGAAAGGGTTCAGCGCGCGTGGCGGGACAGGTATGCCTGGCGGAAGCGTTCGAGGCTCATGCTGTCCAGGTCGTTCTTGATCTCGTTCAGGCGGCGTCTTGCTTTTTCCAGTTCCTTGTATCTCTCCCCGTAGATGAGTTTCTGGCGCCGAAAGTCCCAGACCTCCACCAGGAACCCCTCACCGAAGGCGGCGTCAATAAACCCCTTGCTTATACGGACCTTGAGGGAGCTGTTCGCCGCCTCGCTGCCGTTGCCCCTGAACGGCGACTCACGCCTGTGCAACCTTCACCTTCCTTTCCTCTCGAGTCCCTCGAGGTTCCCGAGACCACAAGGGATATTTTAACACCTGGCGCAAGTTTTAGTGAACATAAATTTAATATGTGTTGCTGTCTACAAAAAGTAGGCACCTCATCCCGACAAAACCTCAACACGCTATCCTCTCGTATCCCGCAAGAGCTTT
>JACVJH010000363.1 GCA_015711895.1 Candidatus Solincola tengchongensis | reverse complement strand
ACTACATCGTCCTGCACCACGAGCAGGTCCCCTTCGAGCTCACCCCCGAGCGTGTACGGCTGCTCTGCGACCGCAACGTCGGCATCGGCTCCGACGGCATCCTGCTGGTGGGTCCCCAGACCGGCCCCGCCCGCTTCCGCCTGCGCATCTTCAACCCCGACGGCAGCGAGGCCGAGATGTGCGGCAACGGCGTCCGCATGGTGGCCCGCAAGCTGAAGATGGAGGGCCTGCTCGAGGGCGACACGGTGGTCCTCGAGACCCCCGCCGGCGAGATCGTGCCGCGGCTGACCGGGGAGCGCGAGGTCACCGTCGACATGGGCGTGGCCCGGTTCACGAGCGACAAGCTGGCCGGTTTCGACGGCGAGTGTGTCGAGGAGTCGCTGCACGCCGCCGGACGCAACTTCACGTTCACGTTCGTCGACGTGGGCAACCCGCACGCCGTGATCCTCTCGCCGTGGCCGCTCGAGCTCGTCCCCCTGCACGAGATCGGCCCCATGATCGAGGAGCACCGCTACTTCCCGCGCAAGGCGAACGTCGAGTTCGTCAAGGTCGTGGACGAGCACCACGCCCGGGTGCGGGTCTGGGAGCGGGGCGTGGGGGAGACGCGCGCCTGCGGGACCGGCGCCACGGCCACCGCGGTGGCCCTCGTGCGCACCGGCCACTGCACGAGCCCGGTCACGGTCACGCTCCCCGGCGGCGACCTGGTCGTCGAGGTGCGTGAGGACTGGCGCGTGTTCATGACCGGCCCCGCCGAGGAGATCTACCACGGGGACCTCTCGCGCGAGTTCCTCGCCCACCTCGAGTGACCGGCGGCAGGCCAGCCGGTCCGTCCCCTGCGTCCGACCAGCACGCCCGAGGTCAGCCATGAGGATCGCCCGTCGCGTCCAGGACCTGCCGCCCTACCTGTTCGCCGCCATCGAGCGCCAGATCGCCGAGCGCCGCGCCGCCGGGGTCGACGTGATCAGCCTCGGCATCGGCGACCCCGACCATCCCACGCCGCCGCACATCGTGGCGGCGCTGGTCGAGGCCGTGCACGACCCGTCCACGCACCAGTACCCCACGAACCGGGGCGAGGCAGCCTTCCGCGAGGCGGTGGCCGCCTTCTACGCGCGACGCTTCGGGGTGGACGTCGACCCCGCCACCGAGGTCGTGCCGCTGCTCGGCGCCAAGGAGGGCATCGCCCACGTTCCACGGGCCTGCCTGAACCCGGGTGAGGCCGCGCTGGTCCCGGATCCCGGTTATCCCGTCTACCGCACCTCGGTCATCCTATCCGGCGGAATCCCTGTAGACCTGCCCTTGAGCGAGGAGGACGGTTTCCTCCCCGACCTGGACTCCGTGGAAGGCGCGGTATGGGACCGGGCCAGGATGATGTTCATCAATTACCCCAACAACCCCACCTCGGCGGTGGCCGACCTCTCCTTCTTCGAAAAAGCGGTTTACTACGCACGACGCCATGAGGTCCTCCTGGCCCACGACAACGCCTATTCGGAGATCACCTATGACGGTTACCGGGCACCTTCGCTTCTGGAGGTCCCCGGCGCCAGGGAATGGGGGCTGGAGTTCCATTCCCTGTCCAAGACCTACAACATGACCGGATGGCGTCTGGGTTTCGCCGTGGGAGGGGAGAGGGTCGTCGCCGCCCTGGGCAAGGTGAAGACGAATGTGGATTCAGGTGTCTTCAACGCCATCCAGCTGGCGGGAGTGGCCGCCCTGGAGGGCCCACAGGACTGCGTAGAGCACAATCGGAACGTCTACCGCCGGCGGAGAGACGAGCTGGTGAACGCATTGCGCCTACTGGGCTGGAAGGTGGAACCTCCGCGGGCCACCCTCTACGTCTGGATGCGGGTACCCGAGGGGCACACATCGGGATCCTTCACCAGGGAGCTCCTGGAGAGGGCGAGGGTGGTGGTGGTCCCGGGTGCCGCATACGGGTCCCGCGGGGAAGGCTACGTGAGGTTCTCCCTCACCCTGCCCGACGATGAGCTGAGGGAGGGTGTGCGCAGGATACGGGAGGCCTTTTCCTGAACGGTGGACCTGCATCGCTCAGGCTTCCCGGTAAGGGCTGATCATAGGAGGGTGTGAAGGCCTTTGAGCGAGGAGCGTAGCGACCTTACCGAACGGCCGCGGGAAGAGGAGGCGGAGAAGGCCGTCCTGGTGAGCGTGCTCTGGGGTGACGTCCCGGAGGCGGAGGCGGAGGAGAGCCTGTCCGAACTGCGCTCCCTCGCGGAGACCGCCGGAGCGGTGGTGGTCGATTCCCTCGTCCAGTCGCGCAGGAAACCGGATGCCGCTACCCTGCTGGGCAAGGGGAAACTGCAGGAGCTGCAGCGGCGGGTGTCGGAAAGCGGCGCCGATCTGGTCATCTTCGACCAGGAACTCACCTCCTCCCAGCAGCGCAACCTGGAGAACGCCCTGGACATCAAGGTAGTGGACCGCACCGCCCTGATCCTGGACATCTTCGCCCAGCACGCGCATTCCAAGGAGGGCAAAGCCCAGGTGGAGATGGCCCAGCTGCGTTACCAGCTGACCAGGCTGACCGGGAAGGGCGCCCAGCTCAGCCGCCTTGGAGGGGGGATAGGGACCCGCGGACCCGGGGAGACCAAGCTGGAGGTGGACCGCCGGCGCATTAACATGCGCTTGAGGACCCTGAACCGGGAACTGAGAGAGCTGACCCGGGTGCGGCGCGTGAAAAGGAAGAGGCGCCTCCGCCTGGAGGTCCCCACCTTCTCCCTGGTCGGCTACACGAACGCCGGGAAGTCCTCTCTGCTCAACCTGCTCACCGATGCCGGAGTGCTGGTGGAGGACGGCCTTTTCTCCACCCTGGACCCCACGACCAGGAGGCTGATGCTCCCGGGGAACCGGCGCGCGGTGATCACGGACACGGTTGGTTTCATCAACCACCTCCCGCACCAGTTGGTGGAGGCCTTCAAGTCCACCTTGGAGGAGGTCAGGGAGGCGGACGTCCTGCTGCACGTAATCGACGCCTCCGCTCCCAACATCGAGAGAAGGACCAGGGCCGTGGAGGAGGTCCTGGAGGAGCTAGGAGCCCTGGATATCCCCACCATCTACGTGCTCAACAAGATCGACCTGCTGGACGGGGAGGCCAGGGAATACCTCCGCAAGAGGTATCCCGAGGGGGTGCTGACCTCCACCGTCACCGGTGAGGGCATCCCCGAGCTCAAGGAGAGGATGGCCGCCTGCATTCCCGCCTCGCGCACCATGCGCTTGAAGCTGCCCCTGGAGGAAGGCCGCCTCCTCTCTCTTCTCTATCGGCGGGGAAAGGTGCTGGAGCTGGGCTCCCGGGACGGATTCTACCATCTTTTGGCAGAGGTCCCTCCGGAACTGGCGGAGAGGTTGCGGGCCTTCAAGGAGGAGAAAGATGCCTGAAACGGCGGCACGCCACCGGTTGCCGAGGATACCAGAGGCGTGATGCGAGGAGGACCGAAACACCCCCCACGGCGTTTTATTGTAATATTCTGTTATATCTTCCTGTCCATTTCCACTTGCCACGAGGGGAGATGAGGGATACGGCCGGCGGAGTTAGTGAAGGCGGCCCATGGGCCGGTGAAACGGACCGTGAGGTGCGGGGGCGGGAATTCATCTTCCGGCTCTTCTCCACCTTGGGCTTTCTGCTGCTCGTTCAACTGGGGCGGCTTAACGTGAACTTGGGGGGAAAGGTCGACTACCCGCCTCTTTATGCGTTGGGTGGCGCATATATTGCTTACACCCTGGCCGCCTACCGCTACCATGGCGTCTTGGGCAACAAGAGAGGGCTCCGATTGTTGACCACGGTGGTCGATCTGTCCGCCATCTGTCTGGCTATCTACCTCTGCGGGGGCGTGGAGAGCTACACTTTCCTCTTTCTCGGGATGTCCCCGGTCATCGGAAGCGTCTACGGCGAGCTCAGAGGCGCCCTGTTGGCCACCTTCCTGGGATTCCTGGGATACACGGTAGTGGTACTCGCCGACCGGAGCCTTCCCCCGGGTTTCGACCTCGCGCAGGCCCTAATTTTACGTTACGGCTTCCTGGCCGGCGCCTCCATCCTGGATATCTACCTCACGGACATCCTCATGAAGGACAGACGGCGGCTGCGTCTCTTCTACGAGATAAGCCACAGCTCGAGCAAGAGTCCGGCCCTTTACAACGTCATGGCCGAGATCACGCACCGCATGGCCGAGATCATGCGTGCGGAGATCGTGCTCCTCCTCACCCGTGACGAGAACGACGCTTCTCTGGTGGCCCAGCAGCCCTCGCCGGGGCTTGACTATCTGGTCGCCTCCCGCCTCAGGATTCCCCTGGGCTCGGAAAGCCTCCTGGCGAAGTCCTTTGAGCGTGGAAGCCCTCTCCTCTTGACCAGGCGCGCCTGCCGGGAGATGGAGCTGCCCATGCCGCTTCCGGTGATGCGCTTGCTGGACCTGATGGCCTGTCCACTCGAGGCACGGGGAAAGAAGATCGGCCTCCTGGTCCTGGCCAACAAACTGGATCGCAGGGGTTTCTCCCGCCGCGACATGGACATCCTGAAGCTGCTCGCGCCGCACATCTCCGTCTTTCTGGACAACGCCATCCTCTTCCGGCGCAGCGAGGAGAAGGTGGCCCAGCTGACCAGCCTCATCAGGGTGGTGGACGCCATCCATACCACTTCCAGCCTGGATCAGTTGTACAACCTGGCCATGGACGTCATCCGGGCCCTCTTCGCCCCCGACAAGGCCCTGATCAACCTGGTGGACGCTCAGTCCGGCAAGTTGAGGACCGTTCGCAACCTGGGTTACGACCAGGAATATGCCGAGAGGCATCTGAGCCATCCCTTCGAGCCGATCGCCGGATGCTTCGTCTTCAAGAGCGGAGACTACCTTATATGTCCCGACGTGAAAATGGAAAAGCGCTGTCCCAACATGATGGTCAGCGAGGACATAAAATCCGTCCTCTGCGTGCCCATCCGTTCGGGCACCAAGCTCTACGGGATACTGCATATGGCCAGCCGCTTCGAGAGGGCCTTCGACGAGGAGGACGCCGCTCTGGCCAAGGCCATAGGGGAACAGATAGGCGTGGCCGTGGAGAGGGCGCGCCTCTTCGAGGAGATAAGCCAGCTGGCGGTCACCGACGAGCTGACCGGCCTTTACAACATCCGCCATCTGAAGCGGGTTCTGGGGGAGGAGGTCAAGCGTTCCCTGCGCTACGGAAGGGCTTTCTCCTTCATCATGCTGGACATCGATTATTTCAAGATCTATAACGACCAGCACGGGCACCTGCGGGGAGATGAGGTGCTGCGCATACTCGCCGGGCTCCTGCAGCAGAACGTCCGGGAAGTGGACACCGTCTTCCGCTACGGGGGGGAGGAGTTCTCCATCATCATCCCCGAGGTGGCCAAGCAGGAAGCCATGGCCATGGCGGAACGCATCAGGCGGATGGTTCAGGATTACGTCTTCCCCTTCGAGGAATTCCAACCCGGCGGAAACCTCACCGTCAGCATGGGGATATCCGGTTTTCCGGAGGACGCCGAGGAGACGGAGGAGCTCATCGACCGCGCCGACCGCGCTCTGTATCGGGCTAAGCTCACGGGGCGCAACCGCGTCTGCCTCTACGACCCCTCGCTGGACCGGGAGGCCTTCCACCCCCATGTGCCCTTCTGACCCCGCCATTGCCCCCCCACAGTCCCGGGTGAAGAGGGGGCCACATGCCGATTCTCGAGGATCGGGTATCTCCCGCTCGCCATCGCGTTAATCCCTCTTCAGGGTCGCATTGTCACGGGCGCCGAAGGGGGTATAAAATAGCATTCATCAAGGCGGGATGTGGCGCAGCTTGGTTAGCGCGCTAGACTGGGGGTCTAGAGGTCGCCGGTTCAAATCCGGCCATCCCGACCAGCGAGAAAGGCGGTCAAAGCCGCCTTTTTGATTTTGCGGCCTGCGCACGCTTACCCGCGCGTCACCCCCCTTGATTAGAATAAGCGCCAGGACGGACCATATGGGTATGCTTAAGCGCCTTGGGGGTGGCGCCGTCCCGCCCCGCGCCCGTCGAAAGGAGGCTTCATGGGGGAAGGATTGACTAAAGGCCCAGAGACCCTGGTCAGCATACCCCCGCAGAAGGGAGGTCCTCGATGATAAGGAGAAACATCGCCAATTTCTTCACCTGCCTGCGTGTGGCCCTGATCCCCCTGGTGGTGTGGCTGATCTTTACCGCCAGCCAGCACACAAGGGATGCCGCCCACGCCTGGGCGCTCGCCGTTTTCCTCTTCGCCGCCCTTACCGACTTCATAGACGGCCAGATAGCCCGCCGCACCAACACCATTTCCGAGTTCGGCAAGGTGGTGGACCCGCTTGCCGACCGCCTCCTGGTCATCGCCGTGCTGGTGGCCCTAATGTGGCGCCTCTTCATGCCCCTTTGGATGGGCATCCTCATCGTGAGCAGGGACGCGCTCATGCTGCTCGGCGCCCCCGTGGTGGGCATAAGGGATCCGCAGGTAAGGGAGCGGCTGGCCGTGCACTGGACGGGTAAGCTGGCCACCGCATTGCTCTTCACCGCCATCTGCATATTCATCTTCTGGAACCTCTACCGGCAGGTGAATTTAGTGGGGCTGGTGATATTCTGCGTCGGTATCTTCTTCTCCTATCTCAGCGGTTTCATCTACCTGCGCCGGGGTATAAAATTGTTAGGCGCTCGGCTGGAATCCTGAGGTATGCGGCGGTAAGGTCCGGATGTTCACGGAACGACATCCGGCGCGAGCCGGTAGCGCTCGGTGAGGAGGTGAGAGTATGAGTCCCCGTTTTACGCAGGAGAAAGACCTTTCCGAGGCCGTCCGCGTGAGCTGGTTGGGGCATGCCATGTTCCTCCTGGAGGACGGTTCAGGCCATCGCCTGGTCACCGATCCCTACGGGGAGGGGGTAGGTTATTCCCTTCCCCGCTTAAAGGCGGATATCGTCCTGGTGAGCCACGATCATTTCGACCACGCCAACGTGGGCCTTGTGGAGGGCGAACCAAGGGTGGTCCGGGAGGCGGGCAAAACGGAAATAGACGGCGTGGTCATCGAGGGCTTCTCCACCTTCCACGATGCCAGCGGGGGAAAGGAGAGAGGGCCCAACACGGTCTTCCGTATCCGCATGCAGGGCTTGACCTTCATCCACCTCGGGGACCTGGGGCACCTCCTCGGGAAGGACCTGGTGTCCGAGCTGAAGGGGGCAGACGTGCTATTCGTTCCCGTGGGCGGCACATTCACCGTCGACGACCGCCAGGCGGCGGAGTTGGTGAAAGCGCTTGCGCCGCGCATCGCCGTGCCCATGCATTTCCGCAATGCCGGATGCAATTTCCCCATCCTCACCGAGGAACCCTTCCTCGCGAGGTTCTCCGCCGTGGAGAGGGTAGAGAAGAGGCCGGTGTACATCGATCCCCGGGAGCTACCCGAGCCCACCCTGATACTGGTGCTCGATTTCATCGACTGAGGCGCCCAAGGGAAAGGGGATAAAAGGGGTCACGCGGCGCGGGAGACTTTTCCGCGTTCCTCGTCCATTGGTTCGCTTCTTCCTGCACGGTCATCCCCGCCAAGCGTTCCATTCGCCTCTACGGACGGGGCCTCCGGCGGAAAAGAGAAGGGGGAACTTTTGGTTATAATAAGAAATGAATGGCCGAAAAGGGTTGCCGTGATCCCGGCCCATGCAAGGCTGCGGCCGGAAAGTGGTTCCATTCCGGTAGGTGAGAAGGAAGGGGGATCGAGGATCACGACCCCTCACGGCCGTCGTAACCGACCACACGTCTTCCACTTGCTCTTACATACCGGGAAACCAGGAGGTGGACTTTGAAAGCGGTGATCATGGCGGGAGGCCAGGGCACAAGGCTGCGCCCTCTTACCAGCAACCAGCCCAAACCCATGCTCCCGGTGGTCAACAAGCCCATGATGGAGCACATCATCGAGCTGCTGAAAAGATGCGGGTTCCGGGAGATGGTGGTGACCCTGCAGTTCCTGCCCACGCTGATCACCAACTACTTCGGGGACGGGACGGACTGGGGCGTTAGCCTCGAATACACCACGGAGTTCGCCCCTCTGGGCACGGCGGGCAGCGTGAAGAACAGTGCCTCCTTTCTCGACGAGACCTTCCTGGTGATCAGCGGAGACGCCCTGACGGACATAGACCTCAACCAGGTGGTGGAGTTCCATCGCCGCCGTAAAGCCATGGTGACCATCACCCTCATTCGGGTGGAGAACCCGCTGGAGTTCGGGATCGTGGTCACCGACGCGGAGGGACGCATTGAGCGTTTCTTGGAGAAGCCCAACTGGGGGCAGGTCTTCAGCGACACCATAAACACCGGGATACATGTGCTGGAGCCGGAGGTGCTCGAATTCATCCCCGAAGGCCAGCCCTACGACTTCTCCAAGGACCTCTTCCCTCGCCTCCTGGAAGGAGGTTACCCCCTCTACGGATACGTGGCCGACGGTTACTGGTGTGACATAGGCAATTTCGAGCAGTATGTCGCCGCCCACCGCGACGTCCTGGACGGAAAGGTGAAGGTGGAGATCCCCGGTTTCCGCATGGCGGAGAACGTGTGGGTGGGCGAGGGGGTGGACATCGAGCCGGGGGCTGAGATAAGGGGCCCCACGGTCCTGGGAGACCACTGTAAGGTGGAGTCCGGGACCAAGGTCCGGGAATACACCGTTCTGGGGCACAACGTGGTGGTTAAGAAAGACTCCTTCCTGCACCGGGCCATAATCTACGAGAACTCCTACATCGGCAACGGGAGCCACCTGCGCGGCTGCGTGGTGGGGAAGAACTGCGACCTCAAAGCCAACGTGCGATTGGAAGAGGGAGTGGTCGTCGGCGACGAATGCCTCATAGGGGAGAGCGTCCTGGTCAAGCACGACGTCAAGATCTATCCCTTCAAGACCGTGGAGACGGGGGCCACGGTAAACACGAGCATCGTCTGGGAATCACGAGGCCTGCGCACTCTCTTCGGGAAGAGAGCCGTCTCCGGTATAGTGAACGTGGACGTGACCCCGGAAATGGCGCTCCGCCTGGCCATGGCTTACGGCTCCACGCTTCCCGTGGGTTCCACGGTGGTCACCTCAAGGGATGCCTCTAGGGCCGCCCGGACCATCAAAAGGGCCATCATCAGCGGACTGAACGCGGCCGGGGTGAACGTGGCCGACCTGGAGGTATCACCGGCTCCGGTCAACCGCTACGCCATCAGGGCGGAGCGGGCGGAAGGGGGCGTGGATGTCCGCATATCGGCTTTCGACCCTCAGTCCATCGAGATACGCCTCTTCGACGAGGAGGGGATAGACATCCCGGAATCCAAGCAGAGGGACATCGAGAAGGTCTTCAGCCAGGCCAGTTTCCGCCGCGCCTTCATGGACGAGATCGGCGCCATCGTCTTCCCGCCCCGCGTCCTGGAAATATATACCAGATCCCTGCTGGATCATCTGGACCTCGACCGCCTGCGGGAGAGGCGCTTTCGCGTGGTGGTGGACTACGCCTACTCCAGCGCCAGCATGATCCTACCCGTGATCCTGGGGAAGATGGGGTGCGACGTCCTGAGCCTCAACAATTTCACCGACGAGAAGAGGGTCACCCTCTCGCAGGAGGATCTGAACGCCTCCCTACGCAACCTCTCTCGGCTGGTGAAGTCCTCCGAGGCCGAACTGGGAGTGCTCCTGGACAACGCCGCCGAGAGGCTCTACCTCCTGGACGAGATGGGACGCCAGATCCACCCCCAGGTGGCGCTCCTGCTCTTCATCGAGCTCATGGGCGAGGCGGGAGTGAGTGGCAACATCGTCGTCCCGGTAAGCGTGACCTCTCAGGTGGAAAAGGTAGCCTCGCGATACGGGAGTAAGGTGGTGCGCACGAAGGTGAGCCGGAGCGAGCTCATGAAGGCTTCCCTGAAGGACGGGGTGGTCTTCGCCGGAGCGGGGAGCGGCGGGTTCATCTTCCCTTCCTTCATCCCCACTTATGACGCCATGGCCAGCACGGCGATGCTCCTCGATGCCCTGAGCCGCGTGGAGGGGCCACTATCCCGGCATGTGAATGCTTTGCCTCCCATCCATATGCTGTCCACCGAATACCTAGCCTCCTGGGAGCAGAAGGGCACCATAATGCGGCGGCTGGTGGAGGAATACGCGCAGGAGAGGGTGGACCTGGAGGACGGGGTCAAGATCTATATGGACGGCTCCTCGTGGGTCCTGGTGTTGCCCGATCCGGACGAACCCACCCTCCACATCATCAGCGAGGCGGAGAGCGATTCCGAGGCCGCCCGCCTGATAGCCGAGATGACCAGGAAGATAAACGCCCTGGTGTCCGCCTGAGGCCCCGGGCCGGAAGGGCGAGGCCTGTAGGCATATCGACTGCGGGTTCAAGGGGAGGGGCCTCTCTACGATGCCGGAAGGAGAAAGGTTTGCCTTTCTATCCTCCCCCTTGCCCCGCCAAGACGAGAGCCTTGCCGATCGGGCATGGATCAGGAGAAAAGCGCCTCAGTCGGCAGAGGGAGCAGGAGTCAGGTGGGAGCAACGGGGAAGAGCAAGGGCCGGGAAAGGGCAATCCATGAAGACGATCTCCTGCCCCCGCCATCCTTAACCAGGGGCCGTGAAAACGGGTATTATAAGTGAAAAACCCGGGACGCGGCGGTCGGCTTGGGGCCGGGAAGGGGAGAGAAGGCTCGCCTTCGCCGCGGGGAAGAAGTTGAATACGCATGGAGGTGTTGGGGAATGGCCTTTAACTTCGACGCGGATGGAGCCCTGCTGGTCATAGACATGCTCAACGACTTCATACACCGTGACGGCTCGCTGGTGGTGCCCGGGGCCTCCCGCATCGTGCCCAGGATCGCCGAGCTGGTAGGCGATGCCCGGGAGCAGGGGATACCGGTCATCTACGTGGCCGACCGGCATCGTCCGGATGACCGTGAATTCCGCTACTGGCCTCCTCATGCCGTGGCCGGCACCTGGGGAGCGGAGGTGGTGGAGGAGCTCACCCCCGGAGAGAAGGACTACCTGATACCCAAGAGGCGGTACAGCGCCTTCTTCGGCACCGACCTGGATACATATCTCCGGGAGATGGAGGTGGGCAAGCTCTACCTCACCGGCGTGCTGACCAACATATGTGTCTACGCCACCGCTATGGACGCCGCGATGCGCAATTACCGGGTGGCGGTGTTCAAGGACGGCGTGGCCTCCCTGAGCCAGGAGACCGACGCCTTCATCTTCAAGCAGCTGGAGGAGGTGCTCCAGGCCGAACTGATCTGAGGAGGTGAGTAAGATATTTCACGTCGCATCCAATGAGGACATCCTGCAGGGCAGGGTGACCGACGTTTACTTCACCAACGTGGTAAAGGCCCTCCGCCACCTCGACCTCAACCCCCGCGTCGCTGCGGAGGTGCGGGCGGGAAGCCTACCGGAGGACTGGGAGTGGGCGGTCTTCGCCGGGCTCGAGGAATCCCTGCGCCTGCTCGAGGGACGCCCGCTGGACGTTTACGCCATGCGTGAGGGGACCCTTTTCCAGCCCGAAGAGACGGTGCTCGTCGTGGAGGGGAGATACCAGGACTTCGCCGTACTGGAGACGGCGCTCCTGGGCTTCCTGTGCCAGGCTTCCGGTGTGGCCACCAAGGCGGCCCGCTGCAGGCTGGCCGCCGGCGAGCGGATGGTCATAAGCTTCGGCGCGCGCCGCATGCATCCGGCCATCACGCCCATGATCGAGAGGAACGCCTTCATAGGGGGATGCGACGGAGTGGCCGTGGTGGCCAGCGCGGAGCTCATCGGCGAGAGGCCACTAGGTACCATGTCTCACTCCCTCCTCCTCTGCGTGGGGGATGAAGCGCGCGCCTTCCGGGCCTTCGATGCCACCGCCGACGAGTACATCCGGCGCGTGGCCCTGGTGGATACCTTCCAGGACGAGAAGTTCGGGGCCCTTACCGCCGCAGAGGCCCTTGGGGAACGCCTCTTCGCCGTGCGGCTGGACACCCCCAGTTCGCGACGGGGAGATTTTCTGAAGATCATCCGGGAAGTGCGCTGGGAACTCGACCTGAGGGGCTACCACAAGGTGAAGATATTCCTCAGCGGAGGGCTGGACGAATACGATATCCTGCGCTACAACCCCTATGCCGACGCCTACGGCGTGGGGACCTCCATCTCCAACGCGCCGGTGGTGGACTTCTCGCTGGACATCGTGGAGGTGGACGGGAAACCTCGGGCCAAACGGGGGAAGATGTCCGGCAAGAAGCAGGTCTTCAGGTGCCCTTCCTGCGGTGCGGGCAGCCTGGTCCCCTGGGATGCGAAGCCTCCCGTATGCCGGTGCGGGGAAGGGATGCGGCCGGCGCTGCGCCGTTTCCTGGAGGCGGGAAAGCTCGTAGAGGAGCTTCCCAGGCCCCAGGAGATACGCAGCTACGTGCTGGAGCAGCTCTCCGGGCGGGAGTTGAGGCCGCCCTCATGAGATTCCCAGGAACCGCTTGTCCCAGCTCCGGGAGCGCCTCGAAGCCCACCGCCATTCGCGAGGCGGCGGAATCCGCCCTGAGGAGGAGCGAGAGATTGGAGACCTGGAGATTACTCCCCCACCAAGCGGATGAGGGGGCCTCTCATATGGCCCTGGACCAGGCACTGTTGGAATGCGCCGCGGAGCCTTCCTTCCCGCCCACCCTCCGTTTCCAGCGCTGGATCCCACCCGCGCTGTCGCTGGGGAGATTCCAGAAGCTGGAAGAGATCGACCTGGAGGCCTGCGCGGGCTCCGGGGTGCAAGTGGTCAGGAGACCGACCGGGGGAAAGAGCATACTCCACTTGGAGGATTTCACATACAGCCTGGTGCTCCCCTCCTACATGTCCCTGCCCTCCGGGGTGGTGGAGACCTATGCCCTCATCGGCAGGGGGATAGTGGCTGCTCTGCGCCTCTTGGGCCTGGATCCGGTCATACACGTGGGGGGAGGGGCGAAAAGAACGCCTCCCGGCGCTGCCTGCTTCGCCTCCTCAACCCAGGCAGATATCCGCTGCGGGGAGAGGAAAGTCTGCGGGAGCGCCCAGCTGCGCAGGGGCGGCGCAGTACTGCAGCACGGTTCGGTGCTCTTGAAAGACCGGTCAGAATTCCACTTCCGTCTCCTCCGCTTCGAGAGGGGGGCGGAGAGGTCTTCGTCCCTGCTGGCATACCGGCGGAACTGCGCTTCCCTGGAGGAACTCGGCGTCGAAGTATCCTGGGAAGAGATGGCGGAATGCCTCCGCAGGGGCTTCGAGGAGAGCTTCGACATCCGGCTAAGGGAGGAGCCTCTCCGCGAGGTGGAGGAGCTGCGCTGGCGTTCGCTCATACCCGCTTACCGTTCCCGGGAATGGCTTCACAACCCCCATCGCCTGGAGCTCCCGCCCCTCGCCGAGGAAATGGTTCCCTAAAACCTTCCGCTCCTGACCAGCCCGCTCATCCACAAAGCCTGGATGACAGGTCGCCGTTCCTCCGCCAAGTAACTCGGGGAGTGCCGCTTTTCTGAGATGGACGCCGGCTGGGGATGAGGATGTTTCATCTTATGGGTGGACAGGCTGCGTGTGGAGAGGAGTTGAACACCGACCTGTCATCCCGGCGCGTGTGCCGGCGTAAAGGTCCCCATCCGATTCGGACTCGGTGGCTGGTATCGTATCCGGTTCAAGCGCGCACTGTTTTGGCCTCTTAGGCCAGGTGCGGGAGGACACCCGAGGAGTGAGCAAGGATATGGCCCTGCCCGTGCCGCACCCCTCTCTCCTGGTGCTCCGGGTCTTGAAAATGGTTGAAGAAACAATCGCCACCCCGGCAGAGCGGGCAAATTTTAAGAAGGGATGACATCTCGATGTCCAGCTTGAAAGATACCAAGGGATGCGACCCGGAAGGATTTTTGGAAGTACAGGGAGTTTCTGCTAAAATATTTATCTAGGGTAACCAAAGGAGGGCTGTGGATGGAAAAGGATAAAGAGGGGTCCGATAAGGTTCCCATTCACGAGGCTTACATCGACTATACCTCGAAGAGCGACGAGGAATTGCGCAGGATCCTAG
>JACVJH010000362.1 GCA_015711895.1 Candidatus Solincola tengchongensis | reverse complement strand
CAGATGCTAACATTTAAATCGTTCCCCGGCACCGCAGACCGGTCGGGCGGGACGCCGGGGAACCTGAGGGGCTCCCGGAGGGTCATACCGCAGAGGAGACGAAAGAGGGCGGGAATGCGGCGCATCATCATCTGGTATTCCAACCTCAGCCGGAAGGGCAAGGCCCTTTTGTGGGCCTCACTGGGCCTTCTGGCCGCCGTGGTGTTGCTCGCCGTGGCCTGGATGGTCCTCACCCCGGAAAAGGTGCTCGTCCGCTACGGGACCATCGTCCGCGACCCCATCGACAACCACGTATGGGAGGACAACACGCAGACCGCCTGGGTAAGTCCCGCTGAGGCCGCCAACTACCGGGTGGAATACGTCGACCGCTACAGCCCGGAACACGAGGAGCAGATGAGAAAGGAGAAGGAGGCCGCGGCCGCCGAGGAGAAGGAGTTGGAGGAATCCACCGGTTTCCAGGCCTTGGAGACCTCCATACCCGCCCAGACCTTCCAGGACCTCAACACCCTGCAGCGCAATATAGAGGTCATGGGGCAGGACATCATCTCCGGGATGGAGATGGCCTCCCAGGTGTCGGGCATCAAGTCCACGCTGGTCAACTACCGCAACCAGGTGGCCACCATGCCTCTTCCTCCGGAACTGGAGCCCCTACGCCAGGAGGCGCTGCAGATCTTCGACATGTACATCAAGGCCTGCGACCTGTTCCTCCAGGCCATAGCCACGGGTGACCTCACCCTGGTCGACGAGGCCAACGCCCTCATACAGGCGGCCGCGGAGAAGATACAGGCCCTCATGCCCTCCTATTGACGGCATCCCGAGGCAACTCCTCGACCGGGCACGGCGATCAATGGTGTGCTCCATTCGGCCGTTTCCGGCCCCACCAAGCTCTCGCCTCCCCTGATCGCGCCACGCAGCCTTTCATCCCCCTACCCACGACCGCGGCAGGCCAAACCGGACTGAGAGGCGGAGGTGTGCAACGGGGACCGCCGCGGTTCAAGGGTATTCGCGCCTCTCCCGTCCATTTTCCGCGGCGGAGCGGGGGGAAACTTCGGGGCGGAAGTGAAGGCTCGGGGGAGGGCCAGCGGGTTCAAAAAAGACCACCACGAACCGGAGAGTGCCTCCGGTAACCTGAAGGAAACCAAACCAGTAAGGCGGTTCCTCCCCATGAAGACGAGAGGCAGAAACGGTGAAGCGAGTTTTCGCGGAGAAGGTGGGCCACCCTTCCCCTGGAACGAACCACGCAGACGAAACGGACTGGGAGCCCGGTTAGTATTAACCCGCCCGGATGGCTATAATTAACCTTATTCCTTGGCCGGATGCGGATCGTAAAAGGGGGAATAAGCATGGCGGAAAAGAGCACCGAGAGGTCTCCCCTCTTCCTCAAGACCGTGGAATGGTCCATGACCGCTCTTTTTCACCTCACGCGCCTGCTCTTCTACATCTTTCCGCCAGGACTCTTCTACGCCCTTTTCCGCGCCATGGGCGCCACGCTGCTCTACCTGCGACCCGGGATGCGCCGCCGCCTGGAGGCGAAGATCTCCGACGCCCTTCCGGAGATAACCGACCGCCGGGAGATCACCAGGATAGCCCGCCAGGCCTGCGCCTCGGTGTTCATGCCCATCCTGGACATCTTCACCCTGGGAAGGCACGGGGAACGCTACATGCGGGAGCTGCGCATAGAGGGCAGGGAGAACTTGGCCCGGGCCGAGGAGGCGGGAAAGGGCATCATCTTCATCGGTCCCCATATCGGCGGCGTGGCCGTCGTGCACGCGGTCATGGCCCGCCTGGGAAAGCCTTACACGCCCATCATGTACCGTCCCGAGGACACCGCGGTGCCCCGCTACGTGGAACATCTCGCCTTCTACGCCGGTTTCCTGGGCTGCGACCTGGAGGAGCCGGTATTCCTGGCCGGGAAGGACATCATCCCCAAGGTGCGTGAGCACCTATCCCGGGGCAAGTGCATCGGGCTCACCTTCGACGTGCCCGGCACGGGGGTGGTGGAGTTCTTCGGTCGTCCGGCGGCACTCGCCGCGGGAGCCGGGTACTTCGCCTACGACACCGGTGCCCCCATCCAGCCCTTCTGCCTCCTGCGGGGAAAGGGGACTTTCGACAACCGCCTCATCTTCCTGCCCCCCATCTTCTGCGACACCTCGGCGGACAAGAAGTCGGAGGTGGCCAGGGTCATGCGGGAGGTGGTCAAGGCCGGAGAGAGGACCATACGCATGGCCCCGGGACAGTGGATGAGCTGGTTCGGGCTCTGGGCCTGGTGGGACCAGGCACGCGAGATCATGGAGAAGGGGGCATGAGCGGTACCTGGTCCGTACTGCTTCCCTGGAAGGACCTGCTTCGCTGTCCTTCCTGCGGCAGCGGACTGGAAATATCACCCAATGGAGCCGCCTGTTCGGGCTGCGGCGCCGGCTTCGGGGATGTGAACGGGCTGCCCGACCTCCTCCCGCCGGACGTCCATCCCCTGGTGGCCTCGGAGAGGGAACACTACACCGAGAAGGTCGATTATTACCTCCGCATGCACGCCACCTGGTGCGGAAGCCCCTTTTACCGCCATTACCACACCGCCTTTCTCGATGACCTGCGGCGCCTCCCTCCCGGCTCTCTCATCCTGGAGACCGGCTGCGGGCTGGGAAACGACGGCCTGGAGCTCCTTCGCTCCGGATACCGCCTTGTGGAGACGGACGTCTCCCCCGGACAGCTGGCCGAGGCGCGCCGCCTCCATCACGGGGAGGGGTTCGAGGACGCCTCCTTCCACCTCCTTGCCGACGCCACCCGCCTCCCCTTCGCCGACGCCTCCTTCGACGGAATGCTCATGGTGGCCTCCCTCCACCATCTCCCGGAACCCGGAAAAGCCCTGCGCGAGGCCCGCCGCGTCCTCCGCCCCGGAGGGCTTCTGGTACTGGGGACGGAGCCCAACACCTGGCAGAGCAGGACCATATACCCGGTTGGAAAGATATTCCTGAGAATCATCCGGGCCCTGGCGGGAAAGGGGCAAGAACCCCCGGACACCGTCTCCGAGGCCGACCGCCTCACGGAGGGGTTCTCCGCCGCCTCCCTCTCCCGCCTTCTCAGGGAGGCGGGTTTCAACCGCGTGGAGCTCAAACCGGCCGGCTACCTCTCGGCGGCCCTCTTCTTTGCCTCCACAGAGCTCTCCCAGCTTCTGGGAAGGACGGTCAGGCTCTTCGCCCTGGAACGCCTGGCCATCCCCCTGGACGAGTCGCTGGGCAGGTTGCCTCTGCTGTCCCGTTACCCCTGGCACTGGAACGCCGTGGCCTCCTGAGCGGCACCTTCCCGGGGGAAGGAGCGGCTCCCGGGGTGTCGAACATCACTGGCCACGCCGCACATAGCCCGGTGGGCACACGGAATCCGGGAGCGACGCAACTGCGGGCACCTCGCGGGCTGACGACCCCGGAAAGGCAGGGAGGCCGGGACGCAAAAACCCGCTTCTGAAGCGAAGGCAACCCCGAAGCGGATTTAAGGGAAAAGGCCATCCCCCTTCTTCCGTGAACACGGGGGATCCGTGTGCGAGTGAAGTGAATCTTTAGAATTCTTCAGGAAGAATGGGAGCTTCAGGACTTCAAGAAGAATGGGTGCTTCAGGAGGAATGGAAGGCGGGAGAAGGACATTTCGCGAGGGGTAAAGATCATTCCCCGAAAGGCGAGACTCGATGTTACGAAATTGTTACGTTGAAGTGATAAATGTTACGCCCACTTTGAGTTTATGTTACATTTACAGGCGAGTAACTTAACACGGGAGCGATTGATTGTATGATTTTGGTGTGGATATCATGTTCATCCCGGGCTGGCCGAAACGGGTTTAAGGGATTTTTTAAAGGGGTATATAAAAATTGGGTGGATGTATGACGGTAATTCCGCAGCTCCGTGAAGGCCAGGTTCGGAGCAGGAGATCCACCTGATTCTTGGGGTGCCAGTTGGGATCGTTGCGGACTGGGGGTGTGTGAGAGCAAAAACCTGGGTGCAAAAGGACCATCTCTCGGGCGAAGATCAATTCGATTGTTCTTCTTCTAATCCCGAATCGGTTCCCAGGCTATCTCTTCTCACCATCCGGGTTCTTTGAGTTAGCCGGCACCGGTCATGGGCGGTGGCCGGACGGGCGGAGGGACCGGGAAGGACGGGATCCCCAACCCGAAGTAGAGGCCATCCCCCGCGCCGGAGGCGGGCGTGGCATCGGGGGCGAGAGGCAGCGATGAGGACAGCCCTGGTACACGACTGGCTGACCAACCTGGCGGGCTCGGAAAGAGTCCTCTTGACCCTCCATGAGCTGTACCCTGATGCCCCCATCTACACCTCGGTCTTCGTTCCGGAGGAATTCCCCACCCTCCGCCACGCCGACGTGCGCACCTCCTTCCTCCAGAGGGTCCCCGGCGCCAGGAAGAGACATCAGGCCTTCCCCTGGCTGCGAACGGTGGCCTTCGAGAGCTTCGACCTCTCCGGATACGACGTGGTCATCTCCTCCAGCCACGCCGAGGCCAAGGGGGTAATCACCAGCCCGGAGACACTGCATATCTGCTACTGCTACACGCCCATCCGCTATTACTGGAGCGGTTATCATCATTACCTGGACAACCCGCGTTTCGGAGTCCTCAACCCCCTGGTAAGGGTGGCCCTTCCCTACATGACCAATTACCTCCGTATATGGGACCGGTGCGCTGCGGACCGCGTGGACCTCTTCGTGGCCATAAGCGAGCACGTGGCGCGCCGCATACGCAAGTACTACGGGAGGGAAGCGGAGGTCATCTATCCGCCCGTGGACACCTCCTGGCTCCGCATTTCGGAGCGCGTGGAGGACTATTTCTTGGTGGTGGGAAGGCTGATCCCTTACAAGCGCGCCGACCTGGTTGTGGAGGCCTTCAACCGCCTCGGCCTCCCCCTGAAGATCGCCGGCACCGGATCGGAGATGGACTCCCTGCGCCGCGCGGCCCGGTCCAACATCGAGTTTCTGGGGCGGGTGAGCGACGCGGAACTGGCCGAGCTCTACTCTCGCTGTCTGGCCCTCGTGTTCCCGCAGGAGGAAGACTTCGGCATCGTGCCCCTGGAAGCCATGGCCGCGGGGAGGCCGGTTATCGCCTACCGGGCGGGAGGCGCGCTGGAGACGGTCAGGGAGGGACTGACAGGCGTCTTCTTCGAGCGCCAGGATACGGAATCTCTGGTGGAGGCGGTCCGGAGGTTCGACCCCGGAGACTTCGACCCACAGGCCATAAGGCGGCACGCCATGCGCTTCGACACCTCGGCATTCAAGGAAAAGTTTTCCAGATACGTCAGGGATGCCTGGGAGCGATTCCAGGAAGAATCGGCGGCTCGCGAAAGGAGAGGGCGGTTGATAAGCCTGCCCTCCGGGGAGGCAAACCAAAGGGGGTAAGCAATGGAAGGGCGGCTGGTCGAAGAGAGAGACTCGCAGACCGCGCAGCAACCCGTGGAGTCTGGGGTTACCGCTCCAAAGGTCGAGGAGATCTCCGACCAGGAACTGCAGGCCATCTTGAGAGAGGCTCGCAGGGAGATACTGCATCCCCGCTCCCAGCGCAGGCTGGAGGTGACCGTCCGCATCCTCATGCGCTTCGTGTGCGACGCCTCGGCCATGTGGGCGGCCCTGGTCTTCTCCTACTGGGTGCGCTTCCAGTACCCGCTGGTGGTGCGGCTCTTCCCGCCCGAGAACGCCGTCTCTTTCGGTCCCGTGGCCCTCACCCTGGCCATGACCTCCCCGGTGCTCTTCCTGGCCCTTAAGGCCTGCGGCATGTACGACCCGTACCAGCGCATCCGCGTGCTGGACCGCATACCCAGGATAGTCGGCTCGGTCAACGCCCACCTGGTGTTCACCCTCATCGTCTCCTTCCTCTTCAACTCGCTGGCCACGCCCCGCGGCTTCCTGGTCTTCTTCTGGGCCTTCTCCATCATCTTCATCTTCGTGTCCAGGACCTTCCTCCAGTTCCTGGCTTCCCTCATCGGCTGGGGCGACGTGGTCATGCGCAACACACTCATAATCGGGGCCGGCAGGGTGGGGAAGTCAGTGGCCCGCAAGCTCATAAAGCACCAGGGGTTCGGGCTCCGGCCTATAGGCTTTCTGGACGACGATCCTCTCTTCGCGGAGTTCGAGGAACCCGAGCTCCGGGACCTCCGGGTGCTCGGGAACCTGGACAGCCTGGAGAACGTGATACGCGATTTCCGTGTGGAGAAGGTCATCATCGCCTTCAACACCTCGCCGGCCGAGAGGCTGCTCGACCTGGCCTCCACCTGCAACGGGGCGGGAGTGGAATGCTCCATCGTGCCCCGCCTCTTCGAGGTCATAACCGACGAGATAACCGTCAACGAGATCGGGGGCATACCCCTGATCCGGCTGAGGGACAAGAGGCTGCACGGCTACAAGAAGGTGCTCAAGACCCTTGAGGATTACGTGCTGGGAACGGCCATACTGCTGGTCATCTGGCCCATCCTCCTGGTGACGGCCATCGCCATCAAGCTGGATTCGCCGGGGCCCGTCTTCTTCCGGCACCGCAGGGTGGGCAAGGACGGTAAGTGCTTCGACTGTCTCAAGTTCCGTTCCATGGTGGACGGGGCTCACAAGATGCAGGCCGAACTGGTGAACGGGAAGTCGGGAAACGAGTTCGGCTGGCTGTGCTGGAAGGAAAAGGAAGACCCGCGCGTGACCCGAGTTGGCAAGTGGATTCGCAAGTTCTCCATCGACGAGCTCCCGCAGATCTTCAATGTATTGGCCGGCCAGATGAGCCTGGTAGGCCCCCGTCCACACATCAAAGAAGAGGTCCGACAGTACAAGGATTGGCACCGCCAGCGCCTGAACGTCAAGCCCGGGATCACTGGGCTCTGGCAGGTGAGCGGGCGTAGCGACCTGCCCTTCGATGAGATGATAAAGCTCGACCTCTACTACATCGAGACCTGGTCGCTGTGGCAGGACATCAAGATCATCCTGCGCACCTTCAAGGCCATAATCACCGGGGATGGGGCTTATTGACGACGGGGTCACCGGAGGAAAGCGGGGAGCTGCGGAGCGGGAAGAGGGCGGGGCGGACTCCTGCCCTCCAGACCCTCGGGAAGAATATCCCGCAGTCCTTAGAAACCGGTCCGGGAGACCACGTGAGAGGCGGCAAAAGGGCGGTAAGAGGGATAGGGCGCGGGGGGTGCGTATCGGGGGGAGGCCGGGCGGCCCTTGTGCCGCCCGGCCGGTTTAAAGGGGAAGATACGAAAAAGCGGAAGAGGCCGCGAGCTGCACGGAGCGGAAACTCCTCGCTCTCCAGGACAACGACCGCCGGTCCCGGGCCGTGGGGCCGTCGAGCACGCTTTAGCCCGAAGTGCGCCATGTGGCCTGACCAGGAGATTGAGCGGGATCGTCCGTCTTGAGAGACCTCCCAAATACGGTATGTACGTCTGCGCGGTCCTGCCCGGGAAATCGGTGAAGGGCATGGCAGGAGTTTCCATCCGAAAAGACTGTCCTCCTGCCCGAGGGATGGGGTAACATTACGCGCATGGGGTTTCGCGACGGCACGTCTTTCGTCTTGACAGGCGATCCTCACGGCGTTACAGAGTGCCAAGGCAAAAAGGAAGGTGGAGGTGACTTCTTCCCGCGGCGGAGAATGCGGTGATTCTGAAGGGAAAAGCCTCTTCAGGGGATGGAACGGGAAGCTCGCCGTGCTCCTCACCTTTTTCCTTCTCTTACATATCCTGAAGAGCCTCTTCCTGGGCGTGCACGTGGACGAGGCCAACTGGTGGATGCAGAGCAGGCACCTGAGCGCAGGATATTATTTCCATCCGCCATTCACAGCTTTTCTTGTCCGCGTCGGGACCTTTGTCTTCGGCGACGGAGCTGTGGGCCTGAGGATGGCCCACCTCCTCTTGGCTGCCGCTTCCCTGGCCCTGGCCTACCTGCTGTGCCGGGAACTGGGGCTTGACGGGCGGTGGTCGTTCTTCACCGTGCTGCTCCTGGCCTGCCTGCCGTTTACCAATTACTGGATAACCATGGTCGTGGTCGACACTCCCATGATCTTCTTCGCCCTGCTCTTCGCCATCCTCGCCTGGAGGGCGATCACCGCCGGGGAAAGCGGGTACTGGTACCTGGCGGGGATCTCCGTGGGCTTCATGCTCCTCTCCAAGCTGCAATCAGTCCTCTTCATCCTGGGGATTTTGTTCTTCCTGGTCACTTCCCCCGGTTTCCGCTCCCACCTGAAGAGGAAAGAGCCCTACCTCGCCATGGTCCTGGCTCTCCTCATCCTCACCCCCACCATCGCCTGGTACGCGGTACATCACTTTGAACCCATAATCTACCAGCTGACAAGCCGGCCCGGTTTCCTCCATTCCGGGCCGGGCGATTACCTGGTGAAGGTGGCCAAACATGCGGGTTGGGAGGCGCTCTCCCTCTCGCCCTTCGTCTACCTGTTCAGCATCATCGGCCTGGTATGCGGTGGATACCTCGGCTTCAGGAGAAGGAAACCCGAGCTGCTCTTCCTCTTCTGGCTCGCCCTTCCGGGCACGGTATTTTTCACCCTCACCGGCGGACCTCCCCGCTGGGGGTTCTCCTCCCATCTCTTCTCCCTCGTCCTAGCCATGGCCTCCGCATCCTTGCTCATGGGCACAACCCCCTCGCGACGTTCCCGACAACTCCAGGCGGCGGCGTACTGGGGGCTCTTCCTCATCCCCTGCCTGGCCATCACCTCGCTCACCCTATACCTCAGCGCCTCCTCCACGGTCCATTCCGGATGGAAGGAAGTGGCAGGCGCGGTGGATGCACTGGCCTCGGCGGAAGAAGGAGGGGGAGGCACGGCCCCCGTGGTGGCCTCCCCCTACTACTTCATATCCAGCGAGATCGCCTACCACCAACGGGGGCATCCCCTCGAATACACCATCGCCTTCCTGGTCTACGAGAACGAGGTCATGTGCGACAACAGCTCCTACTCCCCCTGGGTTCCGCTGGACCGGCTGGAGGGGAGGGACTTTCTCTTCGTGGACGAGAGGGACAACCCCGACGGGTTCCAGACCCCGGCCTCCTTCTGGGAGGCCAAGCTGGCCCCCTATTTCCGGGAGGTGGAGGAGCCGGTCGTCCTGCGCCTGTCCTCCCACGGCAGGGAACGCGAGATCTACAGCTTCCGTTGCTCCGGGTTCAAGGGGCCCGATGCGGAGATGGACAGCAGGGGAGAGGCGCGCCGGTACGTGGAAAACCCCTGCGGGGATTGAGGGTCGGTTCGCTACCGGGCCAAGGTGAAGGCCTTCCCGGATACCGCCCACCACCCAGGCGCCCGAACCGGCCCTCGATCTGCGGCTCGAAGCGCTCCAAACCCCATGCCCTCAAACGGCCTTTCCGTCCACCTCCTGCCCGCTTTGACGTCTGACCTTTCCCGGAGTCTTACGGAGAAGACGGGCGGGAACAGGAGTCAAAGCCCAGGACGGCTTTAAGTCATCCGGCCGCACGCTCAAGAATCCCGGCCCGGAGGGGCTTTACGGTAGGTCCTGGGGTCGATCCAGGACTCCTTTTTCTCCTCCTCCTTCGCCAGGTCGTGCTCCGGCGGGGGCCCGTGGAAATGCGAGGGGTCGTACTTGTAGCCCACGTAATCCTCGGGGTTGACCCGCTTTCCCTCCACTTTGATCACTCTCCCGGGGTTCCCCACCACCACGGAGTAGGGAGGGACGTCCTGGTTCCAGACCACGGCGTTGAGGCCGATCTGGGCGTACTCCCCGATGGTGGCGCTCCCCCCAACCATGGCCCCGTGGTAGATCTGGACGTAGTCGCGGATGTCCATGAAGGGGTTCTCCTCCGGGAGCCCCACCGCCCCCACGGCCACGTGGGAATAGATGCGGACCCCGCGGCCTATACGCGTCCCTCTACCTATGAGGACGCTTATGGGGTGGTCGAGGTGGAAATCGGGACCGATCTCCGCGTCGGGATGGATCTCCACCCCACAGAGGAAATAGTTCAGGCGGTACCCCAGGAAAGCCAGGGTCACCCACCCTTTGAGGTAGAACCACCTGTAGATCCGGTACAGGGCGATGGCCTGGTTGCCCGGATGCAAGAGCACGTCGCGCACCAGGCCCCCCAGCCCCTTGCGCTTCAGGGCCAGCCTCAGGTCGTCAAGGAAATGCGCCTTCTTCTCCTCGACCACAGGCGATCCCCCCTTCCGGTCACGCTCCCTTTCCTCCCCTCAAGCGACCCTTGATCCACTTGCGTACCGTGTCCAGCGAACCGTATTTTATCATCGCCGTCTCGTAGGGCCTGCTCTCCAGGAATCTCACCGTCTCCGGTTTGAGCACGCTCCTCCCCCTCAGGACGTTGGGGAGCCCCAGAAGGGTGTCCAGGATGCCGCGGAAGAAGCTGCGGAAGGTATGGTGTTTCACGGAATAGAGGATGAAGAAGACCAGGTAGTGGAGGGATTTTTTCAAGGCCGTGCCCAGGGGGTAGAAACGCGCCAAGTACCACCACCCCCCGGTCATGGTGATGTACAGGCGATGGCCCGGGTCGCGCACCTCCCGCGAGATCTTGTGCCGGATGACCGCCGCTGGGTGGTAGACGATGCGGTAGCCGCGGTCGATGGCCTTGGCGGAGATGTTGCGCTCGAACTGGTAGAGGAGTATCTCGGGCTCGATGTAGCCTATCTCCTCCAGCACGTCCCGCCGTATCAGGGCCCCGTTGCCGTGGAAGGTGGGGACGTCGAAAACCCCTTCCGAGGCGTGTTCCTCGGGGGAGAACCAGCGCAGCGGATCGAACACCTCACCGGTGTCGTAGTACAGGTTCTTGCTGTGCACCACGGCGATGCGGGGGTCGGAGCCCATGACCCGGACCAGTCGCTCCAGGGCGTCCGGCTCCAGGACGCCGTCGTTGTCCTGGTGGAGGATGAGGTCCCCGGAGGCCGTCTTGGCCCCGATGTTCAGGGCCTGGATGACGATGTTGTGGGGGGACTGGATGAACATCACCTCGGGGAATTCCTCCTTTACCATCTCCCGGGTGCCGTCCTGGGAATTATTGTCAACCACGATGATCTCCTCCACCGGGTAGGTCTGGGCCTTGATGGCCAGGAGCGCCTCCCGCAAATCGTCCTTGCGGTGCCAGTTGGGTATCACCGCGCTCACCCGTGGCCTGTATTCCCGCTCCATTACCGCCTCCTGCATGCCGGCCTCCCCTTTCTCCGTCTCCTCTTGCATTCCTCCGCTCTCTTACTCGGTCCCGGAAGCCCCGGCCTGAACACCGTTCATCCCGCCACCTCGCGAAAGACCTGCAGCGTGCTCTCCGCCGCCCTCCTCCAGGAGAAATCCCCCGCCCTCCTCAGTCCGGCCGCGGCCAGCCTCTCCCGCTCGGCCGGGTCGGAGAGGATGGAGGCCAGCACCCGGGCCATGTCCTCCACGTCCAGGGGATCGAAGTAGGCCGCCGCTTCCCCGGCCACCTCGGGAAGAGAGGTGACCCGAGAGCAGGCCACCGGCGCCCCGCAGGCCATGGCCTCCACCACCGGGAGGCCGAAGCCCTCGTACAGGGAGGGGTAGACGAAGAGCCCGCAGGCGTTGTAGATGCACAGCAGCTCCTCCTCGGTGACGTATTCCAGGTGAACCACCCTCCCTTCCACCCCACAGCGGCGCGCTTCCCCCCAGATGTGTAGGGGTGGGGGGACGGGGGCCGGCGTGCCCAGGATGAGCAGTTGCAGCTCCTCCTCCAGCTCCGCTTCGGCCAGGGAGAGGGCCTCGATGAGCCGCTCCAGGTTGCGCCGCGTGTGGATGGACCCCGCGGTGAAGAGGAA
>JACVJH010000361.1 GCA_015711895.1 Candidatus Solincola tengchongensis | reverse complement strand
GAAGAGGAAAAGAGTGTATATCCAGGCCCTTGGATATAGCAGAAGGTAGGCCCCCAAAACACCGGCGATGGCCCCGCTGGCCCCCAGGAGCAGGGCGACGCTGTTCGGGAACACGGCCACGTGGAGCAAGGTCCCGAAGAGCCCGCAGGCGAAGTAGAAGAGGAGGAAAGGGAGATGCCCCAGCACATCCTCCACGTTGTTCCCGAATATCCAGAGGTAGAGCATGTTGCCCAGGATGTGCAGCCACCCGTCGTGCAGGAACATCGAGGTGAGTAGCGGCAGGTACACCTGCTTGGCGGGTGCCGCCGCCGGCGGATAGGAGAGTACCTCACGAAGGACTCCCAGGGGCAGGGGTGAGGCGTGCACCACCTCCCAAGGCACCACCGAATATTTGTAGGTAAATAATTCCAATTGCGGCCCTTGCAGCAGGAGCATGTACAGGAACACGGCCAAGTTGACCAGGATGAGGGAGATGGTGGCCACGGGGACCTTACGGGTGGGGTTGCGGTCGAAGAGCGGGAGCACCTTCTACCCCCTCTATTCCCGTCGCGCGGCGGCCACCAGGAAACCGCCCGCCCAGTCGATCCCCAGCCTGGAAACGAACCATTCGTAGAATACGGCCGCGGCCCCCGCCGGACGACATACGGCGCTCACCAGGTAGTCGGGATAGGCCTCCAGGTGCAGCACGCGGAAACCGCATTCCTCGAGGAGGCTCCGGAGGCGGCGGGGCGTGTTGCACGGATACCACACCGGGAAGATGTCCTCTCTCCCCCTTCCGGTGATCCTGCTCACAAGCCCCATGCGCAGGCGCTGCGGAAGTAGCCGGGAGAGGAGGAGATTAAGGGCATATGGATAATATAGCACGTTGGGCGTCATGACCACCAGGCAGCCGCCCGGACGCAGCACCTCACGGACCGTGCGCAGCAGCCTCTCCGGGTGCCTCAGGTGCTCCAAAACGAACTTGCAGGCCGCCAGGTCCACGGATTCCCTCTCCAGGGGGAGCCCGTCCTCCAGGTCCGCCTGAAGGTAAGCGTGGTAGCGACCCCGACCCGCTTTCCGGTCCACCCCCACCACCTCGGCCCGCGGTAAGAGGAAGGTCAGGTAATCCTCCTCGCCGCAGCCCAGGTCCACCACCCTTCCCCCATCCGGGCAGAGCTCGTCAAGCAGGTGTATATAGGCAAGATATCCGTCGCGGCCCTCTGGTAGCAGCCGCCCGTAAAGGCTCCTGGTCCATTCCCTCGCCTGTTCCGGGTTCACAGCAGCTCCCTCAGGTTCTCCACCACCAGATCCGGCTGGGGATGGCGCCCTTCCAGGTCCTTCCGCCTGGTGACCCCGGTGAGGACCAGACAGGTGTCCATCCCCGCCCTCCATCCGCCCAGGATGTCCGTGTCCAGGCGGTCCCCGATCACCAGGGTGCGGTCGGCTATCTCCCCCAACCGGTTAAGGGCCACCTGCATCATGTACAGGTTGGGCTTCCCCACAACCAAGGCCTCCCGCCCCGCCGCCCTCTCCAGAGCGGCGATGATGGCCCCCGCTCCCGGCCAGAGTCCCTCCGGGGAGGGGAAGGTGGCGTCGGGATTGGTGCCAATGAACACCGCACCTCTGTGCAGCGCGAGACAGGCCAAGCGGAGCTTGTCGTAGGTAAGGTCCGTGTCCCATCCCACGATCACGAAACCGGCCTCCTTGGCCTCCTCACCCCGCAGAAGGCGGAGGCCCGTAGCGGCGCTCTCCTCCTCCACCCCCCTCCCGCCGATGACGAATGCGGTACTCCCCCCCAGGTCGTAGTTCTCGCGCAGGAAATCGGCAGTGGCCGCCGCGGAGGTGAGGACCTCTTCCTCCGAGGCCGGGATGCCCACCCCGGCAAGCTTCTCCCGGTATTCCGCGCGCGTGAACTTGGAGTTGTTGGTCAGAAAGAGCAGCTTCTTCTTCTCCCGCCGCACGGCTTGGACGAAATCGGCCGCGCCGGCAACCGGTTCCCGGTCGAGATAGACGACCCCGTCCATATCCACTAGGAAGGCCTGGTAGCGCTCGATTACGGGGGGCAGTTCCGGTTGCGCGCTCATGCCCGGGCCTCGCCCTTCCTCTCCAGCTCGCGCTGGAAACGTCGCAGGGTCTCCCGGTAGAGCTCCACTCCCGGGGCCATGACCGCTGCCAGCTTCATCTGCCCAATGGCCATCCGAAGTTTCCCGGTCCGGTAAAGGCACCTTCCCAGCCCGTACCTGGCGAAGTGGTTGGTGGGATCGACCTCCAGGGCCTCCTCGAACTCCCGGAGCGCTCTGTCCGGACGTCCGCTGTTGTAATAGGCCGTCCCCAGGGCCTCCAGTATGGAACCCCGGCCCGGCTCCAGCGCCTTGGCCTTCTCCAGGAGGGACGCCGCCCTGTCCGGCTGGCTGTTCCCCAGAAGCCAGCGGGCTTCCTGCAGCAAATGGTAGGCGTTCTCCTCGGCGCCCGTGCTCAACTTTACCCGCCTCCACCTCGTTCTTCCTGAGGCTCCCTGCGTTCCGAGAGCCGGACCAGGCCGGAGAAGGCTAGAACTACTCCCATGAAGGATACCAGGTATGCCGTCCAGGAGGTATGCCTCTCCAGGTCTTCTGCGGATACCCCCCCGCCCGTGCCCGCCAGGCGGAAAGCGAGGTCTACCATTCTCTGGCTGGAAGATATGTTCGCGTAGAAGAGGATGATGAAGACGAGTCCCGCCGCGAGCAGCACCAGGCCGTAATCCACATAGGCGAAGCGTTCCTTCAACCACAGGGAAATGGGCACATAAGCCGCCGCCGCCAGGACCACCGCCAGCGCGAGATAGGTAAGTATTCCCAGGTCGCTACCGCGTATAGATGTCTCGCCGGCCACCACCCCTCCCGTCGCCACCCAGGTCATTCGCACCCAGGGGACGAAGGTGAGGACCAGTATGCAGACCACGGAGATGACTGCCGTTCCCAGCGAGAGCAGGTCGCCGCCGTCGAGCTTCCGGGGGCGGAAGGCGGCCCAGGCGGAGAACCCTCCCCTCTTCCGGGAAGTCCCGCGTAAAGTGCCCGCCTTTCCTTCCAGTGCCCGGAGGGCCGGCCTCCCGTGCGGCCCCTTGTGTTTTCTTCCCGCGGACCTTGAAGTCGGGGCGGCGGCCTCCGCCCCTTCCTCCCCCGCCTTGCCCTTTCCCCTGCCGGGCTTCAACCTGCTCAGCATGCGATAGGTCCTCTCGCTGAAGGTTATGGTGATGGTGAAGCGGCTCTCACGGTCTTTTCTGGGGTATTTTTCCAATTCCGGACGGAGTATCACCCCCCCCCTCTCGGTGGCCGGAGTGAGGGATTCCCGCTTCTCCTTCATGCCCTCGGGAATACCTGGTGGTTGTGACTCATCCCTCTCCCCCCGCGTGCGGATCACCTGCCCTCTGGTCGCCTCCCGAGCGGATCCCACCTCGCGGAAGGGCCCTCTCCTGCCCTTCATGCGAGCGTAGCACTGTTCGCAGAATAACTTGCCCGCCTCTACTGGTCTCCCGCAGCTCACGCACTCCGCCATCTATGCCTCCGAGCCAGCACTTTCCTCACCGCTTCAACCGCCCTCCATGAGACCCCAGCCTTCGGTCTCCCGGCGGATACCGACCCCTCCCGGCCTCAACCCTCGGTGGAGCGGGACACCCCCCTCACGCGGTCCCGCAGCCAGAGATAAAACCGGGGGGAAACATTCCTCAAGCCCTCCTTGAGTCCGTTCATGAGCCTCTCGGACCGACGCGCCAGGGACACCAGAGCCCCGTGAGGGAGGCGGGGGCTCAAGAAGACCCGGTCCACCCCCTTCTCCAGCGCCTTCCCTAGAGGTGCGGGAAGTCCTCCCAGAAAACGGTAAATGCGCACGAAAGGACGGAAATAATAGCGGGCGAAGTAGAGCTGGTCCCGGGGAAGGGTGGGCTGGTCCACGTAGCGGTCCTCCCGGTAGTCGTACACCGGGGGCACCCATCCCCTCTCCCCCGCCGTCTCGAAGAGCACGGTGTCCGGATAGGGGTAATATATGGGGCTCAGGGAATGGTCCGCCCTTATCTCGGCGTTCAACTTGATGGTGTCCAGCACCTTGGACTTGTCCTCGAAGGGAAGGCCCACCATGTTGTAAGCCACCGTCTTGATGCCCGCCTCCCTGCAGGCACGGAAGGCCTCCACTATCTTCTCCCGGGACATATGCCGGTTGAGGACCTGGTTGCGGATGAAGTCGTTGCCGCTCTCCACCCCGAAGAACATCTGGTAACATCCCGCTTCGCGCAGCAGGCGCACGACCTCCGGGGTGACCAGATTGGCCCGGTAGTTGCGGATGAAGGGCAGGCCGATCTCCCTGCGGTAGAGCTCGGTGAACCTCTGGAGCCACCCTCCCTTCCAGGGGAGGATGTCGTCCCGGAAGTTGAGATAGCGTATGTCCGGGTAGGTGGAGAGGAGCTTCTTCAGATACTCGATGCTGTATTCCGGGCTGTGGAAGCGGGAATAGCGGTTCTTGTTGGGGTAGATGTCCCGCATCTTCTTGTTGGAACAGTAGGTGCAGCTGTAGGGGCATCCCCGCGAGAGGATGACCACCCCGGTATGTATGCGGGTGGATATGAGCCGGTGGGGGTCGAAGATGGCGAAGTCGGGCAGAGGGAGCTCGTCGATATCCTCGATGAGGGGGCGCACCGGGTTGCGGTGGATGACTCCGTTTTCCTTGACCCATATGCTCATCACGTCCCGGTAATCCTCCCCGGCATCCATCCTCTCAACAAGCTCCAGGAGAGCCCTCTCCCCCTCCCCGCGGCATATCATGTCCACACCTTCTGTGGCGATGACCTCCTCGGGAAGGGTGGTGGGATGGTAGCTCCCGCATATGACCGGGACGTCGAGGGCATCCTTGGCCCACAACACGTATTCCCTGACCTGGGGATACTCACGGGTCATGGTCACGAACCCCAGGAGGTCCGGGTCTTCCCGGCGCAGCACGGCCTGGAACTCCTCTCTGGGGACAGGACGGGTGAGGTGATAGAGGGCTACCTGGTGACCGTGCTCCTTGAGTACGGCGGAGAGGCTGGCCACGCCCTCCATGTACCACCCTCCCTCCTCCACGCCCAGCATGCGGCCGGTGAGCGGGTCCACGTTCACCTTGTAATCCGGATAGACGAAAAGGACCTTCATCGTGGCGAATCTTCCCTTCTTTCCCGCTCCCTTCGGGATGGACTCTCTTCTCTATTACATTTAACTATATTAACGCATCGCCGGTGGACACCGATTGCGGGCCATGAGATAGTCGGGCTCTCCCCTCCTGCCATCCGCCCGCTTCCGTCTCCCGAAGCCCAATCTCCGCGGCGGGTCGGTTCGGAGAGCGTATTCGGCGAGCCCTTCACATTCATTTGAAGCGGTAGAGGGAGAAGGGAGCGATGTCCAGGCTGGTCTCCCCGTCCAGTACCAGTTCGCTTATCAGCTTACCGGTGATGGGGGCCAGACAGATGCCGTCTCCGGAATGCCCCGTGGCCAGATAGAATCCGCGTATCCCTTTTATGGTGCCCAGGATGGGGAGGCCGTCCGGGGAACAGGGCCGAAGGCCGGCGAAGCTGCGGATGACGTCCAGGTCCTTTACCCAGGGAAGGTAGCGCAAGGCGTTGCGGGCGATGGCGTTCATGGCCTCGGGGGTGGTCTGATCGTCGAACCCCACGAACTCCCGCGTGCTGCCCAGGAGGAGGTTGCCGGCCGCCGTCTGCTCCGCGGTGAAGCCGAGGCCCAGCTTGGCGGCCTCCGCGTCCGCGGGCAGGAGGCCCTCGATGTTGGCCTTGGTGCCCAGGTATTCGGCCCCGGCCACCAGGGTCTTGAGGACCGGCTCGCTGGACTCGGTGACCAGTATCTGGCCTCTCTGAGGGAGCACCGGAACGTCCACGATGATCATCTTTCCGATCTGGTTCGACCCCACTCCGGCGGCGCAGACAACTCGTCGGGAATGAATGTTCCCCTCTGTGGTGTGAATCTCGCGCACCCGGTTGTTGGTGACCACTATGTTCTCCACCTTGCAGCCACGGAGGATGGTGGCCCCCATCTCCTGCGCCTTCCGGGCCAGCCCGAGCGTGAGGGAGATGGGGTTCACCTGGGCGTCTTGAGGACAGTAGGAACCCCCTTTGACCTCCTTGCCCACCTCGGGGAGAAGCTCCTTGAGGTCCGAGGCGGTGAGGACCTCCACCTCCAGCCCCTCCGCCTTTAGTGTCTTGGCCCTGGCGCGCAACTCCTTCATCTGTTCCTGGGTGGTGGCCAGGAGAAGCCCGCCGCAACCCCGGTATTCGATGTCCACCTCCAGGTCCTCGGCCAGCTCGTGGAAGAACTGTGCGCCCCCCATGGCCAGGCGGAGGTGAGGGCCGGGTGTCTTGGTCTGCAGGGAGACGAATCCGTCGCAGGCTCCGGAGGCCCCCGAGGCCAGGTCATCCTCCTCGACGATCATCACCTCCGCGCCCTCCCGGCAGAGGTAGTAAGCCACGGCGGCTCCTATGACCCCACCTCCTATGACCACCACTTCCGAACTCATCACTTCAGGCATTTTCTCCCCCCAGAAGACCCAGCTTCACCGGCCTGACCGGTGGGCGAACCTTGAAAGCACCGACCTCTTTTTCTCCCCTCCCGGCAGCCCTCGCCAGCTCCTCCCGCAGGGAGGACTGGCAGAACATACCCGGGCAGTAACCCAGGCCCACACGTGACGCCCTGCGCAGGGCAGTCAGGGAACGCAATCCCGCCTGCAGGATGTCCTTAACCCTCTCCATGGAGACATCCTCACAGCGACAAATGGGGTAGCCGGAGAATGACGGCACCTCGTCCGCTTCCCGGAAGGCATCCCGTTCAATAAGTCGGTATCGCAGTCCTCTAACCTTTAGGGCCGCCTCCTCCGGCACCTTTACGGTCACCAGGAGGGTAGGGGCTTTTCCGCCCACCGCCCTTACTTTAAGTATCTTCCCCCCGGTAAGCGCTTTTCCTTCCCCGTCCACCACCTGGACCTCCTCCCCTTCCACCGGCCTCCTGCCCATCTCATAAGGCAGGGTGACCCTGGCGAACCCGTCATCCTCCCTCCGATCCAAAAGGAAAACGGCCATTCCCGGACAAAGAGCCACGCAACGCCCGCAACCGTTGCAAGCCCGGGGATCGAAACGAGGAACGGCGCATATGTCGGGCCCCACCCGGATGGCACCGGTGGGACAGGCTTCCTCGCATGGGTTGCAGGGTATCTCTTGGCGGCAGTCCACCACGGCCACCGTCCCCTCCCGGGCCGCTTCCCAGGAATCCCGCCAGGATTCTCTTCCTTCCGTGCCCCCGGAATGCAAGCGCTCCTTCCTTTCCTTATTCGTTTTCCTTCCTCCGCCTGGAGCCGGGCGTCCGTTTTTCATCCTCGCCGGGAAAGGAGAGGGAATGAAGCCGCTCCTTGGCCTTTCGGCGTTGTTCCCCGAAGAATCCGCCGCGCAGGAGGTCCAGTCTCCTCTCTATCTCCCGCATCATCCCCGCTGCCTTCCCGGGATCCAGGGCCCCGGCATCAAGGGCCGCTGCGAGTCCGGCCAGCCGCCCCTCGTCCATGGCCACCGATGCCTCTTCCACCCCCGCCAGGTCCCCCGCCACATACACCCCTGCTCTATCCGTGCGCATCATCCGGTCATGCCAGGGAAGAAACCCTCCAAGTTCCGGAATGTAGGCCATCATGCATCCCCGCATGGCCGCCAGCTCTGCCTGGGGCGACATCCCCACGGCGAGGCAGAGGGTGTCCACGAAAAAGCGCTTCCGGACCCCGCTGTCCAGGTCCTCCACCAGGACGGATTCCACCCCTTCCCTCCCCCCTTCGGCGGCCAGGAGGCGGTGGCGCAGGAAAATGGGGACCCCTTCCCGGCGCAGGCGTGCCGCATGTACCTGATACCCCCCCACGCGATCGCCGACCTCGATAAGGCCAACAACCTCCATCCCCGCCTGCAGCAGTTGGTAGGCGACGATGAGCCCGACGTTCCCTGCGCCCACCATTAGCGCCCTCCTGCCCGGCAGGACACCGTGCAGGTTGACCAATGTCTGGACCGCACCGGCACCCATGACCCCCGGCAAGGTCCGGCCGGGGAAGGGAAAACTCCTCTCCACGGCTCCCGTGGCCAGGATGGCGACCCCGGCCCGCAGGACGAAGACTTCCTCCTCGCCCTGCACCAGGAGACGCCCGTCCCGGAAAAAACCCAGTACCCTGTGTCCCAGGCGTATCTCCACCCCGGCTTCAAGGCAGCGGGACTCCAGCTCCTCGGCGATCTCGAAGCCCCTCTTGCCCGCCCCGTGCTCCCGGGAACCGAAGAAGCGGTGGATCTGCTTGGTCAACTGGCCTCCGCCTCGCGATGCCTCGTCCAGGACGAGAGCGGGAAGGCCGGCTCCCGCCGCCGCCGCGGCGGCGCACAATCCCGCCGGGCCGGCAACCACCACG
>JACVJH010000360.1 GCA_015711895.1 Candidatus Solincola tengchongensis | reverse complement strand
GAAGGAGAGCAATATGTCCGTCAAGTACGCCGTCCTGGGGCTATTGCACTATCAGGACATGCACGGGTACCGCATCAAGAAGCATATCGAGCGCAACTTCGGGCACATGTGGACCATCAATTACGGCCAGATCTTCACCGCGCTCCGTAAACTGGAGGAGGAAGGACTGGTGGTCATGAAGGACGTGATGCCTTCCGACAACGGAGGACCACATCGCAAGGTATATTCCATCACCCCCGCGGGGAGGGAGGAGTTCGAGCGCTGGCTGGCTTCCGAACCGGAGAGGGAAATGCTCATCCGAGACCCCTTCCTCCTCCGCTTCGTCTTCTTCGGGTTCGGTGACCGCAAGAGGGCCTTGGAGATCATAGAGAAACAGATAAAGAACTACGAGGAACAACTGGAAAGGCGCAAGGCCAACCTCGAGAGGTGGAAAAAACACGGCGATTACGTGAGGCTAATCGCCGAGCTGGGGGTCCAGTTCAACGACCTTTACCTGGAATGGCTACGTCGTGCCCACCGAGAGCTTTCCGAGCGCACCGTCGAAGCTCTGGGGAGAGGAAAGGGCGAACGCCTGGAAACCGTTTCCACGGTCGCAGAACGGAGGGATTAGAGGTACCCGGCCCGGGGAGATGAGCATCGGGCCGGGTGCCGCACCATTGGGCGAATGGAGGCGTGGAAAGCGGACGGATGCCCGGAAGATGCGCCCCGCGCAAGGTGCGGAAGAGGAGCCGGTCTCCGCTGAGGGCCTCACGGTCTCCGCAGGGTCATGGCTCAGAGCTGTCCAGCAGGTGTAGAGGCGGCGGGCATGAACTCCAGTGACCGCCGGTTTCGTATGAACGGGCGGATGGAGGTCGAGGCGACGAGGGGCAGGGGCACGGGTATGGTTTGAAAACCGTTCGTACGCAGGCTGGTCGGGCAGTCCAGGACGAAGGGACCGCGGATGGGGAGGGAGCGATGGAATATTCCGGCATCACCCTGGTGACCGGCGCCGCCGGTTTTATGGGCAGTCACATGGTGGAGTACCTGGTCTCGCAGGGGGTCAGGGTGCGGGCCACGGCGCGGCCGCGCCGGGACACCACTTTCTTCGACCGCCTGGGGGTGGAATACGTGGGCGCCGACCTCACCCGCGAGGAGACCTTGCCTCCCCTCTTCGAGGGGGACGTGGACCGAGTCTTCCACTTCGGGGCGGTGTGCAACTTCTCAACACCTTACGAGAAGCTCTACCCCATCAATGTGCTCGGGGTGGAGCGCATCACCCGGCTGGCCCTGGAGAAGGGGGTCAAGGTCTTCGTGCACGTCGCTTCCACCGACGTGTACGGGGCCTACAAGGGGATCCCCTTCACCGAGGAAAGTCCCCGTCAGCCCGTCGACGATTACGGGCGCAGCAAGCGTGACGGCGAGGACGTGGTCTTCAGGCGCATGGAGGAAGGGCTGCCGGCGATCATCATCCGTCCATGCACCGTCTACGGACCCCGCTGTAACGACGGGGCGGGAAAGGTCTTCTCGCGGCCGAGCTCCATCATGGCCATCCCGGGAAGCGGCAGGCAGCTTCTTTCCAATGTGCGGGCGGAGGACGTGGCCGCCGCCGCATATCACCTTTCCCTTCGGGAGGAATGTCTCGGCCAGGTGTACAACCTGGCCGAGGACACCCATCCCACGGTGGAGGAGGCCCTGCTCCTGGCGGCGGAAGCCTTCGGGACCAGGCCGCCAAGGCTGCATCTCCCGCTGTGGTTGGTCAAGGCATCGGCCAGGCTGGAAGGATGGCGGGCGGCGCGCAAAGGGGTCATACCCGATCTGGAGTATGACGCCGTTCGCTTCCTGTACGACGACTACATCGTGGACAACTCCAAAATCAAGGCTACCGGATACCGCTTCATCTACCCCGATTTCCGGGAGTCCATGCGGCAGATGAAGGAATGGTACGAGAGTGGCAAGTGGAAGGAAGAGCCGGGCCCCGGGAAATACGAAGGGGGCTGAAACTTGATGTGGCAAGGAGGCCTTCCCTAAGGCTGAGGATATCATCCTGAGGGGCTGGCGGGCGATGAGCGGCGAAGCGCGTTCGAGGGCGCGACCGGTTTGCGAGGGGCGGGGAAGATGGTAAGGGCTTCCAAAACACAGCGGCGGGAACCGGCTGTCGGAGGTCTCTGAGCTCGTGCGTATCACGCGAGGCGCTGGAGGGAACGGAACGGCGCATGAGTTGGAGGCGGAGAAGTTGGCCCGCTAGGGGAAGAAGCGGCGGCAGGAAGGGGGGGATCTGATGGAACGCGTGGTGGTCATAACCGGGCGTGCCCAGGGGATGGGCCGCGAGGTGGCCAGGATACTGGACGGGAAGGGTCATGCGGTGGCCGGGTTCGACGTGGACGGGGAGGGGCTGGAGTCCCTGAAGGGGGAGATGCGCCACCCCGAGCGGCACCATCTGGTGACCATGGGCATCACCGACCGCCCGGGGATAAGAGCCTTCAGAGACGCTGTTCTGGAAAGATATGGTAAAGTGGACGTGGTCCTCTCCAACGTGGGCATCGGTTTCTTCGGGCCCTTCGAGGAGATAGACCTGGAGGCGGCCCTGAAGTGCCTGGAGGTGAACGTCATCGGGGCGGCGGCCGTCTTCCAGGCCTTCATCCCTTCCATGCGGGAGAGGGGCGAGGGAAAGCTGGT
>JACVJH010000359.1 GCA_015711895.1 Candidatus Solincola tengchongensis | reverse complement strand
GAGAGGCGGTCACCTGGAAGCCCTCCATGACCGCCTCCAGCGCACGCAGGGGGTCGGTCTCCACCACGGTGACCAGGGCCCCCATCCCCCGGGCCCGGGAGGCCACCCCCCTCCCGCACATCCCGTACCCGAAGACGGCCACCCTCCTTCCGGCGAGCAGCACGTTGGTGGCCCGCAGGACCCCGTCCAGGGTGGACTGGCCGGTGCCGAAGCGGTTGTCGAAGAGGTGCTTGGTCATGGCGTTGTTCACTGCGATGACCGGGTAGAGGAGCACCCCCGCTTCGGCCATGGCCCGCAGGCGGATGACCCCGGTGGTGGTCTCCTCCGCCCCCGCCCACACCTCACGGGCCTGCTCCTTCCTCTCCGCGTGCAGGGTGGAGATGAGGTCCGCGCCGTCGTCCATGGTCACGTGGGGCCGGGTATCCAGGACGGCGTTGATGTGCGCATAATAGGTCTCCTTGTCCTCCCCCCGGATGGCGAAGACCGGGATGCCGTGATGCTTGACCAGGGAGGCGGCCACGTCGTCCTGGGTGGACAGGGGATTGGAAGCGCACAGGGCCACCTCCGCTCCGCCTGCCCGGAGGGTGAGCATGAGGTTGGCGGTCTCCGTGGTCACGTGCAGGCAAGCACCCACCCGCATCCCCTCCAGGGGCTTCTCGCGCCGGAAGCGCTCCCGGATGAGGCGCAGGACGGGCATGTCCCGCTCCGCCCACTCGATCCTCAGCTTCCCTTCCTCGGCCAGGCCGATGTCGGCGATATGGTAGTCCATCTCCGCTCCTTCTTTCTTCCGGGTCCATGCCCGGTATTCACCAGTCCCCTATTTCCCGTTTCCCAAGCCCCTACCGAGTACTGCCATCCTACGCCCAGACCCCCTAGGGCCTATCCCCGTCGTGCAAGAGGGGAACCCGGATCTCCGTCCCTGCGCTCTCAGACCCTCTCCCGCCAGTAATCCAGGGTGTCCTTGAGCGTCTTCTCCAGGGGTATCTCCGGCTTCCATCCGGTCAGCTCCCGGAACTTGGTGCAGTCGCAGACCAGGAGCTCCACGTCGGAAGGCCGCATGCGCTCCGGGACCGGGCGGACCTCTATCTCCCGATCGGTGAAGGAGAGGAGGATGTCCAGCATCTCCCGGATGGTCACCGCCCGCCCGGAGCCGATGTTGTAGACCTCCCCCGGCTCCCCCTTCTCCAGGGCCAGCCAGTAGGCCTTGACCATGTCCCGAACGTCGGTGAAGTCGCGGCGGGCGTTGAGGTTGCCCACCTCGATGACCGGCTCCTTCTTCCCCTTCTCTATCTCCGCGATCTGCTTGGCGAAGTTGCTGGTCACGAAGACGTGTCCCCGCCGCGGCCCCTCGTGGTTGAAGGCCCGGGTGCGCACGGTGTAGAGGCCGTAACTCCGGTGGTACTGGTAGGCCAGCATGTCCTGGGCCACCTTGCTCACCGCGTAGGGGGAGAGGGGGCGCAGAGGGTTCTCCTCGGTGATGGGTGTCTCGTCCTCGAAGACCAGGCCGTACTCCTCGCTGGAGCCCGCCACGTGGATGCGAGCCTTGAGGTCCAGGTCCCGCATGGCCTCGAGGAGGTTGAGCTCGGAGATGATGTTGGTGAACAGGGTCTCCGCCGGGGCCTTCCAGGAGGTGGGCACGAAGCTCTGTGCCGCGAGGTGGAAGATGTACTCCGGTCTCACCTCCTCCAAGGTCTTGCGGACGGCCACGGCGTCGCGAAGGTCGCAGTCCACCAGGCACACCCGGTCCAGTATGCCCTCTATGTTCTCCATGCGCGACCTCCAGCGCACCGTGCCGAAGACCTCGACGTCCCCGCGGGAGAGGGCGTACTCCGCCAGGTGGCTGCCCACGAAACCGGTGATGCCCGTGATCAGGATGCGCAAGGTCCTTCCTCCTTCTTCAAGTCCAGGCTACGCCAGCCTTCACCTCTTCCAGGTCCTTGTCCCCTCTTTCTCCAGTCCTCGACCGCCTCTTGGTAGCTCCCGGCCCCGCCCCATCCCGCCTGGATAACGCCCCTCCCTCCTCCACTCCAACCCTGGATATCATAACTGCCCTATTATACGGCAACCACCACGGCTGCATACCCGTCTCGGGCCCGAGAAGGAAGAGCCGCTATTCCGGAGCGGGTTCGAGCCCCCCACCGGCGCAGGGTCCTCCCGGGTCCTCACCGCCTTGCGATCCGATGATGAGGCCCACCTCATCTCCGGCGTCATCAAAGACGGGCCTCTCAATATTTATGGCATTCGCCCGGTTGGCCTCTCTTCCGGAGAGCGGGCGAACACGGATTCCAGCTCCCTTCTCGTCCCGACCGGGCCCAATCCCCTTTCCCGGGAATCGAGGGAAACGAACCGAACGAGCTTCAGCGAAGTACTCCGTTCCCGAGCCGGGCTCCATGCCGTTTCAGCCCGATTCGAAGAACCGGCTGATCTACCCATCTCACCCAAGAGGCCTAAACCGTCCGTAACCATCCCCCGGTTAACGCAAGGAGGGGAGGCACATCCGCATCCGACCCAAAAGGAAAAGGCTTGGCCCGGATCAGAATTTCAAGGTCTCGGGGGGGATTTCCGCTCTCGGCCAGACCCGGATGCCGCAGCGCAGGTCGTTGTCGTCTCCCACCCTGACGCCCTCCCCGAGAACCGCCTGGTCCGAGACGTGGACCCTTTCCCCCAGACGGACGCCGCGGGAGAGCACGCACCTGCGGAGGATGCAGCCGGGGCCTATATCACACCCCTCGTGCAGCACCGCTCCCTCCAGGTGGCAACCTTCCCCGACATGGCATCCCGGCCCCAGCACGCAGTTGCTGGACACCGTGGCATGGGCCTCTATGCGGCAGCCGGGGCCGATCACAGTGGGCCCGAAGACCGCCGCCTCGGGGTCTATCTCCGTGCCCTCCCCCACCCATACCGAGGGCTTTATCTCCTCGCCCTCGAACCGGAAGGGGAGGCGCCGCCGCAGGATGTCGTAGTGGGCCTGCAGGTACTTGGCCGGTGTCCCAATGTCCATCCAGTAGGCCTCGCTGGGAAAACCGTACATGGGGACCCCGTCCTCGAGGAGCTGGGGAAAGAGCTGCCGCTCGAAGGAATAGGGTTCCCCCTCGGGCACCCTCTCCAAAAGTTCCGGCTCCAACACATAGGTCCCCGCGTTGATGAGGTCGGTGGTCACCTGGTCCCAGCTGGGCTTCTCCAGGAACTCGGTTATCCTTCCCCGATTGTCCAGCGGCACCAGGCCATAGGCCGTGGGGTCCTCAACGCGGGTCAGGTACAGGGTGGCTTTGCCCCCCTTGGAGCGGTGGAAGGCGATGAGGTTGGTGAGGTCCAGGTCGGTGAGCACGTCCCCGTTGAAGACCAGGAAAGTCCCCCGGATGTACCTCTCCACGTTCTTCACCGCCCCGCAGGTGTCCAGTGGCTCTTCCTCCGTCACGTAGATCATCTTCACTCCCAGGTGGCTGCCGTCGCCGAAATGGGACTGGAAGACCTCGGGCAGGTAGGCCGTGGAGAGGATGATCTCCTCCACCCCGTGCCGGCGGCAGAGGTTCACCTGGAACTCCAGGAAGGGCCTGTTTCCCCTGGGCATCATGGGCTTGGGGCTGGGGACGGCGAGCCGGCGCGTCCTCGTTCCCTGCCCCCCCACCCGGATCACCGCCCCCATC
>JACVJH010000358.1 GCA_015711895.1 Candidatus Solincola tengchongensis | reverse complement strand
ACCCTCTACGACGTTGGATTGGGTTATATAAAGCTGGGCCAGCCGGCACCTACCCTCTCCGGAGGTGAGGCGCAGCGGGTGAAGCTGGCGGCGGAGTTGAACAAACGTCCCACCGGAAAGACCCTCTACCTCCTGGACGAGCCCACCACCGGGTTGCATTTCGACGACATCAACAAGCTCCTGGCCATGCTCCAGGGGTTGGTGGATGCGGGGAACACGGTGCTGGTCATCGAGCACAACCTGGACGTCATCAAGTGCGCGGACTGGATAATCGACCTGGGTCCCGAGGGAGGCGAGGAAGGGGGGTGGGTGGTGGCCGAGGGGCCGCCGGAGGAGGTGGCCCGGATACCCCGTTCCTACACCGGTTACTACCTCCGACCCCTCCTGGGCCTGGAAGAGGCCAGTGCTATGGGCGGTTACACACGCCGGGTCGTCTTTATGGGAGTTCTAAGGGTTGAGAGAGATCGGGCCATTGAGGATCGGAAAGCACAATAATTCCGTTAATTGCCATTTATTGCTGGCGCCGACGCTGCGCAAGATGTGACCGTCTATGGGTGTCGAGCCGCGACGGTGCGATGAGGGAATTGCAGGAGGACGCCGGAGGTCGGCGGTGGTGCGCTGATGACCGAGGCCCGCAGAAAGGCTGAATCGCTGCCCGACGCGCCCGGAGTATACATCTTCAAGGATGACCGCGGGAGGGTCATCTACGTGGGAAAGGCCGCCTCCCTGCGCAAGAGGGTGGCCTCCTACTTCCATTCCCGCGAGGAGGAGAACCCCAGGCTGGCCGGCCTGCGGTCGCGGATCTCCGACCTCGACTTCATCGTCACCGCCAACGAGGCGGAGGCTCTCCTTCTGGAGGCCAACCTGATAAAGAGGTTCCACCCGGACTACAACATCGACTTCCGCGACGACAAGTCCTATCCCTACATGGTCATACGCACCGGAGACTCCTATCCTCGGGTGATGTTCGCGCGGGGGAGCCGCCGCCCCGACGCCGTGTATTACGGTCCCTTCGCCCACGCCGGGGCGGTGCGGGAGACCATAGAGACCCTGCGTAAGGTCTTTCCCTTCCGCGCCTGCCGGGGGAGGGAGCCCGGCAGGCCGACCGGCGGCCCGTGCCTCGACTACCACATACGGCTGTGCTGTGGCCCGTGCACGGGGAAGGTGTCCGTGGAGGAATACGGCAGGATCATCCAGGGCGTGCGGCGCTTCATGGAAGGGGATCACCTCTCCGTGATGGAGGACCTGGAGAGACGCATGCGCGAGGAGGCCTCGCGCCAGGAGTTCGAGCTCGCCGCGCGGACGCGCGACCGTCTGCTGGCCCTGCAGCGCATCCTGGAAAGGCAGCAGGCCCATAACCGGAAGGAAGGAGACCAGGACGTCTTCGCTGTGGAATGCGGCGACCTGGATGCCTGCGTGACGGTGTTCTACGTGCGCGGGGGTAAGATACTGGGAAAACAGGATTTCTTTTCCACGCCCCCGGCCGGAAGCGGCGAAGGGGATATCCTGGCCGCCTTCCTGGCCCAGTTCTACGCCCAGGCGACGCATATACCGAGGGAGATACTCCTCTCTCACGACCTTCCGGAAGCCGAACGCTCCCTTCTCGAGGAATGGTTATCCGGGAAGGCGGGGAGGAAGGTGCGCCTTCTCGTCCCGCGCAGGGGCGAGAAGCGGAGCCTGGTGGAGAAGGTCTCGCGCAACGCCCGCATGTCCCTCGAGGTCCACCTGGCCAAGCAGGCTTCCGATCTGGGGTGGATCTCCCGGGCGGTGCAGGGGATAGCCGAGGGCCTGGGGTTGAGCCGCCTGCCTTACCGGATAGAGTGTTACGACATCTCCAACCTGGGGCCGCTGGACGCCGTGGGCTCCATGGTGGTCTTCGAGGGAGGCATACCCCTGCGCCGCGACTTCCGCCGTTTCCGCATCCGAGGCGAGGAAGGCAAAGGCGACGTGGCCATGATGGAGGAGGTTCTTGACCGGCGCCTGTCCCGCCTGGCCTCCTCCGCAGGGGGCACGGAGGGCGAAGCCGGGGCCAGGGTGCGCCTGGACACCTTCCATAAGAAGCCCGACCTCATCCTGGTGGACGGGGGCCTTCCCCAGCTGGGGGCCGCGGTGCGCTCTCTGGCTCGGCATGGGCTGAGGGACGTGGAGGTTGCTGCCATGGCCAAGCGGCTGGAGGAGATCCACCTTCCGGGAAGGCGGGAAGCCGTGGTCCTTCCGAGAGACTCGGAAGCGCTGCACCTCCTGCAGCGCATCCGCGACGAGGCCCACCGCTACGCGCTGGAATACCACCGACAGCAGAGGGAGAGGAGGACGCGCCGTTCCTTCCTGGACGAGGTGCCGGGTATAGGACCGCGCCGCAAGCAGAGGCTCCTCCGCCACTTCGGCAGCCTGGCCCGCATCGCGGAGGCCACCCGGGAGGAGCTGGCGAGCCTGAGTTTCCTGGACCGCCGGACGGCGGAGAGCCTCTATCGCGCCCTACATCCCGAGGAGTCGATGGCGCAGGAGCTTGGCTCCGAGGAGGGGCAGAAAGCGGGGCGCTCTATGTAGCGCCCACGGAGACCGCGGGGCGTGACCGTTGGCTTGGGCGATACTGGCGAGGGAAGGATAGGGGTCGGGCCGAGCGGCCTGATCAGGAGGAGGACATGAGCTCGGGAACCGCATCAAGGGGATGTCATCGGCTGAAGAGCGTGATCGGCGACATATACGTGCATACGCTGGGAGGGGCGCCGGTCCGGATAGGCTTTGACCCGCCGGTCAAGGAGGCTGGCGGAGAGGAGGCGCCTCCCTCGCTCGAGGCGAAGAGGCTAATGCATGCTCTGACCGAGCTCCTGGACGGTAAAGATGTGGATCGCGGCCTGGCGGAAAGGCTGTTGGCCTCCGCCGGGCTCACCGAGTTCCAGTGGCGCGTGTACCGCGTGGTCCTCTCCATCCCCCGCGGCTCCACCTTATCCTACGGGGAGGTGGCCGAGCTCGCGGGGAGCCCCCGTGCCGCTCGTGCGGTGGGAAACGCCATGCGCCGCAACCCCTTCCCGCTTATCGTCCCCTGCCATCGTGTCGTGCGCTCCGACGGAAGCCCGGGAGGATACGCAGGCCCGCGCGGCATGAAGGAAAGGCTGCTCAAGATGGAGGGCGCCATGTGAGGAATACCGACTTCACCAGTCCTGCACAAGACGGTGTATCGCATCAGCGGGCGGTTTCCGGGTTGAAGAAGGCTGAGAAACCGCCCTGTCTCCCGCATGAGGAAAGGGTCGCCGTGAAGGCGCGGCGCAATCTATAATCAACTCTAAGCGAGAAAGAACGTCGTCTTCCGCCATGGCGGTTCAAAGCGGCACCGGAAGAGGGACACGAATGGCGAGCCGGGAAGTTGTCGGAGGAGATTAAACGCCCTTGGAGCAGACGCCGCCCGGGAAAGGGAGATTGAAGGAGGAGGAAAGAACTGGAAATCACCATCATAACCGGTCTGTCCGGAGCCGGTAAATCCGTGGCTATCAAGAGCCTGGAGGACCTCGGCTACTTCTGTGTGGACAACTTTCCGCCCTCTCTCCTTCTGAAGATGGTGGAATTGTGCTCGCAGGGGGCCTCCAGCCTGGACAAGCTGGCCGCGGTCATCGACGTGCGGGGGGGCGAGTTCTTCCGCGACCTCAACCATGCACTGGAGGAGTTGGACCGCGGCAACGTCCCTTACCAGATAATCTTCCTGGAGGCGGACGACGATACCCTGGTGCGGCGCTTCAAGGAGACGCGCCGGGCTCACCCCCTGCATAGCGAGGGGGGCATCCTGGAGAGCATCGCCAAGGAGAGGGACCTCCTCCAGGGCCTGCGCGCCCGGGCTCACGTGGTGATCGACACCTCCCGCAGCAGCGTCCACCAGCTGCGGGAACAGATAATGAACCGCTACCAGGCACCTGAGGCCGCCGAGTCCCTGGAGATGAGCCTGATCTCCTTCGGGTACAAGTACGGTTTGCCCTTAGACGCGGACATGGTCTTCGACCTCCGCTTTCTCCCCAACCCCTTCTGGATTGACGAACTCCGGGAACGGGACGGGACCGACCCGGCGGTACGGGAATACGTACTCGGGCAGCCGGAGAGCGAGGAGTTTCTGTCCCGGCTCCATTCGCTGATCCTCTACCTCAAGGACCGTTTCGTTCGCGAGGGACGACGCTACGTCACCCTGGCCATGGGGTGCACGGGAGGCCGGCACCGTTCGGTGGTCCTCGTGGAGGAGCTCGCCCGGAGATTACGCGACGCAGGGGTGAAGGTGAGCGTGCGCCACCGGGACGTCGCTCGAGAGTGACCCATGAGCCATATCACCGAGGTGAAGGACGAGCTGGCCCGGATCAGGGCCTCGAGGCGCTGTTGCCGGCTGGCCGAGCTCTCCGCACTGCTGCATCTCGAAGGGAGCCTGCACTTGGGGAGCGGCGACAGCTTGATCCTGCATACGGAGAGCGAGAACGCCGCCGTGGCCCGCAAGATGTTCCGGTTGCTCAGGGAACTATTCGGCCTGCTACCCGAGCTGCGCGTGGAAAGGTCGCCACGCCTCAGGGGCCACAACTGCTACCAGCTGTTCCTGGCCGGTGAGGGCCTCCCCCAGGTTCTCAACGAGCTGGGGCTGCTCGACGACTCTCTCCGCCCGGTGCTGGGGGTCCCGGCGCGCATGGTCAGGAAGCACTGCTGCGGCATATCCTACCTGCGGGGTGCTTTCCTCGGAGGAGGTTACGTTAGCCGGCCGGATCTCCCCGCACACCTGGAGATAAACACCCAGCACCGTGAGATGGCCGAGGGCCTCCGCAAACTACTGGGGAGATACGGCATCCGCGCTCAGATCACGGAGCGGAGGAACATGGTGACCCTCTACGCCAAGAGCAGGACGGATCAGGCCGATTTCCTTGCCCTGGTGGGAGCTCACGATGCCCTTCTTCGGCTGCAGAGCGAATGCGTGTTGCGCGAGCTGAGGGAGAGCGTCAACCGCCGGGTGAACAGCGAGACGGCCAACCTGGAGAAGGCGGTGGACGCCGCGCAGAGGCAGATCCGAGACATCAGGCTGATAGAGAACAGCATAGGACTGGAAAACCTTCCCAGCACATTGCGCTCGGTCGCCGCACTGCGCCTGGAGCACCCCGAGGCCACCCTGAAGGAGCTCGGCGGCCTCATGCACCCGGCTCTGAGCAAGTCCGCCGTGTACCGCCGCATACGGCGCCTGAGCCGTATGGCCGCGGAGATGGAGAGGATGCCGGGTTCCGGAAATGGCTCTCCGGCCTGCCGGAATCGCGGCCGTGGAAAAGCCATCGACGCCACCTGACGGGCTTACGCGGAAAAAAGAAAGGCGTTCTTATTCCATTCCCGGCTCCTGGTATGTTCGGCCGACGGAAATGCCTTGACCTGCTACGATGCCGCTTAATTAAAGCGCTTCACCGGCGCCGGGCGAGTTTAAAAGCGCCCCTTTTCGCTTATAATGTCAGATGAGCGGTACAGGAAAAAATGGTTCGAGAACCTGAAGGAGGTCGGAGATGGGAGCGAAGGTAGGTATAAACGGATTCGGGAGGATAGGCAGATTATTCCTGCGCGCCGCGGTGGAAAAGGGCGTGGATATAGTGGCCGTGAACGACCTCACCGACCCCGCCACCTTGGCGCACCTCCTCAAATACGACACCGTGTTCGGAAGATATCCGGGAGAGGTATCCGCCGGGGAGGGGAAGCTGGTGGTGGACGGAAGGGAGATACTGGTCCTCTCCCAGTCCGACCCGGCCCAGCTGCCCTGGAAGGATTTAGGGGTCGAGGTCGTCATCGAGGCCACGGGGAGGTTCACCGACCGCCAGGGAGCCTCCAAGCACCTGGATGCCGGGGCGCGCAAGGTGATAATCACCGCGCCGGCCACCGACCCGGACATCACCGTGGTCATGGGGGTCAACCACGACAGGTACGATCCCTCTTCGCATCACATCGTGAGCAATGCCTCCTGCACCACCAACTGCCTGGCTCCGGTGGTCAAGGTGCTCATGGAGGCCTTCGGTGTGGAATACGGCTTCATGACCACAGTCCATGCCTACACCAACGACCAGCGCACCCTCGACTTCCCCCACAAGGACCTGCGGCGCGCCCGCGCTGCGGCGGGTAACATAATCCCCACCTCCACCGGAGCCGCACGGGCCATAGGCCTGGTGATACCTGAGCTCAAGGGGAAGATGGACGGCATCGCTATGCGCGTCCCGGTAATGGACGGGAGTGTGGTGGACCTCACCGCCGTTCTGAGCCGCGAGGCGAGCAAGGAGGAGATAAACAAGGCCATGAAGGAGGCGGCCGAGGGGGACCTCAAGGGCATCCTGGAATACACGGAGGACCCCATCGTCTCCTCCGACGTCATCGGCAACCCGGCCTCCTCGGTCTTCGACGCCCTGTCCACGATGGTCATGGGCAGGATGTGCAAGGTGGTATCCTGGTACGACAACGAATGGGGATTCTCCAACCGCCTTGTGGACCTCCTGGGCATCCTCCTCTCCTGACGCGGAGGCGGTCATGGCCAAGAAGACCGTGCGGGACGTTGACGTCTCAGGGAAGCGCGTTCTGGTGAGGGTGGACTTCAACGTGCCCCTCTCCGAGCGGGGAGAGGTGGAGGACGACATCCGCATCCGCGCCGCACTGCCCACCCTGCAATTCCTGCTGGACAAGGGCGCTTCGCTGGTGGTCATGTCCCACCTGGGACGGCCCAAGGGACAGGTGGTGGAAACGCTGCGTCTGGACCCGGTGGCCGAGAGGCTAAAGGCACTTCTAGGCGTGCCGGTGCGCAAGCTGGACACGGTGGTAGGCCCCGAGGTGGAGGAGGTCTGCTCCGCACTGCGGCCCGGGGAGGTCGTGCTCCTGGAGAACCTGCGGTTCCACCCCGGCGAGACGGCCAACGACCCCGATTTCGCTGCCGCGTTGGCCCGGCTGGGAGACATCTACGTGAACGACGCCTTCGGAGCCGCCCACCGAGCGCATGCCTCCGTGGTGGGGGTCGCAGAGCGCCTTCCGGCCGTTGCCGGACTGCTCATGGAGAGGGAGCTCCAGGCTCTGGGAGGTCTTCTGCAGGACCCCGCACGTCCCTTCGTGGCCGTGCTCGGAGGGAGCAAGATCTCCGACAAGCTCAAGGTGCTCTTCAGGTTGCGCGAACTGGTGGACACCTTGATACTGGGCGGGGGCATGTGTTTCACGATCATGAAATGGAAAGGTCTGGAAATAGGTAAATCTCTATGCGAGGAGGAATTTCTAGACCAGGTGGGAGAGCTCATGGAGGGAGAAACGCCCGGCAGGGCGGAGATCATGCTTCCCCAGGACGTGGTGGTGGCCGACGACTTCCGCCCCGACGCGGAGAGCCGGGTGGTGGAAGCGGGCGGCATCCCTCCAGGATGGATGGGTCTGGACATCGGCCCACGCACCCGCGATGCCTACGCCTCGAGGATAGGAGAAGCGGCCACCATCTTCTGGAACGGTCCCATGGGGGTCTTCGAATGGGAGCGCTTCCAGGAAGGCACGCGCAGGGTGGCGGAGGCCATTGCCTCCTCGGGAGCGGTTACCGTGGCCGGAGGAGGGGATACCATATCCGCCATCCGCAAGTTCGGCCTGGAGGAGAGTTTCACCCACATCTCCACTGGGGGAGGCGCTTCCATGGAATTCCTGGAGGGTAAGGCCCTTCCGGGAGTGGAGGTCCTTCAGGAAAAATAAGGAAAGGGGGACCGCAGACATGCGCTTACCGCTGGTTGCCGGGAACTGGAAGATGCACAAGGATCACCGCGAGGCCGTCGATCTGGTGAGGGAGCTGGACGGCCTCCTGGCCGGCCTGGAAGGGGTGGAGGTGGCGGTGTGCCCGCCCTTTACCGCTCTCTCCGACGTCGCGCGGACGCTCAAGGAATCCCGATCGCGTATCGTCCTGGGAGCCCAGGGCGGCTACCGGGCACCGGAAGGGGCCTACACGGGGGAGATCTCCCCGCGGATGTTGAAGGCACTGGAGGTGCATTACGTCATCGTGGGACACAGCGAACGCCGGGAGATCATCGGGGAAGGGGACCAGCTGGTAGCCGCCAAGGCGCGCGCCGTCCTGGAGGAGGGCATGGTCCCCATCCTCTGCGTTGGCGAGACCCTGGAGGAGAGGGAAGAGGGTAAGGCGGAATCAAAGGTCAGGGGGCAGCTGGAATCGGCCCTGGCCGCCTGGAGCAGCGACGAGGCCTCCGCCTTGGTGATAGCCTATGAGCCGATCTGGGCCATAGGTACGGGAAAGACGGCCACCCCCGAGGACGCCCAGGAGATGAACTCCTTCATTCGCGGATGGCTCGCCGAGAGGTTCGGGCAGGATACCGCCTCCGGCGTGCGCATCCTCTACGGGGGGAGCGTCAAGCCGGATAACGCCGCCGAGCTCATGGCCATGCCGGACGTTGACGGGGCGCTGGTCGGCGGGGCCAGCCTGAAGGCAGCGGATTTCGCGGCCATAGCCCGTTTCCGGGAATAGTCATCGTCGCGTCGCAGAAGGCACTATCCGCGGCGACCTCCCTTACTCCACGCAGTTGGCGGAAGAGGCAGGAAGGGAAGGCCTCGGAAGTTTTGCGCCTGCGTAAAGCCCCTCCTGAAAGGCCGTATTAAAAGGGGGGTTGCTTTCCTCACGATTCCCGCGCCCGCGAGTCTTATGCCCGTGTGCTCAAGCCGGTAAAAGGGGTGGTGAGCATTCCGTTGACGGGGCGGCGGATGCGCCGAGGGATCACATAGGAGGCGCTGCATTGCGTAAAACCAGGACCGGCAGGGGAGGGACCGCCGCGGCGCGGCAACAAGACGCGGAATCGAGCGAAAGAGGCTCACCCGTGGTGGGCCGGACGCTTCGGAAGGAGGGGTAGCGTAAAGATTCGGTAGGCGCCCGGGGTTTGAAAGGGGCCGAGAGGCCACTCCGTCGTCCCAGCAAAAGGAGCGAATCCGACTGGAAGAAAGGTTTGATCTCTCGACGGGGGACGGGTGAGTCGCAGGCGTGGTACAATCGTCGACGAGAGGTCCAGGGAACATGACCTCAAGCCGTCGAAGAGGAGAAGAATTGAAAGGTAAGGCCAGGAGGTAGGAATTGGATATCCTGAAATACATAATGCTTCCCCTGTTCTTTCTCTCCGGGCTCTCCATGACCATCTTCGTGCTCCTGCATTCCGGCAGAGGAAGCGGGCTCTCCAGCGCCTTCGGTGGGTCCTCCTTGGGAGGCCTCTCCGGGACCCAGGTGGTGCAGAAGAACCTGGACCGCATCACCATAGCCAGCGCCTTCATCTTCGTCATTACCACCATAGTCCTCATCTACATCTACAAGTGAGGACGAGGGGTTCAATGCCCTCCCACGGCCTTTAAGGGTGTAGCCGTTGCTATTCTCATGCAGGGCTCCCAGCCTTTTTTCATCAGGCTTGGCTCCACCGGGAAATAAAAGAGCCCACCCGGGGACTCTCTTCTTCACGGGAAGATGTCAGAGTACCTGCTCGTACTTTGGGTGGATTTGTTCACGCCGTGTCTTAAAACCCGGCCGTTTAAAAACGAGCCCTGGACGTCTTGTAGAGCCCAACCCCTCAAAGGACCAATGATGACTTGGCGCTTCATTACTGGATCAAAGGGTTATCCGGCGAGGTTACTTCAAGAGGCTCAGGAGATATCTTCCAAAGCGACCGGGAACTCCGAGTAGATGTTGGTCACCTTCCATCCCGGTGTGCCCGCGTCTCCTCGCGGGACGGGAATCAGCGGTGGTCCGGGCACTTGTCGAAGAACGACCTGTCCTTGCCCGTTCTTTTCACAATCCAGTCCACCTGGGCCTCGGGTATGTAGGGGATGCCGCAGACGCTGCACCTGACCATATTGAAGTCCTTGTGCCATATATGGCGCACGCCGTCCCTCTCCTCGAGCTTGATGGCCCCGGTGGGGCAGGCGTAGGCGCAGGCGCCGCATCCGATGCACGCGTCCGACGGCTTGTCGTAAGGGGTGGCTGGTTTCTTGTCCGCCCCGCGTCCGACCATGGCTATGGCGTGTACGCCCACCACCTCTGCGCAGACGTTGGCGCACAGCGCGCAGGCGATGCACTTGTAGCGCTCGTTCTCTCCCTCGTCCTTGCGGAAACGGACCTCGGTGACGCCCTCGGCGGCGGCCATCCTCCGAATGACCTCCGAATCCGGCACGCGCGCCAGGAGTAGCTCCAGCAAACCCCTGCGGACCCTGCGCACCAGGGGGGTGTCGGTCTTCACCTCCAGGCCCTTGCGCACCGGGTAGTTGCAGGAAGTGACCAGCCTCATCCTGCCGCCCTGGTGGGCCTCCACGAGACAGACGCGGCAGGAGCCGCCGCTGGAGGTCACCTCGCTGTTGTAGCAGAGCGAGGGGATGTAGATGCCGTTCCGGCGCGCCACCTCCAGCACGGGGGTGTCTCTTTCGGCCTCAAAGGTCCTCCCGTCGATGACCACGCTTATCTTTTCCATGCTACAAGATCCTCACCGCGTCGAAGGTGCATACGTCCTTACAGACGCCGCACTTGATGCACTTTGACGTGTCGATCACATGGGCCTCCTTGCGCTTGCCCGTGATGCAACCTTGCGGGCAGTTCTTGGCGCACAGGCGACAACCGGTGCACGCCTCCGGGTCTATGGAATAGGTGATGAGCGCTTTGCACACCCCGGCCGGGCACTTCTTGTCCTTGATGTGGGCTTCGTATTCCTCCCGAAAGTACTTGATGGTGGAGAGCACGGGGTTGGCGGCCGAGGTCCCCAGGCCGCACAGTGCCCCCCAGGTCAGAAGATCGCACAGCTCCTCCAGCATGGACAGGTGCTCTTCCCGGCCCTTTCCCTCGGTTATCTCGGTGAGCAGGTCGAGCATGCGCGGCAAGCCGTCGCGGCAGGGAGTGCACTTCCCACAGGACTCCTCCACCAGGAACCCGGTGAAGTACCTGGCGACGTCCACCATACAGGTGTCCTCGTCCATCACGATGATGCCCCCGGACCCCATCATGGATCCGGCTTTGGTGAGGCTGTCGAAGTCGATGGGCAGGTCCGCAAGGCTTTCGGGGATGCAGCCGCCGGAGGGGCCACCGGTCTGCACCGCCTTGAACTTCTTCCCGCCCAGGATGCCTCCACCGATCTTATCCACCAGTTCGCGTATGGAGATGCCCATGGGGACCTCCACCAGGCCGGTGTTGTTGACCTTCCCCACCAGGGAGAAGACCTTGGTGCCCTTGGAGCTCTCGGTGCCCATGCTCGCATACCATTCCGCGCCCTTGAGGATGATCTCGGGCACGTTGGCCCATGTCTCGACGTTGTTGAGGACGGTGGGTTTGTTGTAGAGGCCCCTCTCTACGGAGCGGATGTACTTGGCCCGCGGCTCGCCCACGTTCCCCTCCACGGAGCGCATTAGCGCCGAGGACTCGCCGCACACGAAGGCACCGCCGCCGCGGCTTATCTTGATGTCGAAGGAAAAACCGGTCCCCAGGATGTTCTCTCCCAGCAGGCCCTTCTCGCGGGCCGC
>MU158654.1:1589-2815 GCA_015711895.1 Candidatus Solincola tengchongensis | reverse complement strand
CTTCCTCGACCATCCGCAGGGTGGCCTCCACGTCCATGCGTAGACCGTCCCGGGAGGGATGGAAGGTGAGCTTACCGGTGTTGAAATCGAAATCCAGGGAGGCGTTCGCCACCTCGCAGTAGATCTCCGCGGCCACGGCGTTCAGCTTCCTGGTGAGGAGGTCTCGGTCCAGCGAATACTCCAGCCCGATGTTTATGTCCAGAGGCCGGTTGAAGGCCCTGCGCAGGGCGCGCTCGAAGACCGACCTCTCCCAGCCCGTCCGGTAGGCCAGGTCCACCAGGGCTTCCGCGTCCACGTGCAGGTTGAGCTCCCGGGGGTCGATTACCCACTGCCGCCCACGGAAGCTCAGGGTCAAAGGGGTCATGAGAGGAGCTACGGCCTCCTCTTTGACCCTCGCCACGGCCTCTTCCCGGGTCATGCCGGTCACGTCTATCCCCAGCACCACGGTGTTGGGAAACATCTCCCCCCGATGGCGGGAGTCGGCGAGAACGGTCACCGTGGAAGCGGCCAGAAGGAAGACACCCAGGGCCGCCAGTAGGAGGAACGCCCAGCGCGCCACCCCGCTCTTGGGTGCGAGGAACGAGAGAAGCTTCTTCCAGTTGCTCATCCTCTGCCTCGACAAACCTCCTTACCTCCTTTCCCGGCCTACTCCGGGGGTTTATGACGCATCTCCACCAAGCCGGGTTCCCCCGACCGGCTTCCCGCGCCGGCGAGCCTCTCGCATACGAACCGTCATACGTAGACTGGGCCCGCCATCGGGGTACCCGACATCCCCGACCGCCCCGCCTACCCGACGCCGCTCCTCACCACCGGTCCACGAACTGTTGGAAATAGCTCAGGAAGTTGTACTCGGAGAGCACCCTCTGCCTCTCCTCGTGCAGGCTACGGATGCTCCTCATGTCCCGCCAATCCCCCTTCATGCCCTCGGCCTCGATGAGAGTGATGATCTCCAGGTTGCGACGGCGCAGTTCCTCGAGGCGCGGGTAATACCCCGGGATGTCCATGGCCAGCAGCTCCTCGCCGCTGAAGCGAGACAGGGATAGGCATTTCCGGCAGCGGAAACAACCCTCCTCGGGCATTTCCTCCAGGAGCGCGTTGCACAAGGGACAGTGCCGCTCCGGGAACCGCTCCTCCAATTCCTCTCCTTACATAATCTTCCAGACCGGGTCACGGAACGCCGGAATCATCCGCCCGAGACGATTATCCTACTCTTAGCTTCGGGGCAC
>MU158654.1:0-1579 GCA_015711895.1 Candidatus Solincola tengchongensis | reverse complement strand
TTTCCCGGAACGGAAAAGGAGATGCGGGAGGCATGGCCCCCCGCATCCGAATCTCCAGATACCGCCGCCGTTTCCTTGTTGCCTATTCTTCCTCCGCCTGCTCCGGCGCCGGGCCTCCGCCCAGGAGCAAGCCCACGATGAGCACCAGCGCGCCAACGATGAGCAGGGCCCAGGGGATGTACACCTTCACCAGGTTTATGCTCCCGGCCCCTTTCTTGGCGTCCTCCACGCCGGCCTTCACCGTGTCCTGGGTGCTGGCATACTCGTAGGAGAACACCTTCCTGGCCTCGCCCATCTGGGACTGCAGTCCGGCGAGCTGGGCGATGGCCGGGCCCAGCCGGGGATCGTTGACGTATTTGGCCAGTATGGCCTGCAGACCGGAAAGACCCTCCATGTCCAGCTTGTAGGTCAGGCTCTCCGCGCTCTTGTAGATGTCCACCGGGGTGCCGGTCTTGGGATCCACGGACATCTCCTGCTCCGCCGACCAGAGGTACTTCAGGGGTATCTCCGCCTGCAGCGCCTTCTGTAGGGCCTGCAGGTCGGCGGGTTGCATGGCCTGGGCGGCCAGCGCCAGGAAGCCGTCGACGTCCACGCCTGCGGCCTTGAGGATGGGCTTCAACTCCTCGAAGGTCGTGGATGTGGGAAAGCCCATCCCCAAGATGTAGGCCTCGACCACCTCTTTATCCTCGAAGGCCAGTTTGAAGTTGTAGACAGTGATCCCCTCCTTGTCCTCCTCGCTTACGAACTCCACCTCCACCGCGTCCCCTATCTCGTTCTTCCATAATTTGTAAGATTCGTCCTTGGAGGTGTCGAAAGGGAAGAGGGGATAATAAGCGCCCTCACGGTCCACCACGTTGTCCTTGCTCCAAGCATAAGCGCGGTCGTCCTTCACGTTCTCCAAGGTCTTGCGGTCCAGCACGTAGACGAACTCCTGCGGCTGCTGCGCCATACCCCCTATCTTCAACTCGATGGTCTCCTTCAGGGGACCGGTGGAGGAGTCGAACTCCTCGGCCAGGGACACTATCTTCTGCGTCACCTCCAGGGGCAGTTTCAACTCCCCGCCCTCCGGAAGAGGCTGATGGGTCGCGGGGTCCACGTACCAGGTGATCTCGCCCTCGTATTTGTTGACCACGTCCACGTCATCCGGCAGTTTCACCATGGCGTTGACGGCGATGGCCCACCAGAGGATGGCCGCCAGGATGAGGATTATCCCCAGCACGATGAGTATCTTGCTCGCGACTCCCTTCATCATGACCTCCTTGTGAACCCGTTCATCAATGCGAACCTCGGCTCTTCCTCAATATTCTACTTCCCGCCGCTCCATACCTTCGCCCTTCCCGGCGCCTCAACCTCCTCCCCTCCCCGCAGGAGCCCCCACCACGCCGTCCGCCGTTGAGCTACCCCTCGGTCTTTTCCCCTTTTCCTCGCCGACCCAACCCCCCGTCCTAGGTTGTCGGGAGATCACCTCTCCATGCCCGGGGCGTAACCGCTGGAGACGTGGCCGCCGGCCCAACCGTTATAATAACGGAAATATATGGGCCTCTCCGCCACCACCTCCCCCCCGCCATGAACGGACACG
>JACVJH010000355.1 GCA_015711895.1 Candidatus Solincola tengchongensis | reverse complement strand
GGGAATATCTTCCACCTTGGTGAAGCTCTCCTGAGCGACGCCGATGACCTTGGCGATCTCCACCGCCCCCTGCTCCACCATCTCCTTGATGTCCGCCCCGGCAGCGAAGTTCTTCTCTCCCCCGGTGATGACCACCGCCCTGACCTGGTCGTCTAGGGTGAGCTCCTCCGCGCACTTCCCGATCTGCATGAAGAGGTCCGCGTTCAGGGGATTGAGCGGGGGGCGGTTCAGGGTCACCGTCGCCACTCCGTCCTTAACCTCCACGATGAGCAGGTCGTAGTCGTAGGCCATCTTTCACCTCTCTTTCCTGTCGCGAGGAGACCTTGCGAACGGACAGAAGTTCGGTTCTCACCTCCTCCTGTGATCCCGGGCTCTCCCGGCGTCTGCGTCCCGGGGTGAGAATCCCTTGCCTCGGAGTGTCAGGTCTGGGGATAGGCCCATGCGACCCTTCACGCGGTTCCAACCCAAAACAGATTAACATCTACCTTATGCCCCGTCAACAAAGGCGGTTTACCCCCTTAAGCGGGCAGGGAACCCGATTTCCAGGGGAAGGCAAAGGCATGGCGGCGGCCGTCCGGGAGCACCCCGGCGCGATAGTCGCCGGTGATGTAACGCGACCTGTGCACTGAAGCCGCACCGAAAACGACCCGGCTTGATTAATGATACGATCAAGGCCGCATTGTACGGATGTTAACCGTTTTATGCCGCCGGGTGGGGAGACCCCATGACCCTACCCGCGGCGGATATCCCCTCTTCGGAGGGGCACCTAAAAACCCTTGTTCACGTCATGCACGGCTAATATAATTGCCCATTGGGTGAAGGATGAGAGCCGCGCTCGGAACGGTGGGTCACCCAGGGAGAAAAGAAAAGTGAAATTAGAGGCCACCTCCATCTGGTTCGGGATCCTGGTCCTCTTTGGAGGTTTAGGCCTTTTCCTTTTCGGTATGTTCCTCATGAGCGAGGGGCTGCAGCTGGCGGCGGGGGACCGCCTGCGCCGCATGCTGGAGAGCCTGACCCGCAACCGCGTCCGCGGTGTCCTGGTGGGGACCGGCGTGACCGCCCTCATCCAGAGTTCCTCCGCCACCACGGTGATGCTGGTGGGCCTGGTCAACGCCGGGCTCATGAGGTTCTCCCAGTCCGTGGCGGTGATATTCGGGGCCAACATCGGGACCACGGTCACCGGGCAGATCGTGGCCTTCAACGTTAAGACCCTATCCTTTCCCTGTATCGGCCTGGGCTTCCTGCTCTACCTGGCGGGCAACAAGAGGGTGTGGAAATATTCCGGGCAGATCCTTCTGGGATTCGGCATCCTCTTCCTGGGAATCGAGCTCATGAAAGGGGGGCTGGCACCCCTCAGTAACTCCGGGACCTTCGAGAACTGGCTGGTCCGCTACGGCGGGAACTGGTTCCTGGGCCTCCTGCTGGGGATCATCATCACCAGCCTGGTGCAGAGTTCCTCGGCGACCACGGGAATGGTCATCGCCATGGGAGCCACGGGCGTCCTCTCCATCCGTGGCGCGGACCCCCTGCGTATCGCCATCCCCATCATCCTGGGGTGCAACATCGGGACCTGCATCACCGCCTTCATCGCCAGCCTGGGTGCCAGCATGCCCGCCAAGCGGGTGGCCATAGCGCACTACCTGTTCAACATTTCGGGAACCGTCCTCTTCCTGCCCTTCCTCCCCTGGCTGCCCAAACTGACCCTGCGCATATCCGAGCTCTTCGGCGCCGGGCCGGACAACATCGCCCGGCAGATAGCCATGTTCCACACCTTCTTCAACATGACCATGACCCTGATTTGGCTCCCCTTCGTCAACCAGTTCATCTGGCTGGTAAAGAAGGTGAAGAGAGGCGAGGAACCCATAGTGGAACGCGATCCCCTCTTCTTGGATCCCCGCATCTTCCACAACCCCGCCCTGGCCCTGGAGATGGCGCGCAAGGAGATAACCCGCATGGGCCGCATCACCCTGGACATGTTGCGCACCTCGGTGGGTTACCTCAGGAAGATGGACCGGGGGGGCAAGAAACAGCTCTTGGAGATGGAATCCATCGTGGACGGCTTGGCCCACTCCATCATCGAATACCTATCCAAGCTCTCCCAGGAACCCCTGGCCGACGAACAGTCCGAGCGCCTGGTGGGTTACATGCACGCGGTCAACGACATCGAGCGCATCGGCGACCACGCGGAGAACATCATGTATCTGGCCGTCAACAAGTCAGAAGATGGGCTGGCCTTCACCGAGGCGGCCAAGCAGGAGCTGGAGGAGATTTCCAGTACGGTCTTCGACATGTACGAGGGCATCATCGACGCCTTCGAGAAGGAGAACTCCGACGAGGCCCGGCACTACCAGTCATTCGAACACCTGGTGGACGAGATGGCCAGTCGTTTTCGACGCAATCATCTGGGGCGCCTCAACCGCGGCGAGTGCGACGGGTCGGCAGGAGTGGTCTTTCTGGACACCCTAAGCAACCTGGAGCGCGTTGGCGACCTGGCCAACAACGTCGGCCATGTGACCACCGGAGCCCTGGAAAAACTCTGAGGAAGAACCCGCCTCCAATTCTTGCGAATCCCTCATGCCGTGGGCCTTGCTACCCTGCCCGAGAACGTTGCGGCCGTCCGAGCCGCGCAGGACTGGAAACCGGAGCGGGAGCCGATGGCCCTCCATCCGCACAACCCTCTTTCTCTTTCGATCCGGGAAAAGTGCCTTGGAGGCGGAAAACCGCGTCCTCCGGAGGGAAATCACAGAATATCTTCCGATCCGGGAAAAGTGCCTTGGAGGCGGAAAACCGCGTCCTCCGGAGGGAAATCACAGAATAAAGGCAAAAGACCGAAAGGTTCGGAAAACCCACTCCGCAGGTGCGGCCTCGAAGAGGACCTGAACCGCGAATGAAGGGTCTGGAACGGAAGGGTCGGAAAACTATTTCCGCAGGTGTGGACTTGAAAAACGTAGGTTGACCGCTCAGGAGCTCGCGGCCGGACGCGACACCTGCATGTTCCGCGCAGCGGCCTAGCGGGGAGCCGGATGGTGATAGACTGATAACAGGACGTGGGCATCGGGCTATCTCCGGCCATGACCCTTGTTCGCCCCGGAGTTCGAAGAAGATCGGAGGGCTTTTCAAAAGGAAGTTCGGACATGTCCGGCAGGCCGAGACCGATCCTGGTGGTCAGCAGGTGCCTGGGCTTTGATGCCTGCCGCTGGGATGGCGGCATCGTTTGGGACCCTTTCGTGGAGGCGCTCTCCCATCACGTGGAACCCCTTACCGTTTGCCCCGAGGTGGGGATAGGCCTCGGAGTCCCGCGTGATCCCATACTGGTGGAACGCCGGAACGGCGAGCTGCGGCTGGTCCAGCCGGACACGGGAAGAGACCTGACCGCGGAGATGAAGGTTTTCTGCCGCACGTTCCTCGCCTCCCTCCGCGAGGTGGACGGGTTCCTCCTCAAGGCCCGCTCGCCCTCCTGCGGGATCGGGGACGTCAAGATATACCCCCCTGGAAGAGGTGAGAAGCGGGTCGTGGGCAAAGGGTCCGGCTTCTTCGGCGCGGAGGTGGCGCGGAGCTTCCCGCTGTTCCCGGCGGAAAGCGAGTCGCGCCTCCAGGATCTCCGTATCCGGGAACACTTCCTGGTGCGAATCTTTACCCTGGCCCGGTTCCGAGAGGCGGCTCACAAGGGGACCACGGGAGCCCTGGCGGACTTCCACGAGCGGCACGAGCTACTGCTCATGGCCTACAACCAGAGGGAGCTGAAGGAGATGCGGCGGCTGGCGCGCAGCCCTCACCGGGAATCGTCCGAAGAACTCTTCTCCGCTTACGGAGAGCGCCTGCGCAGGGCTCTGGCCAGGCCTCCCCGCCACGCCGGAAACCTCAAGGTCCTCACGCATGCTATGGGATATTTTGCCAATGTATTGACCTCCGGGGAGAGGGGCCGCTTCCTGGACGCCCTGCGCCACTACGAGGAGAAGAGGATCCCTCTCAGCATTCCCGTAAGCATCATGAGTTCCTGGATAGATAGGTATGGCCAGAGACGCCTCGCCGCGCAGGTCTATTTCCGCCCCTATCCACAGGAGCTGGCATTGATCGGTGAGCCGCGTCAGGAGGTGTATCCCCATCGCCGCTAACCACGAAAGGCTCTCCGGTCAGCCGAAACGGCCCGAACGAGGATAAGAATGAGCCGGAGCTCTTCGGTTTGAGGGAGCGGAGCGGAGGCTTCCTCCCTCCCCGGACCGACCCTACGGAGGTTCAGTATCCCCGGGGCATGACGAAATACATGGCGCGCTCGGCCACCACCGGCTGGTCGGCATGGACGTTCATGGAGAAGGAAGCCCTCTCCATGCCCGGGAGGTCGTCCACGTGCACGGTGACCCGGCGCCGCGGCTGCACCAGGTAGCCGGCGCCGAAGGTGGAACCGTCCTCGCGCAGGAACACTACGTTCACGAAGGCCGGCGAGGACCCGGGGTTGGAGAGGAGGAGATAGGTATCGAAAGCCCCGTCGGTGTACCCCTCCGCGAAATACCAGTTATTGGAACCGGACCGTAGCCCCACGGCGGCGTGGCCGCCACGGTGGCTGTCCAGGTTGTAATACACGGCCCGTTCGGCCACTATGGGGTGGTCGGATTCCACGGCTACGGCCACGTCCTGCCCGGAAAGCCCCCCCTGGGAGCCGACGTCCAAGGTGACCCGGGATCCGGCCCTCACCAGGTAGTCATAGCGCAGGTCACCTTCCGGCAGCTGGTAATCCACGTGCACGACGGTGTCCTCGCCCGTCGGGTTCCCGAGGAGGAGGAAGGTGGAGAAGAAGTTCCGCGTGCATCCCTCGGCGAAATACCAGCCGGTGGAGAGCTCGGGAGCGCCGAGGGAGACGTGCCCGCCTCCTATGTAGCCCAGGTTGAAGTACATGGCCCGCTCGGCCACGATGGGGAGGTCGGAATCCACGCGGGTGGAGAAGGAAGCGGAGGCCACGGCGGGGAGGGAGTCCACGGATACCGTTTGCCGGGAATGGGGAGGCAACAGGAAATCGTACCTCGCCTCACCTCCTCCCTCGAGGTAGAAATACACCCGCGCCGTGGTCGCGTCCTCTCCGGGATTGGAAAGCAGGAGGAAGGTGTCGAACGAGTCGGCGGTGAACCCCTCGGCGAAATACCATTGCCTGGAGAGTGCCCTCGCCCCCACGGTCACCGTGCCGTCGTCGCGGCTGCCCATGGTGAAGTACATGGCGCGCTCCGCCACCACCGGCCCTCCGGCCTCCACGTAGATGGCGAAGGAGGCGGCTTCCAGGCCGGGAAGCTGGTCCACGGGGAGGGTCAGGCGGGAATGAGGTAGGAGATATCTCTCCTCCGTGACCGTGACCCCGTCGTCGCGGTAAAAGTGGACCTTAACCCTTATCCCTTCGTCTCCTGGGTTGGAGAGCAAGAGGAAGGTGTCGAAACCGAAGTCCGTACATCCCTCGGCGAAGTACCACTCGCTCCCGGGCGCCTCGGCCCCGCCCGTGTCGTGGCATCCCGTCACCACCCTCCTGGCCAGGGAAGCGTAAGTGATGGTCAAAGGGGTACCGTCCGGCGCCCAGTAATAGGGCCAGTAGGCTTCCAGGGGATGCAGGCGCACGCACCCGTGGGAGGCCGGTGCTCCCAGCCCGGTTTCATAGCGGGACGAACCTCGGGGCCAGGCGTGTACGCCGTGGCTTGATGTGAAGGACATCCAGTAGTCGCACACCGCGCCGCCCAGCCCGCTGTGCACGCGGTAATGGGCCAGGATGCGGAAATTGCCCGTGGGGGTCGCGTTGTTCAGGCCCGTGGAACAGCGCACCACGTTTACCAGTTGATCCCCCTCGTAAAAGTAGATGCGCTGGTCGCTTAGGGAACAGACCATGCGTTTCGGGCCTCCCGCCGCCGCCGCCACCGGCTCAACAAGAGCCAAAACCCTCGGCGAAAGCGGGCCCTCGCGCAGGTCCTCGTCCACGGTGGCCACGGCGTAGTAATAGCTCTTTCCGGGAACCGCGCCGTCGTCGAGGAATACCGGGTAATCCAACATGGAATCGGCCGCCCTGCCGCCCACCGGGGCCATCTCCCCCTCGGCCGACTCGGAGCGGTAGACTCGGTAACCGAAGGCTCCGGCCACCGGACTCCAGGTCAGGGCCACGCGCCTACCCCGGTCCTCCGAACGGTGGAGCACGGAAACCCCTTGGGGCGGGGGCAGGCTCCCTCCCGGCGAGAGCTCCACCGGTGCGGGCTCGGCGGATGCCTGGAGGGCGAAGAGGACCGTGAAGCAGGCCAGAAACATGGCCGCCAGGACCCTCCCTTTGGGGTTGGCTTTCCCGCATGCGCCTTCCGTCTTCCCCGCTCCCGGGGCCGGACTCCCGATTCCCTTAGCGGTCGTCTTTCTCATGGAAGCAAATGCCATTATCCCACTCCATATCCCTCCGCCGGACCGATCAGCTATTTCCCGTCCGCCGGCCCCGGAAACCCTGCCGCTTCCCACAGGTATGCCTTCCCGGAGGCGGGTATCCAGCACCGCGCTTTTATAATTCCCCTCATGCTGTCGGCGGGACCGGAATTTTCCTCTTCCTGGAATCCTCGAGCGTGCCGGCGCCCAAGCATCACCGTGCGTCCCACCAGTCCGTGGTCCAAGCCGCTTCCGCATATAAATGCTTCGTCCCCTTAAAGGCGGCGGTTTAGAGAAGGAGGGGCCGCAAAATCCGGGGCTTCCCCTTCCCTCGCCGGGCACGGATAGGCTCCCTCATGCCCGCCTCATGGCCTCCCCGACTCCATGGGCAAGGGTGCCAACGAGCCCCCGCCTCCCGGGTACTCGAACGGCGGGCCGAAAAACCTCTTCCCACGGTCATGTTCCGGAGGCCGCAGGTATACCGCTGTCACGCCGTACGGCGCGGCGCCGTTCAGTAGATCAGGACCGGGGTTCCTATCTGCACCCTTTCGAAAAGGTCCTCCGCATCCCTTATGTACATGCGTATGCATCCGTGGGACACAGAATAACCTATGGACCACGAACTATAGGTCCCGTGTATGAACACCCCGGGGGCGCTGGTCCCCAGGGCACATGTTCCCAGGGGGTTTCCGGGTCCTGGAGGGATGTAGGGAGGCATGTTCGCCGCCCAGGAGGTGCCCGGGTTGACCCAGGTCGGGTTCCTCTCCTTGGTGACGATCTTGAACGTGCCGGTAGGGGTGGGCCAGGAGGGCATTCCTACCGCCACCGGGTACTGCCTCTCCACCTCCATGTTGTTATACAGGGTCAACCGGTGGTTGGTCTTGTCCACCACGATGACCTTCCCTACCTGGTCGTCCGACACCTGAGGCTTGGTCACCTCGATCTGCAGGCGGACCACCCTATCCGGAGAGGCCAGGGCTTTGAGGATGGACTCCCCTGCCAGGTCGGCGTCCAGGTCCCATCCGTCCCGTGACCTCTGGAAGATGAGCCTTTTGCCCTCCAGGCGGATCTCGGCGTCCAGCGGGGGGCGGTCAACCGTTGATTCCAGCTCAGAGAGGAACTCGTCCAGCTTGCGGGCATCATACCGGACCACGAGTCCGATGTCCCTCTCCAGGCCCCGGAAGGCGGCCCGATTCGCCCACCGCCGGTAAAAGGGTATCTGCCGGCTCGCGGCGACTGCCCGGTCCACCGTCTCCTCGAGATCCACATAGGCGTCTATTTCATACAGGGGTAGAGGCCAGATGTTGCCGTCGAACTCGAGGACCAAGTCTCTGGATAGCGCCTCCAGGTCCAGTTCCGAGCGCAGCTTCTCCAGAGCCTCCTCTCTGCTCAATCCCCCGATGGGTATGCCCTGCACGTACACCCCCCGGAAGACGTGGCCGGCATAGGCCAGGTCCAATCCGAGGAAGGAGACGATCAGGAGCAGGAACAGTGAGAGTGCGACCAGCCCCACGGCCAGCAGGAAGTGGCGGACGATGTTCCAGGCGCGCATGCGGAAGATCATACCGACCACCTACCACTGCAACGGGTTGTGCGGCAAATCATCCGTCGCCATCCCTCTAAGGTCGCCGATGCAAGAGCGGTCCTCCTGTTCCCTGTAGGCATAATATCCGGCATTTATCGTCCTGACTCGCAGATAAATTCTTCCAAGTCTTCGTCGTGCCCACACTCCTCCCCTTCATCTCCAGGCAACCCACCCCTCCCGTGTGTTCCGCTTGCCCTGTACCAACGCCCGAAAGGGCCCTTCCCTTCACCGTTCCGGCTCACGCTTCCCCCCTGAGCGCCGAGGATCCGAGCGCGGCTCAAACCCCGAACCGCCACCCTTCCTCCACCGCCGTCCGATCGGTATTCCGCGGCATGAGTCATTCCACCGACATTTTCATCACCCGCGTCTCTGTCCCAAATCTAGCCCCTCGGACCTCCCTTCCGCCCATCCTCCCGGAACCCCGGCCCTCTGTTTCGCAGTGCTTCTCCTCGACCTCCCGCTATCTTTGACGCTCGAAGACTTCCCGGGGATCGGAAGGCTCTCCGGAACTCCGGGTCCGCCCTGTGACCGAGGCCCTCCGCAGCGGACCTACAGCGCTCCCGCCTGTCTTCGAAGACTTCCCGCGTATCGATACGCCCTCCGGAACATCGGGCCCTCCCGACCACCAACGTTCCCTTCAACCGTTGCGCGGCCCCCCTGCCTCCCCTGTGGGCCCACTACAACCGGACGACGGTAAAAAAGCGAGGCGGAGTACGGACTCCGCCCCACCGGAACCCTTGCCGGCCCACGCCATGGGCATCAGGCGAAGGCCTCGGGAATGTCCTTTATCTGCGCGTATGAGAACACCGGGCCGTCCTTGCACACGTAGAGGTGACCCACGTTGCAGCGGCCGCACTTCCCTATCCCGCACTTCATGCGGTTCTCCAGGGTGGTATACACCTGGTCGGGTGTGAACCCCAGCTTCTCCAGGTTCTGGAGGACGAACTTGATCATGATCGGCGGCCCGCAGGTGACGGCGATGGCGTTCTCCGGAGAGGGAGACACCTCCATGAGCAGCTGGGGCACGAATCCCACGAAATGCGGCCAGCCCTCCTCCTCCACGTCTATGGAGAGGTGGCAGCAGACGTCGCCGCAGGCGTTCATCTCCTCGAACTCTGCCTTGAAGCAGTGATCGGCACTGGTGCGGGCGCCGTATATCACCGTGAGCTCCCCGTAATCGCCGCGGTTGTCCCGGATGTACTGGATGACCGGCCGGAGCGGCGCCTGCCCGATGCCGCCTCCGATGGTGATGATGTTCTTGCCCTTCCATTCCTCGAGGGGGAAGTTGTTGCCCAGGGGGCCGCGCACGTAGAAGGAGTCCCCGGCTTCCAGCTCGTGGAGGGCGGTGGTGTTCTTGCCCATCTTCATGATGCTGAAGCGCAGGTAGCCCTTCTCCGTGGGCGAGGAGGAGATGCAGAACATGGACTCGCCGACCCCGGGTATGCCCACCATGGCGCACTGGCCCGGCAGATGGCTCCAGGTGTCCCAGACCTTCTCGTCGGCGAAGGTGACCTTGAAGGTCTTGATGCAGCGGTCGCCCGGCGTCTCATAGCGGGCTTCCAGGATCTTCACCTCGTAGGGGATGTAGGGGTTCTTCATGAGGCATCCACCACCTGTTCCAGGATCTCCAGGATGTCGATGTTCACCGGGCAGAGGTTTATACACCGCCCGCAACCCACGCAAGCGATGACCTCGAACCGCTTCGGGTAATAGGAGTACTTATGGCTGATGCGGTTCCTGGTCCGCTCCCGGCGGGTGGGTCTGGGGTTATGCCCCGAGGCGTGCAGTGTGTACTCGCTGAACATGCAGGAGTCCCACATGCGGGCGCGCCTCCCCTCCCCCATCTCCTCCAGCTCGTCCTGGATGTCGAAGCAGTGGCAGGTGGGGCAGAGGAAGGTGCATATCCCGCATCCCAAGCAGGCGGCGGAGACCTTCTTCCACAACTCGTGCTCCCACAGGGTGGGCAGCTTCTCCGGGATGCCCTCCGTGTTTATGGAACGGGCTATCTTGCCCTCCGCCCGGGAGGCCATCTCCTCGGCCTCCTTCTCCTCCCCGGCAGGAGCCTCCTCCAGGTATGCGGACAGGGTCTCCTGGAGCTTCTCCCCCTTCTCGGTGAGGGCCCGCACCAGGTAATGGTCGCCCATGTCCACGAGGAGCACATCCAGGCCCTCCGTTCCGAAGGGGCTTCCCCCGAGCGAGGTGCAGAAGCAGTTGACGGAGGGGGGTTCTACGCAGGCCAGCCCCACCAGGGTGGTCAACTGGCGCCGCTTGAGGTAGTAGGGGTCCTCGAAGTCCCAGCTGAAGAGCCGGTCCACGATGGACATGGCTCGGGCGTCGCAGGGGCGCAGGCCGAAAATCACCGTGGTCCCCTCCTCCTCCACGTTCTTCTCCCGGAGCTCGGGATTCCCGCGCTGGAAGCGGAAGAGGGTCTCCGTCTGGGGG
>JACVJH010000354.1 GCA_015711895.1 Candidatus Solincola tengchongensis | reverse complement strand
TCCCACGGCCTCACTTTAAGTATCGTTTGCCCGCACTACCGCCTTGAGCACATGCGGTAAAATATAACAGCCGTTGCGCCATGCCGCCCTCAGACGGCCTAAAGCGCCCGCATGAACTCCGGCCTGAGCATCTCCGGCCGCTGGAAGGCCCGCTCTATGGTATTCAGCAGCCTCTCCCTATCCCTGGAAAGAACACCCTTTAATGGTAAATAATTGGAAGCGTGGTTGGTGCGGAATACGCAGCCCTCGAGGCGGCAGGCGGAGATGAACTCCCGCAGCTCCTCCAGGAGCCCTCTCTGATCCGGCATCTCGAACTCCCCCCTTTCCCATTCCGCGTGGAGGGGAGTCCCCGGGACAACCATCAGGGTGAGCGCGCTCAGGTAGTGGGGGTTCATCCTGGAGACGGCTTCGGCGCTCAGGCGCGCGTGGCGCAGGGAGCCCTCCTTCCCGCCCAGCCCGAGCAGAACGATCACCGAGGTGAGAATCCCACATTCCTTGGCCTTGAGCACCGCTTGGACCATCTCCTCGCAGGTGTCCCGCTTGCGTACCCTTCGGAGCACCTCGTCGTCGCCGCTCTCCAGGCCCAGGTAGACGATGCCCAGCCCCATTTCCGCCAGCCGGCGCAGCTCCTCCCGCGGTTTTCCGTTAATGTCCCCGCCGTTGGCGTAGATCCCCACCCTCTCCAAGCGCGGGAAGGACTGCCGCAACAGGCGAAGTATCCTCTCCAGTTCCTCTGTTGGCAGGCACAGGGCGTTCCCGTCGGCCAGGAAGACGCGGCGTGTGTAGGGGATGAGGCGTGAGGCTGCGGCTATGTCCTCCTCAACCTCCTCCAGGGGACGGGGGCTGAAGCGCACCCCTTTATAGGTAGGACAGAAGGTGCAGGCGTTATGGGAACACCCGTAGGTGACCTGCAGGATGTAGCTGCCGGCCTCGCTGGGAGGCCTGATCACCAGGCCGCGATATCGCATCTCTCTCCCTCAACCCCTGCGGCACATGGCCGCATCACGATGAAAGTATAGCACCCTTCACCCACCGTCGCTCCCTCCCCGCGCGCCGTCGCCGCCGTTGAGGAGGTCGTTCCTGCCCAGCACCTCCGCTATAGTGCGCGGTCGGCCGCGGAAATCGGCCCATCCGGGGTCCTTGAACAGCAAGCGTTCGAACTCGTGGAGCAGCTCCTCCTCCACCCCGGCACCGATGTGGGCGGTGAAGAAGTTGGCCGGATCAAGATTCACGTTGGGTTCGTCCGTGTCATAGTACATGAAACCGGCCTTTTCCAGGTAGCGCAGGAGCATGCGGCGGTATTCCTCCTTGCTCAGTCCTGTGGACTCCAGGTCCCAGTGCCAGGAATATCCCGTGCAGATCACGATCTTGTCGTAAAAGAAATCGTCGTTGACGGCGCATTCGAGCATCTTGTCCGCAATCCCCATGGACCGCCAGCCCCTGCTGACCTCGATGGCCATGGCCTCGAGCAGGCCTTTCCCGGAGAGCTTTCCCCATCTCTCCGCCGGGCTGGGAGGTGCGATGGCCACGAAACCCACGATGACCCCCTCCTGGTTGTAGGCCACTATGATGTTGCTCTCCGGGTTGGAGGCCAGCCTCTCCAGGGCCTTGTTCTCGCGTGAAGGCGGATAATGGGGCGCGGCGAATATGCCCATTCCCTCGTCGAGCCGCAGCGAGGCGATGAACTCGGGCCGGGAGTGAGCCCTTATCCACACCCTCCCGCGCGGGGTATCCAGGTATTCGTCCCTCTCCTCCTCCGTGGAGCACATCCGCCGCCTCTCCTCCTCGTCCCGCCTTCCCCGCCGTACGTTCTGAGCCGGCGGACTCCGAAAGTATACCATTCATGAGTCGCCCGAATGGTAGGATATGCCAATCCGCCAGCGATGCCTTTCCTCCCCGCTCCCGCTCCGGCGCCGCTATCCATACGCTCCCGCCCTACCGGTAATCCCCGGGGATTATCCTCCTCCCGGAGGCTGATTTTCCGTATCGCCTGCCCTCTACCGTCTTGGCATCCACTATAATAGTACCCGCCCGAGGCGGTCTTACGGTCATGCATGACGGAACGGAGCCATGCCCCTGAACAGCGCACAGAGGACGGGAGAGAGCCTGCTTTCCCTGGTGGGAAACGCCCCTCACCACAGCATCCATGCCCTCAACCAGCTCGACCCGGAGGTCAAGGAAAGGGTATACGCTCTGCTCATCCCGGAACGCATCTTCGACCTCTTCCTCATCGACCGGGTGGACTTCACAAACCCGGCGGGCGAGCGGGTGGTCAAAATCACGGCGCCGCGCCAGGCCGGTTTCGCCATCATTGAGGTCCGCGAACATCCCGGGGACCGGGACTGTATCTTCTTCCTGGAGATCGCGGACACCGCGTTCTTTAAAGTGGAGGTGACCTTCCTCATCGTCAACGACCCGCGTTCCCCCCGTTTCAACACGGATATCGACGACGCCGGCCGCCGCACCAAGTTCGGTACAACCCGGCGCAACATCCCCGAGGAGATCCGTGCCATGCAGGCCGGTCTGGCCCCAGGACAGGTCAGGCGGGGCCTGCGTATGCTGCGTGATTTCCTTCCCCTGGCCCTGAGTTTCGTCTCCGCTATGGGCCACGACATGCTGCTCGCCGAGCCCCTCGCCTACCACGACGCCATAATCTTCGAGCACCACGGCTTCAATTATGTACGGGGCAGGAAGAAGATGGAGGAGATCGACCGGGAATTCCGCCCTGGGGGGGAGCTCTTCCGCAAACTTGACGGGAGCACGCCCTTCCGCATGCCGGGTGCGGAGAAAACGGTCCGCGGAAGGAGCTGGGCCATCCACGATGGCATCCTGGGCGAGCCCTGGAAGGATGTGGAAATGTACCGCAACGTGGATCGGCCGGCCAACGTATGCACCTTCCCGGGTTGGGTGTATTGAGGGCCGCAGACACTGATTCGCCATGCCCTTCTGAAGTATGCAACGGTCCTTCACCGGAAGGCCGGATCAGAGCGCATGATGGCCGCGTGTAGATTTCCAGCTTTTCTCTCGTTCCCCGTTGACCCCGGGCTTCCGGACCGGTCGTCGTTGGAAATATCAGGAAGGGAAAAGCAACCCTTTCCCGGAGCTCAACGGCGGGATGGTTTATAATTATTGCCGTTGAAAAGCACGCCTTGGCGACCCGGAGCAAGGAGGTCCCCATGCTGGTGAGGGAACGCATGAGCACCGATCCCGTGACCCTTTCCCCAGATGACACACTGAGGGAAGCCCGCCGGCTGATAAGGGAACTGGGCCTGCGCCGTTTTCCAGTGGTGGAGGAGGGCAGACTGGTGGGCATCGTCACCGACAGGGACGTGCGCCAGGCGGACATGAGCTCGGCCGTGGTGCAGGAAAGGCGTTACGTGGAATATATCCTGGACCGCATACAGGTGAGGGGCATCATGACCCCGGACCCCATCACCGTCACCCCGGACACCCCCCTCGAGGAGGCGGCGCGCCTGATATTGGACAACAAGATAGGAGGCCTCCCGGTGGTGGAGGGAGGAAGGCTGGTGGGCATCATAACCGAGACCGACCTCATAAGGACCCTGGTGGAGATGTTGGAGAGCGGGCGCACCTCTTAGCCCTCTTCCCGCGCCCCGTCCGCTCGAGGACACGGTGGACGCGTCTTCACTTCTTCCCCGGCCGGATCGGTTCCCAAGT
>MU158653.1:5203-7656 GCA_015711895.1 Candidatus Solincola tengchongensis | reverse complement strand
TTGCTCGAATGGTTGACGAACGACAAGGGTTTCGCGGGCGCTTATCTGGCCCTGCCCCATGCATCTTTCCTGCAGTATATCCAGAGGAAGAGGCAGCCTTACCTGCCCTTCGTGCCCCTGGAGGCGGAGAGATACCTCCTCCGCAAGCTGTCCATGAGAGAGGACGAGATCCTGGTCGTCGCGGGGGACGAGGACGGCGCCCCCGCTTTCTTTTCCGGCCTGAAGACGGCGGTGTTCCCCGTCCCCGGTCGTCTGGCGGCCGATGGCTGCCAGAGGGTGAACTGCCTTTTCTCGAGACGGACACAGGGCACGAAGAACCGCTTTTACTGCTGGGATGTGCCCTTCTATTCCGGGGACTGTTGCTATAAGAGGAACGTCAGCCTGAAGAAGGACACGGAATGTTGTCCGGGGTGTGCCCTGGTCCCCGTCTCCGTGGCCCTGGTGCTCCAGAAGGAGAGATGGACGAGGGAGGACGTCATGACCTTTGTGTTGGCCTCCTCGCGCTGCTCCCTCGTAATGGACGATTTCTTCTTCCAGGATTTCAACGAGCGCAGGCAAAGGCTGGACATGGCCATCTCCAAGATCGCCTCCAGGATGGCGGAGGTCACCGATTTCCGTAAGGCTATGAACCTCCTTCTTTCCACGGCCATGGCCCTTCTGGCCGCGGACAGGGGTTCCATCTACATCTATGAGGAGCAGAGCGGAGAGCTGCATTTCGTGGCCTGGCACAACCTGCCCGAGAACGTCGACGTGAGCACGCCCCGCAAGGCGGAGACGGGAATATCCGCCTGGGTGGCCAAACACGGAAAACCGCTCATTCTCCAGGAGAGGGTGGAGGGGGACGACTTCAAGGGCATCGACCCGAAGGTCAAGAGCGCCATTTCCTACCCTCTCTTCCGCCGGGGTGAGGTGTTCGGGGTGCTCAACCTGGGGATCACCGATGAGGACAGGAGATTCTGTGAGGCCGACCTGCGTGTCCTGGAAGCGCTGACCGCCGTGGGGTCCATGGGGATGGAGAATGCCTTCCTGCACCGGAACATGGAGGAGAAGGAACAACTGCACCGCAGGCTCCTGACCAAGATCATCAATGCCCAGGAGGACGAGAGGAAAAGGATAGCTTCCGACATACATGACGACACCATCCAGTCGCTCATCAGCTCCTTCTATCAGCTGGAGGCGGTGGAGATCGTGCTGGAGGAGGAGAACGCCGCCAGGGCCCTGGACCTGGTGCGCGGGATAAAGAGGGATCTGCAGAGGAACATCACCTGCATGCGCCGCCTCCTCTTCGACCTGCGCCCCTCCATCCTCGACGATGCCGGGTTGGTCCCCGCCTTAGAGGATTACCTGAACCGCCTCGAGGAGGAGCTGGACATAAGGAGCTTCCTCTACGTGGATGAGGATCTGGGAGAACTGGACTCCGACCTTGGGGTAAGCGTCTACCGCATGGCTCAGGAGATATTTGCCAACATCAGGAAGCACGCCAAGGCGACGGAGGTGGAGGTCAGGATCTCCCGCAGGGGAAAGCTTCTGGTTTTGGCGGTGCGCGACAACGGAGTCGGTTTCGAGCCCGAGAGCGTGCTGGAGGGGCGGGGAAGCGAGGAGCATTTCGGGCTGCGCTCTCTCCGGGAGAGGGTTGAGCTCTCCGGAGGCACAATGCAAATCAAGTCTCGACCGGGCAAGGGGACCGAGGTGACGATAAAGGTTCCCGTCGCGGTTTAAGGTTAGGAGCGCCACGGAAAAGGCGGGTGAACGCCGCCGTGATGCGGGAGGTTTTTCCCGCAGGATGGTGGGGCTCGATACGGATGCATGAGGAGGCAGAAGAGTGGAAAAGGAGGCGGCACCTTCCCTTTCCGAGGAGGGCGGGGCGGGAAAGATCGGCGTGGTTGTGGTGGACGATCACGAAAGCGTCCGCGCCTCCATATCCCGCATCATCTCTTTTCAGGATGACATGACCGTCCTGGGAGAGGCGCCCGACGGCAGGAGCGCCCTGGAGGTTGTAGAGAGGACGCGCCCCGACCTGGTGCTCGTCGATATCCGCATGCCGGAGATGGACGGGCTAGAGCTCATACGCATTCTGAGGGGGAATTATCCCCACCTCAGGATCGTGGCCCTTAGTGCTCACGAAGACGAGCTTTACGTCTCTGAGGCCCTAAAGCACGGTGCGGACACTTACGTCCTGAAGGGAGTTCCCCTTAAGGAACTGGTGGGGACCATACGCCGGGTGATACAGGGAAGGATAGACCTCCCTTCCGAGGTCACGGAACCGCTGATCAACCGGTTCCGGCTGGCCGATTCCCTGCTGGGTATTATGGATCAGGCTTTTGCCGTCTTCCGCCGGGAGGGGAAGGCAATCGATTTCCTGGCCGAGAGCGCCGCTGAGCTCTGCGGAGGGGAGCTCTACGGGCTCGCCTACAGGAAGGGTGATCGCTTCCACATGGAATTCGGGAGGTTTT
>MU158653.1:0-5129 GCA_015711895.1 Candidatus Solincola tengchongensis | reverse complement strand
CTCCATGGTTGAGGCGAGGCATCCGGTGGTGTGCAACGAGCATCGGCTCAGGGATCGGGCCAGGGGATGGAGGAGTCCTTATATCAGCATCCTCCTGAATCCCGTTTTCGTCGGGGACCGCCCGGAGGTCATTTTCATGGCCGCAGGCTCCAAGCCCTTCAACCTCACGACGCCACTCATACGTTACTTGAACCTCATCTCCGATCAAGCGGCGACCTTTTTGGAAATCGCCTCCCTCCGACGGGAAAGAGACGGGCTGGGGTCCGCCAACCGAAACCTCAAGACTCTGCTCAAGTATGTGGTTGGGGAGGCGTCCAACGGGGGAAACCTGCAGAGGATGACCGAGGTGCTGGTGGAGAGCATGGGGTTGAATGCGGGAGTGCTGCTCAGATGGGACGGCGGGGGACGATGGAAAGCCACGGTGAGATGCGGTCTATCGGAAGAGGAGGCGCAAGCCCTTGCGGAGGACATCGTCGCGTGGGCGGCAGGCGTCGAGAACCCCGGATTCGCCTGGTCGCAGAGGAGCTCACTTATTTTGGGGAGCGAGGAGGGGAGGAGCGAGGGGCCCGGCGTTTTGCTTCTCGCCGTGGACCCTGATTCCCTCGGGACTGCGGTAGGGTCGGACGAGGTGGCGGATCTTGGGGATGAAGGGTTCGAGGCGGAAGGGTTTCTCCCCCCTTATCTTCTGGTCCTGGTGCTGCCGGAGGGTTTCTCTCCCGAAGAGGAGATGGAGGTCTTCCGGAGTTTCGCCGACTGCCTCGCCGACCACCTGAGGCGCTTGAGCGAGGAGGTCTGGTAAGGGGTCGCCCGGTCCGTTCCAGATTATTCGCTTGGATTGCCGCCGTATGGCCGTTCCTTCTCCGTATCGGTACCATATCTCCCTCTCGGCGGGCGCTTTTGGCGGGACCTGTGTTCATACCATACACGAACGGATCGACGTTCTCGGGATACAGCGAACCCACGGATGAAACCCACCCGGACGCTTCAGGCGCGGAGAGGGGTCGAAATATCCCCCAAATGCGGGAAAGCTCACGCCCAGAAGGGTGGTCAAGGTCTCTTCCCTCAAAATGAGATTATTCAACTGATGAGGAGGCGCACTCCTGCTTTCTGAGGTTCGCGGACGGGCAGCGCGTGAGCCGGGCGGTTTTCCGTCCGAGTCGTACCGGGAGAGCAGGGGCGCCCCGACGGGGAGTGTTTCGGGTATCCGGACGGATTCGCGGGAAGAGATATGCAGGCCAACCGGAGGGAGAGCGGAGAGGCGCGAGTTGCCGAGGCCGGCAAGGTCTACACCTTTCCCTCAAGCCAAGAACTGAGACGGGCGGCCGGGGATCTGCTGGAAAAACTTAGCGGCCTGGTTCCCTTCGACGTTGGAGTGGCCTTCCTCGGCGAGGTGGACGCGCAGGGACTGACCTTTCTGGCCGCATACCCCGAGGACTGCGGAGAAAATCCGGCTCGGGAAACGCAAACGCTTCAAGCCGGTGTGTTTACGCCGAACCAACCGCCCGGCTTCGAGGAAGCCGGCGGTCTTTCGACGGCCATCTTCGACTTCGCCAGCAGCCGCGGCCTTCGCCACTTCGACATCTACGACATTCCCGCAGGGAGGCGCAGGATCCTCTACCTCGTCCTGGGGGACCGGGGCGAGGACCGCGGGAAGTTGCGGCCGACGGACACCGTGAGCAGGGCGGCCAAGGAGAGCCTTACCCGACTGAGTCGGCAACCGGACGAGGAGTCGCGCAGCGGACGCCACCTTCAGGCGCTGATCGAGGTCTCGCGTATCCTCACCGAGGAGACGGACCCCGAACGCCTGATGGAGCGGGTTTTGACCATCGTCGAGCGCCTCATGGGCGCGAGGATGGCGTACGTCATGCTTCTGGACCCCTCCGACCGGGCGCGCCTTAGGAGTGTGGCCGTGAGGTTGGGCCATGAGCTCATAAGGTTGGATGCGGGTATGCGCAACGCCCTCTATCGCAAGGCGAGGGAGAAGGGCCTCCAAAATCTCATATCCGCCATGGAGGAGTGCGTCACTCCGGGATTCGTTCAGGAGGGTACCGCCCTTCTCGAGGTGCCCATCTGCCTGGAGGGGGAGCTCCTGGGGATGATAAAATGCGCTCTCCGCGAGCCGGAAGTGGACGACACGGACCTGGAGTTCCTGAAAGCCCTCGCCGCCCAACTGGCGGCGGGGATAAAGATATCTGATCACTATCGGAAGCTTCGCGAGAGGGAGGAAGGCCTTTCCGCCCTCAACTGCCTGCTCTCCGACCTCTCGGAATGCCTATTCCAGGAAGAGATGGCGGGTTATCTGGCCAGGAGCCTGTCCACCATGCTGGGGGGAACGGAGACCGTCCTCTTTCTGAGTCGTCGGGCGAGAGATTCCGTTCCCGTTGTCGTCAAGTGGTGGGGGGAAGATGGAGAGAGTGAGAAATTCGAGTACCCCCCGAGTTTTTTGCCGAGGGTCCTCGAGAGAGCCCAAATAGCCGCTCCCGAAGAGGGCGGAAAATGGGCGCTTCTGCGCCGGGAGGACCTCGTGAGAGTCGCCGGCGGACCGGAGAAGCTGGATGAGACGGGCTTCCAGGAGGCTTTTCTGTTTCCCGTGACCTCCACAAAGGACGGCGAGCTGTGGTGCTTGCTCCTCTCCCGCCTGGAGGGAGGCCTGGACGGCGATTTCCTGCTCTCCATAGCCGATTCGCTGGTGGAGGGGGTTCAGTCTTCCTTCCTCCGAGCGTCCTTCTACGAGGAGGCCCTGAACGAGGAGGGGAAACTGGCCGCGGTTTTCGACGCCATGCAGGACGCGGTGCTGGTCATCGACGGGGACGGCAAGCTTCTCGCCGCCAACCGCGTCGCCGACCGGCTCTTCGGCCTCAGGAAGAAGGGCGCCATAGGGCGGATCCTTGAGGAGAAAGACCTTTACCCCTCCCTATACCGTTTCATTTTCCACCCCGATGAGGAGGGGGACGAAAACGTGAGCGGGGAGATGGTGGTGCCCGTTGATCCACCCCGCTATGTCAGGGCCTACAAGTCCGAGGTCAAGTTACCCGGAGGGGAATCGGTGGGAGAGGTGGTGGTGGTCAGGGACGTCACCGAGGAGAAGGAGGTGGAAGGCCTGAAGGACGATTTCCTGGCCTGCGTCTCCCACGAGCTCAGAACCCCGCTGTCCATCGTCCTCGGCTATCTAGAGGTTCTCAACGACGGGTGGGAGCGACTGGACGATGTCACCAAGCGTGAGTCGATCCTCCATACCCGCAGGGCGGCGGAGAGGCTGAAGGGTGCGATCATGGATATCCTGGACACGGCCAAGGCCGCCAGGAAGGACCTGGTCCTGCGCAGGGCCCCGGTGCGGCTGGATCTTGTGGCGGAGGAGGTTATCCGACAGGCACGGGTGGGCGACGGGGACCACGTCTACCGCTTCGTGCGCATGCCGGGGTCCTGTCTCTCGTCTGCCGACGAGGTCAAGGTCAGGAGGGTCCTCTGGAACCTCCTGGACAACGCCAGGAAGTTCTCCCCTGCGGGCACGGAGGTCACGCTCACCGCCGGCAGGAGGTCTGACGGGGTTTTCCTTTCCGTGAAGGACAGAGGGATAGGGATATCCCAGTGGCACCTCCCCCTCATCTTTCGGCGCTTTGCCCAGGTAGACCGCGGCGACGCGAGAAAGACTCAGGGGCTGGGCATAGGTTTGTACCTCGTCGCACAGATCGTGGAGCTCCATGGAGGGAAGGTGGAGGTCATGAGCGAACCGGGCTACGGTTCCGTTTTCACCGTGGTGCTTCCCTCGGCGGAGGAGGCGGGCGGAGATGCGCCGCCGCTGGAGAGGGGGACGGGGGGCGACATACAGACGGCGGATGCAGCGGCCGGAAGTGCGGCGTCGCTGGAGAGCTGGAGGGCATGAGATGTTGCGCGGACTTTATTCATCTTTCGCGGGCATGCGCGCCTGGCTGTTCAGGCAGGACGTGGTGGCGTCCAATCTGGCAAATGTTACCAGCCACGGCTACAAGCAGGACCTGGCGGTCTTTCGGTCCTTCCCCTCGAGGTCCATGGTTGCTTTGGAAGGAAACGAGGGCAGCGGGTCCAGGGTGCAGCCCCTGGGACCATACACCGGGGGAGTTCTGCTGGGCGAGGTGAGGACCGACTTCTCGCAAGGAGCCCTGGAAGAGACCGGGGTCCCCACCGATCTGGCCCTGGAGGGCGAGGGATTCTTCGCCGTGCGCAGGGAGGGTCGGTTACTCTACACCCGCAACGGTTCCTTTCATCTGAACGCCGGGAATTACCTGGTGACCTTCGACGGAGCGGAGGTCCTCGACGAGGACGGTAGCCCGATCCGGGTGGAAGGGGAGCTCGTGATCGGCGAGGACGGGACCATCACGGTTGACGGGGAGGAGAGGGGCAGATTGGGCATCTACGCTTTCGACGACCCGGAAAGCCTGCGCAAGGTGGGAGAGGGGTATTTTGCATCCGCGCAAATCTCCCGCCGCGCGAGCTGCCGGGTGGTGCAGGGATACCTCGAGGCCTCCAACGTCAATGCCGTCGACCAGATGGTGAAGATGATAGAGGGATTAAGGGCTTACGAGAGCAATCAGAGGCTCATCCTGGCACAGGACCGGACCCTGGAGAAGCTGGTCAACCAGACGGGAAAAGTATGATGCGCGGAAGCGGGTCGAGGGCCGGGAAGGCCCGGCGCCTCGTTCGATCGCGGGTCCAAGGGAGGCCTTTCGTGCCGGGGTCCCGCGTCGCGGTTCGGCTGCGGTGTGTACCGGAGAGCCACCGAGCATGCGCCACGTCGCGGTGGACACGAGGAAAGGAGGGAAGAAGATGTTGCCGGCCCTGAGGAGCGCGGCTTCTGGGCTTCTGGCCCACCAGTTGATGATGGACGTCACCGCGGACAACCTGTCCAACGTGAACACCCCGGGCTTCAAACGCTCGCTTCCGCGGTTCGCGGATCTCGTTGGACCTGCCGGCGGGAGAGGCTCGGAGCCCTTGGACCGCATAGGTCTGGGCACCAAACCGGGGGAAGTCAAAAGAGACTTCCGGCAGGGAACGGTGGAACAGACGGAAAACCCCCTTCATCTCTGCGTGGAGGGCGAGGGATTCTTCGTGGTCAGGCTCGAGGACGGGACCCCGGGCTATGTCCGGGCCGG
>JACVJH010000351.1 GCA_015711895.1 Candidatus Solincola tengchongensis | reverse complement strand
TGTACTTGATCTCCCTTCCCCGGATATACATCAGCCCTCACTCCCCAGGACTTCCCTTCCCACTCCAACCAGGCGGGGCCGGTTGTAGGCATCAAGCCTGGATAGCAGGAGCACGGCGTGGCGGGTGAAGAAGTAGGATATGAACACGTCCAGCAGGGTGGCCAGCCCCAGGGTGAAGGCGAAGCCCTTCACCGGGCCCATGGCCAGTATCCAGAGGATGAAAGCGGTGATGAAGGTAGCGGCATCTGCGGCGATGATGGTGCGGAAGGCGGAGCGGTAGGCGCGGTCAACCGAGGAGCGCACCGTTTTCCCCTCCCGCACCTCCTCCTTGAGCCTCTCGAAGAAGACCACGCTGGAATCGGCGGATATGCCGCTGGATACGACCACGCCGGCGATGCCCGCCAGAGTGAGTGACCAGTGCACGTAGCGGCCCAGGAGGGAGATTATCCCGAACATGAGCAGCCCGAAGATGACCAGGGAGAAACAGGTAACCACCCCCAGCAGCCGGTACACCGAGAGCATGAAGACGGCCACCAGTATCAGGCCTACTATCCCGGCGATGAGCCCCTGCCGCAGGGAGTCCCGGCCCAGGGAGGCGCTGACGTTCTCCACCAGCGGGTTGGGGTCGAACTCCACGGGGAGGGCCCCCATCTTGAGGACCATGGCCAGGTCGCGGGCCTCCTCGCGGCTGAAGTCCCCGGTTATCTCCCCGCGGCCCTCGGTTATCTCCGACTGCACGGTGGGAAAGGACTCGAGGTGATAGTCGAGGACGATGGCCAGCTGCTTTCCCAGCATCTCTTTGGTGAGGGCGGCGAATTGCGGTGACGCCTCCGAGGTGAGCTGGAAGTCGATCTTATAGCCTCCCTTTTCCCGGTCCACGGCGGCATCTGCGTTATCGATGATGTCCCCGGTGAGACGGGTGGGACCCAGGCGGACCTTGAGCACCTCCCCGTTCTTGCCCTCCTTCTCCAGGACGACCTCCTGGTCCTTTAGGGCCTGGTAGGCCTCGAGGTCCTCCGGGTTGACGGCGGTGACCTCCGTGGTGTCGTAGTTCTCGCTCCCCGGGTAGATGATCTCCAGGACCTCCCGGAACTGCAACTGAGCGGTGCTTCCTATGATCTTGAGCACCCGGTCGGGGTCCTGTTCACCGGGGATCTGCACCAGGACCCTGTTGTTCCCCTGCGGTGCTACCACCGGCTCCGTGAGTCCCAGGGCGTTCACCCGGCGCCGCACGATCTCGGCGGCCTTCTCCATCTTGGCCGCGTCCGCTTCCCCCAGCGCCTGAAGGGTCACGCTGATGCCTCCCTGGAGGTCCAGCCCCAGCCTCGGCCCGTACCCGCCCACCAGGACGGGCACGTACATAGCCGCGAGGACCAGGACCACGACTGCCAGCATCCACAGGGACCTTCCGGTCTTCACCGCTTACCTCCCGATATGGTCAGAAAAGCCTTTTCCTTCGCGGTCGAAAACGCGCCTCCCGCCTCCTTGGGCTCCGGGGAACGGTTTCGCGCAGCGACTGCGGCAGGCGCTCTTCCTCTACTTCACGACAACTTCCGGCTTCCCGGCAAATCCTGGGGCCGGGATATGCGAATCTGGCCTCGAGTATCTTCACGCCTTATCGCCGGCTTCCCTTGTGAAGCCTCCAAAGATCGCCGGTTCCCGGGCGGATGCCCCGTCCCGGGGCACGTTATTCCTCGCCCTCCGTCCCCTTGTCCTCCGGTTCTTCATTCGCGGGGGACCCCTCGTCCGTCTCCTCCCCGGCCTCCTCTCCGTGTGGGGTGAAGACCTTGACGATGGCGCTCTTGGCCACCCGGATATCCACGTCCTCGGCCACCTCTAAAAGGACGGTATCCTCCTCCACCTCGCTGATGGTCCCGTAGATGCCCGCCGAGGTCATCACCTCATCGCCCACCCGCAGGCTCTTCATGAGCTCCATCTGCTGCCTCATGCGCTTCTGCTGGGGCCGGATGAGCATGAAGTAGAAGAGCACGATCAGGCCGGCGATGAAGAGGAGGGAGATCCAGCCTGTGGAGCTTTCCTGCGCCGCCAGGGTTATGGACGCGTTCAAGGAGTTCATCTTCACCTTCCTTCCCAGAAATTACCATATAGATACCGGGTTCACGACGGGTGGCGCGAGCTCCATCCCCTCCATTCCCGGATTAACTCCAACATTCTACCAGCCTCTATCGCTCGCCTGCAATCGAGGAGCAGGCGGTGCATGAAGGTGAGGTTGTGCCAAGTGAGCATGCGGTGGGCCAGCATCTCGTTGACGCGGTGGAGGTGGCGCAGGTAGGCGCGGGTGAAGTTCCGGCATGCCGGACAGGGGCAGCCCTCTTCCAGGGGTCGGAGGTCCTCCGCATATCGGGCGTGGCGCAGGTTGAGCTTGCCCTCCCGGGTGAAGGCCACCCCCGTGCGGGCCATGCGTGTGGGGAGCACGCAGTCGAAGAGGTCCATACCCAGAGCCACCGACTCCAGGATCCCCTCCGGGTCCCCGATGCCCAAAAGGTGACGTGGCCGATCCTCGGGGAGGATGGCCGACTGCACCTCAAGGCAGCGGAGCATATCCTCCCTGGGCTCTCCCACCGAGAGCCCGCCGATCCCGTAACCCGGGAAGTCCAGCCCGGCGGTCAACTCCGCGCTCCGTGCCCTGAGGTCCGGGTAGGCGCCTCCCTGCACTATCCCGAAGAGGGCCTGCTCTTCGCGGGCGCGAGCCCGCAGGGACCTCTCCGCCCAGCGGAGGGTGGTCTCCACGGACTTCTCCACCTCCTCCCGGGTTGCCGGATAGGCCACGCAGTGGTCCAGGGTCATGGCCACGTCGGAACCCAGGTCCTCCTGCACCCGGACCGCCGCCTCCGGGGTGAGGAAATGTTCGCTCCCGTCGTACACGGAGCGGAAACGCACCCCGTCCTCCTCCACCCGGAAGGTGGGGGAGAGGGAGAAGACCTGGAAACCGCCGCTGTCGGTGAGGATGGGCCCCTCCCATCCCATGAAGGCGTGCAGGCCTCCCGCCTCCCTGATCACTTCCACCCCGGGCCGGAGATAGAGGTGGTATGTGTTGGCCAGGATCATGCGGTAGCCGATACCCGCTACCTCCCAGGGGGCCATGGATTTCACCGCCCCCCTGGTCCCCACGGGCAGGAAGGTGGGGGTGAGCACCTCCCCGTGGGGAGTCGCCAGCTTCCCCACGCGGGCCATGGTCTGGGGGTCCCGGCACAGTACCTCGAAGCGCAAGGGAACGCTTCCTCCTTTCCTCGTCCTCCGCCGGGCGGCCGGCTCCGATCCCGGCCGGATGTGCCCGGCGATCAGCCGGGTGCGGCCGAACCGCCGCAAGATTCCCGGACTTGTCCCGGCGGACGCCAGCCGTGGGGATAGTGAAAATAACACACATCGCCGAAACTCAGAAACCTGTATCTCCTCTCCACCGCCCGACGATAGGCCTCAAGAACCAGCTCCCGGCCGGCGAAGGCGCTGACCATGACCAGGAGGCTGGAACGGGGCAGATGGAAGTTGGTGAGCAGGCAGTCCACCACCCGGAAACGGTATCCCGGATAGATATAAAGCTCCGTCTGCCCGCGGAAGGGCCTCATCCCTCCGGGGGAGGCGGCGCTCTCCAGGGCCCGGGCCACCGTGGTGCCCACGGCGACGACCTTTCTGCCCTCCTTCCGGGCGGCGTTTATCTCCCTGCAGGCCTCCTCTCCCACCTCC